>JBBQHB010000011.1:0-80409 GCA_038323575.1 Bacteroidales bacterium | reverse complement strand
TCAGTCTCCAGTCCACAGTCTCCAGTCCGCAGTCTCCAGTCTGACATTCCGTCGTCCCGTCGTCCAGTCGTCCAGTCATCCAGTCATCCAGTCGTCCCGTCGTCCAGTCGTCCCGTCATCCAGTCGTCCCGTCATCCAGTCCTCCCGTCGTCCCGTCGTCCAGTCATCAAGTCGTCCAGTCGTCCAGTCGTCCCGTCCTCCTCGACCTACCCAAACACATAAATCCTCCCGTCACCGGCGCCAACGACAATCTTTCCTGAAGCGACGGCCGCATTTCCGAGAATCGGACTGCCAAGCTCATATTTCCAGAGCTCTTTTCCGGTTTTCAGATCGTGGATATAGAGCATCCCGTCCATGGTGCCGGTAATTACCCTTTCACCTGCTATAACGGAAGAAGATTCGATTCGGTTACTTGTTTTTACCTTCCAGATCACTTTTCCTGAAATTTTGTCCAGGCAGTAAAGAAAACGATCCTGGTTTCCTATTACAATGAAATTTCCGCTCATTGCAGGAGAAGCGATGAAAGGGAGGTTCTTATCCGGTTCTTTGTAGCTCCAGACTACTTTACCGGCATCCAGGTCGATGCAGAAAAATCGTCCTTCATAATCGCCGACATAAGCCAGGTGGCCTTCAATCAAAGGAGATGAGGCGATGTAAGTCTGGAGATCAATTTTCCTGAATACTTTTCCGGTTTCGATATTCACCAGGTGCACAAAACCATCGCAGCCGCCGAAAACAGCATATTTCCCGTAAATGGCCGGAGCTCCGTTAATGTAGTTGTCGGATTCATACCGCCAGATGCTGTCGCCTTTGGAAAGTCCCACCGCATGCAGGTTGTAATCATAGCTGCCCACCAATAGCCGGATATTGGAACCGTATTTGTACCAGTTGGCAGAGCCCATAATCTGGTTGTCGGTTTTGTATTTCCATATTTCCTTACCGGATTTTTCGTCCAACCTGAAAAGCCACCCGTCGAGCGTTCCGAAAACTACGGAATTTTCGATCAGCAGTGCAGGCGCTTCGATGGCGTTTCCTGAGACAAATTTCCATTTTAGTTTGCCGTCAAATCCGATGGCGTACATATGCCCATCGGTGGATCCGCAGTAGATAGTTTGCCCTGAAACCACCGGTGAGGCTTTGATATCATCCCCGGTAGGGAATGAAAACAACAAACGGGGGATTTCCGGTACAATTTGAGAGGTCGTACCGGTCAGTTGCTGGTTGCCCCTGAAAATGGACCAGCTTTGCTGACCGGAAAGCGGAAGCTTCAGTAAAAGACCCAATAATAACAGAATCAGAATCCGGAATTGAACCATGTTAGTTTATCATGACAGCGTTTAAAAACTATAAAAATACCAAACTCTTTGGACAAAACTAAGAAACAGTTTTAAAACGAAATTCCCTGTGAATTTGGAAGAAAAAACATTTTAACGTTTATTATGATTATTATCAGCGCTTTATTATATAAAACATGACTTTTATACAGCTTATCCGATAATTTTTAGTAACTTGCGCCAATTCTGTCATTCACTGTCAATACTTTACTTCTCACTAAAATTTGACATTGACTTAAGCCACATAGCTTAGAAGTCCCGGGCAGGGATCTTTATTTTTTAATCATTAATACCAAAACTCATGGCATCAAATCATAATTACGACAAGAAACCTGTAAGTTATGTCTCGCCGGATCTTTCAAAATTGCAGGCTGTTGTCATTGATGTAAAGACCATTTTGTACATTGCCCTTGATGCAGATCCCAAATTAGCAAAGAGCAGTTATTTGTCGAGAGTCGGGATGAAGAAATTATAGGTTCAGTTGTTGTTCTTCATCAAACATTGCCAGGGCCCCGGTCGGACAGGCATTTGCCACCACCTGTGCTGTTTTTCTTAAGCCCTGCTCTATCATTTCGTTGAAAGGGACTCCCACTTTGACGTCAAAACCGCGTCCGATAAATGTCAGCCCGAATTCTTCTTTGTGGATGCTTGTCAGTTTTACGCATATGCCGCATTTGATGCATTTGGCAGGTTCATACACAATCCCTTCGCGGTGAATAAGTTTCTCCGCTGTTTTCCTGTCGTCACCTTTGAACCGTTTCTGATCGGCCTGGTATTGGTGCGAGAATTCGCGCAGGAGGCAAGACTCAGGTTTACGGCAATCGCAATGCATGCACCGTTTTGACTCAAGAATGGCTGACTCGCTTGTAAATCCTTCCGGTTCGGTTTTTTGGCGTGGCGATGTTTCGGAATCTTTCAGGTAATGAAGGAATTCTTCCGCGGATAGTTTTCCGAATTTTGAATTGAAACGTGCCGGGTAACCTTTCACTTCTCCGTATGCCAAATAGTGATCGATTACTGCAGCCACCTCCTTGCCTTGTCCGACCGACCGGACAGCCATTTTTGAATTCCGAAGGACATTTCCCACAGCAAAAATATTTGCCCCTGAAGTTAAGTAGCTAAATTTGTCGGCAACGATTCCCAAATTATTTGTTTCAAGTCCGAAATGATGATTGTCGGCGGTAGTTGTACCTGTTGCCAGGACGATTGCATCATATTCACTTTGCAAAAGGGCAAACCTTACTTCATCTACCGTTTCATTTAAACGGAGGTGAACGCCCAGGGCAAGTATTTCATCAATCTCCGACTGCAGGATCTTCGGGGGTAAAATATCAATTGCAATTTGTGTGAGGGTTCCGCCCGGCGAGTTTGATTTTTCGAATATTACGGCCTGGTGGCCCTTGATCTGCAGATAATAAGCAGCAGCCAATCCGGCAGGACCTGCTCCGATGATTGCTACTTTTTTCCCTGACGGGGAAGCCGGTAGGGGTCGGTATGGCTGATTTTGGTTCAAATCTTCATCCCCGACAAACCGTTTCAGTGTGCAGATGGAGACTGCTTCATCCACCTGTTTGCGCCGGCAGGCCGCCTCGCAGGGTGCCGGACAGATCCTTCCCAAAACAGAAGGCAGCGCGATGTCACGTTTGACCACCTCCAGCGATTTTGCAAATTCCCCTTTGGCGATAAGCCTGTTCATCAGCGGAATGTTCATGTGTGCCGGACAAACCAACTGACAAGGCGCTTCACAATCTCCCGTATGTTCACTGAGCAGCAGTTCCAGTGCGGTTTTCCGGGATTCAATTACTTCCTGATCGCCTGTTATAATGACCTGACCTTCCGCAACCGGTGTCGAACAGGATGCAAACAACTGACCGTTTTTTGCATTCTTTACCAGGCAAATCATGCAGGAAGTGATATGGCCGGTCTCTTCCAGGTAGCACATGGTTGGGATATCAATTCCGGCCAATCTGGCTGCCTGCCAGACTGTTGTGCCGGTATCGGCTTCTATCGGAAGATTGTCTATTGTCAGTTTTACCATTTTTATTTTTTTAGACCTGACAGGTTTTCAAAACCTGTCAGGTCTGATCGTTAAAAAATATCTACCGCATCCACCGGGCATACCGTCCGGCACGCATCGCATTTGATGCAGAGGTCGGTAATTACTTCATGTTTTTTGTGCGGTTGGAACAAAATTGCGTCAGTAGGGCATTTCTGGGCACATAAGGTGCAGCCGATACACAAATCGTTGATCTGGTAGCGGATCAGTTCGGTACATTTATGTGACGGACATTTACCGTTGAGATGAGCGGTGTATTCATCCCTGAAATATTTCAAGGTCGAAAGCACCGGATTGGGTGCAGATTTTCCCAATCCGCAGAGACTCCCTTTTTTGGTCCAGTAGGCCAGGTTTTCCAGTTCTGTAAGATCTTTCTCCGTTCCTTTCCCTGTTGTGATTTTGGTGAGGATATCCAGCATTTTCCGGGTGCCGACACGGCAGAATGTGCATTTTCCGCAGGACTCGTGCTGGGTAAAGGAGAGGAAGTAGTGGGCAATATCTACCATGCAATCGTCTTCGTCGAGTACCACGAGACCGCCTGATCCCATCATGGCTCCGACTTCGAGCAAAGATTCGTAATCGATGGGGGTATCATACAGCTGGATCGGCACACAACCGCCCGATGGACCGCCAATCTGAACGGCTTTGAATTTTTTTCCATTTTGGACTCCTCCGCCGATCTCTTCCACAATCTGGCGGACAGTGATACCCATCGGAACCTCGATAAGACCTCCGCGGTTGATTTTCCCGGCAAGGGCGAAAACCTTGGTGCCTTTGCTTGTCGGACTGCCGATGGATGAAAAACTTCCGGATCCTTCCTGAATAATGTAGGAAACCTGGGCAAATGTCTCTGTGTTGTTGATAAGGGTGGGTTTGCCCCAGAGTCCTTTTTCTGCGGGGAATGGCGGTCTGATGCGCGGGTAACCGCGCTGGCCTTCCATCGATGCGATCAGGGCAGTCTCTTCCCCGCAGACAAATGCGCCGGCGCCTTCATAAATGGTGATGTCGAAAGAAAAGCCGGAGTTCAAAATATTGTCGCCGAGTAAATTGTTCTCGCGGCAGTTGATAAGCGCCTGGTTTATACGTACCAACGCCAGCGGATATTCGGCGCGGATGTAGAAGAATCCCTGTGAAGCGTTTACGGCTTTGGCCGCAATCACCATTCCTTCAATGACCCTGTATGGATATGATTCAAGCAGCATCCTGTCCATGAATGCCCCGGGATCTCCTTCATCTCCGTTGCATATAAGGTATTTTTCAGCTGAAAATTGTCCGGCTACCAGTTTCCATTTTATCCCGGTAGGAAAACCGGCGCCACCCCGGCCCCGAAGACCGCTGTCGGTGATTCGCTCAATAATTTGTTCCCCGGATAGTTCCGTCAGACAGGTTTTCATGGCGGCGAAACCCAGATGGGCTTTGTATTCTTCCAGGTCGAGCGGGTTGATGATTCCGCGGTAACGGGTAGCAATCGGGATTTGGCGATCAAGGAAATCAGTTACCTGTTTTTCCCTGGCATCGATTGAATATTGTTTGACACCCTGCCAGACGCCGCTGGTCTGAACATTTTCGAAGAAATGATATATATCGTTTTTCAGCCTTCTTAAATAGCCGGCAGGTTTGAAGTTGCTTGCGATAATCCCCGGTATATCCTCAGGTTTAACCTTCGCATACAGAATTGGTTTTTTATTGTGCGGTATAACCTCGACCAAAGGCACCTGGTGGCACATACCTACGCAGCCTACATTTTTAAGGCTTATGCTGATGCCGGTATCGGAAACTGATTCCTCTACTGCCTTTTTCACCTCTTCGCTTCCGGATGCCACGCAGCAGGAGCCAAGTCCGATGCGTATTTCACCCTGAATCTCTTCGCCTTTAGTGTTCCGGAATAATCCTTTGCCCTGTTTGGAGCCATTCGTATGTTTTTCGAAATCAGCCAGCATATTTTCGACCTTGTCGGAAGTAACATGTCCGTAGGTTATCTCATCTATCTGGACCACAGGCGCCAGGGTACAGCATCCAAGGCAGGAAACCCTTTCGATGGTATATTTACGTGAAGCATCTGTTTCTTCATCGCCGGTCAGTTTAAAATGACGGCGAATCGCGTCATGGACATGGTCTGCACCTTTTACGTGGCAGGCGGTGCCAACACAGACCTTGATGATATGTTCCCCGACCGGATGCATCCTGAATTGGGAATAAAAAGAGGCAACACCGATAATCTGGTCCGGGGTGATCTTTGTTTTACGGCAAACGTATTTCAGGGCATCCTCCGGCAGATAATTGAATTTTTGCTGGATGGACTGCAGGATGGGGATAACCGACTCGACAGAACGGCCCTTTTGTTCAATTATTTTGTCAACTGCCTGATATATTGCGATTTGTTCGTTCACCTCGGTTTTTCTGTTTATTTTAATCCAAAACAATACAACTGATTCATTCCCCGGATGTAGACCCGGCCATCGGCAAATACAGGTGAGCAGACGGCCTTTTCACCCAGTTCAGGGGTGCCGATCAGCTGGTATGCACTGGTTGCTTTTACGATGTGTGTCTTTCCTGACATGTCGGTGATATATACTTTCCCGTCGGCATAAATAGGAGATGCATAGAATGGATCGCCGTATTCCTGGCTCCAAAATTTCTTCCCTGTTTTGGCCTCAAAACAGGCGAAAACGCCGTAGGAGGTTGCAATATAAAGCAAACCTTTGACAGCCAGCGGACTGGCGACTTCCGGCAGGAATTCGTCCGATTCCCAGGCGACTGAAGGGGTTGCCCCCAGTTGAATGCCAACCAGCTTGGCATATTCGTTGGCGGCAAAAACCATTCCGTCTGCGTAACCGATTGAGGGACCGACTTCACCTGAAAGACAGTCAACCGACCACAACTCTTTTCCCGTTTCCGGATTATAGCCGCTTATATTGGGATTGGTCGACAGGATGATTTCCATCCGGCTCCCGGTATTGACAAGGGCAGGGGAGGACCAGGCTATTTTTGATTTGCGGGGTGTTTCCCAGACAGTCTCACCGGATTTGGCGGACAGTGCAATCAGTTTGCCGGATTTGTTGGTATCGTATTGTATCAGTAATTTATCTTTGTAAATAACCAGCGATGAGGAATGCCCGTAGTGGTTGTCGGGAACTCCGAGGTTGCGTGCCCAGAGGCGTTTGCCGGTCAGGTCGAGCGCCAGCACATCGCCGGTGGCGAATATGGCAAAAACAGCCCTTCCATCGGTGGCCATGGTTGGGGCTGCCAGTCCGGTATCCGAAGCAACCTTAGGCACGCCGGAAGAGCCTTGAATATTATCAGCAGCAGCTTCCCATAACAATTTGCCATTGTTTTTATCGTAACAGTAAACCATGCGGGCCTGCCCGTCTGCCCCGGTTAAGAAAAGCTGACTGCCCCAGATGATCGGGGAACTGAACCCCGATTTGGGGATTTTCACCTTCCAGACCATATTTTTGCCGCTTGCTCCGTCCCAGTCGGTGAGCGTATTTTTCTGGTAGGCGATACCGATTCCTTCAGCGCCGCGGAAGAAGGGATAATTGGACCGTAACTCTGCCGTGGTAGGAAAAGGTGCAATTGCCGGTGAAGGCACCGGTTTTACAGCTTCTTTAGCATTCTCTGAACCGGAAGTATCTGCAATTGCTGATTTCAGGCTGGCAGGTATCACTGGGGATTTGGAAACCGTATCGGTTGGAGCTGTTTTCTCTTTGGCGACAGCCTCGGTTTTTTCAACCTCCGGTGCATTGTTTTCATTGACCTGGAAATCCTTCAATAAATTGTTCGACAAAAAGCCTGACACAAGAGCAAGCAATAACAAGCCTGACCCACTGTAAAGTACCCATTTTCTGGCCATCAGTTCATCGAGGCCGTTCACGTGGTCGATTCGGTCGATTTCGTTGAGTTTGGAAGTATAGGATTGGATGGTCCTGACTGACAGGATCGTAAGTAGCACCCCCAGGATTAAAAGATAGCTTCCGGTACGGATTTGCCAGTGGCTGGTAAAATAGGCCTTCCGGGCCATCAGGTCGAAAGCCCTGATTTCCGCTTTCAGATCCTCGTCTGCGGGATTCTGGCTCAGTCGTTTGACCAGTGCCGGGATTGTTTTGTTGTTGATCGGATCGTTCAATTTTGTCTGAACGAAGTTGGCAATCAGCAAAACAGCCAGCGCCAGTGAAAAAAAGGCGGCAATCCAGCCAATCCGGCTGGCCAGCTTGATTTTATCGTTGTCTGAAAAGTTCATTCCGCTCATATATTTTTTTTAAGAAAAGCTTTTAGCTATTAGCTTTTAGTTTTAACCAAATCCCTGCCTCTCCGGTTTCGGGTTTTGCGTGTCCATTTTCAAAATTTATTCCGTCCGTCCGATACCATCCTATCTCTTTTTTCGGCTTGCCAGCACGGACGCTTGATGCTTTGCCTTTTCTTACCCCCGGTTAAAACCGAGGGCTACAATATCGGCCGCCGCTATGCGGCTAAAATCCCGTTAGTTGCTCTCGTTCAGTCCTCAGTCTCCAGTCCTCAGTCTTCAGTCTTCAGTCTCCAGTCTCCAGTCTTCAAGTCCTCAGTCTCCAGTCTTCAAGTCGTCCCGTCGTCCCGTCTTTCCGTCTTTCCGTCTTTCCGTCTTTCCGTCTGACCCGTTCTCCGTTTCATTCTCCGTGTCGTCCAGTCGTCTCATCGTCCGGTCGTCCCCTCCGTTTCTCCGTCTCCGTTTCATTCTCCGTGACCCGTCAAGTCGTCCCATCGTCAAGTCGTCCCATCGTCCAGTCGTCCAGTCATCCAGTCTTCCCGTCTCCCCGTCCGTCATTCCTTCACGGGACAATACGGCATGCACCTCGCGCAACTCAGGCAATTGGTTTTGTCCGGTTCCCAGTCATCCCTTTTCCGGAACGTGGACAACCGGATCAGGCTGCTGCCGATGATTAATCCCATAAAACCACCCAGCAGCCAGCATCCGGTATTGAACTGGTTCCGGATAACCACTGCTTCTGCAATTAACTTATCTTGTGATTTTCCCAAACTCATAAAAGTGCGCACATCGATATTATTTGGGTCATTCTTCACTTCAGGATGTTCCAGGATTAAATCGGCCAGGTAAACGGTGCGGTTGAAGCGGGAAAGCTGGACGCTCATCTTGGATCCGGCGTATCCGCCGATACCTATCCACAGGGGCAGTACCAGAAAATAGATCATAAGCCTTTTAACATTGCTGCGGCGTTTACCCGTTTCAACGACGGGCTCATTGATGGCTCCGAAGGGGCAGGAGTTGGCGCAAAGCTTACATTGGATGCAGGTTGACGGTGTAATCGTCATATGGCGGGACGAAAATTTGGACATCCATCCAAGTAATACACCGTAAGGGCAAAAGAATCTGCAATAAGGCCGGGCTACAAAAATCCCGACAACCAGGAAGAGAATTCCGAGTACAATCATGTGGAAAGGCGCATCCCACCTGAAGAATCCCACGAAGGGATCATACCTGCAGATGATGAATTCGGATTTTGTTGCCACCAACAGGACAGCCAGTCCGAGGTACAAAAAGGGGATTAATCCGAGCACTTTTTGAATCCATTTAGGAAGTTCGATCGGTTTAAATACGATGATATCCTGTAGGGCTCCCAGCGGACAGGCGCCTGCGCAGAAAATGCGTCCTGCAAAGAGCGCAAAAATCAGCGGCAAAAGGAAGAAAATGAGGGCAGTAACCGGAATGGCGTAGGTGGGGTCAACGATTCCCAAAACTACATTTTGAATGGACCCAATCGAACAGATACAGCCTTCGCGGTACCACCCGAAATAGAGCAAAGAGAAAACTGAAATCCAGAAGACACCAATTCTCGATCGCTTTTTCAATACCAGCCAGGTTGTAACCAGCAGAACAAGCAGCAGAATGGTAACATCCAGATATTCAAGAAGCTGGAATCTTGCATTCGGCGCTGTCGTACCTGGCTGCGTGTATCCTGTTGCAAACTCCGGCTTGGGAAATCTTTGCTGCGCTTCGGCAGCAAGAGCATTTACCGACCCGGAAGTCAGCAAAATGAAAAAGAGTATATATTTTAAAAATCTGATCATCTGTTATTTATCCTTTATCCTTTATCCTTTCTCCTTTATCCTTTACCCTTCGGAGCTTCCTTCCTGAATCCGCCTTTTATCATGTACGGTTTATCCGCCGGAACGCGGCTGATTGCTTCAGCCGGACACAAGCGTGCAATGGCACAATCGTTGCAGTTTTTGCAGATGTCCTGACGGATTTGCAGATGCAGCGAGCCATTCCCGAAAGAGGTACAGCCGGCGACACATTTGGCACATCCTATGCAGAGGTCCTCATCGATAACATATTCATAAAAAGGATCTTCAATGTACCTGCGTTTGATGGCTGCCGTGGGGCAAAGCTGATTTTCAGCAGCCGTAGTTCTTGCGTTGGGATCAGGCTTCAGGTAACCTCCGCAGAGGTCACAATAACCGCAAAGGTTGTAAGCGTGAACACACTTCACTGCGGAAGGCATCCGTACACATTCTGTGGCGCATCTCCCGCACTGCACGCATTTAAACGGATCGATCTGCCAGACCATTCCGCTTGCTTTCGATTTCATGACCGATAATCCTGCCACTCCGACCAGTGTGCCGGCCAGAGCCAGCTGCATCCCGTTGCGGAGAAAGTGGCGCCTTTCAATCTTTTTTGGTTCGGACTTGTCCATCATTTTACTGGTTGTTTGCAGATTGATTTGCCGGATTGGATTCCCGTTGGTTCCTGGCCGGATCCAGCGAGCAAACGGTTACTTTCTGACAATTTTTACAAAATTGATTGTCGCCGCATCCGTTCAGCGTAACTTTATTCTTCGCCACCAGCAGGGCTGTTCCTCCTATCATTGCCGATAAGATGCCAAACTGACCTATTTTTCTGAAGAAATCCCTTCTATTTGTTTTCATCCTCTTTCTTTTCAAATATCCTTACCTGTTTGCGGTCCAAATCGAGCGCCAGTATCTTTTGTTCGGCATCGACAGCCAAATCAGGGGCATACCAGCCGTTCTCAAACAATTCGGGGGATGCAACCATTCCTTTGAGTACACCATGCTGGTCGTACAATTTGATGCGTGGTATTCCTTTTTCGCCGGTAACAAACGAATTATCCGGCAATATGGCAAACTGGGCCGGGTTGCAGCATCCGATAAACCCATCAATTTTAACGGAAGCTTTACCCCATGAGGTACGCAATGAACCGTCGTGGTTGTAATTTTCCAGGCTGTGCCTGCCTGTGTTGGCTACCCAGAGGAAGCCATTGTCGTCGACGGCCAAATCAAAATAGGGACTTGGAAGGATGTACCCCGGTACGCCCTTTTGTTCATTCTTCTCACCGAATTTCGACAGTATCTCCCCTTTGGAATTGCATTGGTATACGACCCTGTTGCCGGCATCGGCAACATAGATAAAGTCTCCCGAGACCGCGACGGAGGTGATGACCGACCTGTTGTCAAAATTTTTCCATCGGGTCATCAGTTTACCATCCTTGTCAAAAGATGCGACAGAATGAAGCATTCCGATCCAGATTTTACCTTCAGCTTCCGTCGTGATGCAATTGGCCGAATCCGGAAGTTCTGACCTGGATAATTCTTTTCCTGCGTAGTCATACCTGAGGAGATATTTTTCCGTCACTACCAGGATCTGTTTTCCGGAAACGGCTATCCCTTTAAGGGAGTCTGCATTAACCGGAAAGGTTATTTTCTCGTGATACAGGATGGTGGTTGAATCTGCTTTTCTGAACTGATCCACATCCAGTTTATAGGGATTTTCGATATTTTTACCTGCCTTATTTCCGATAAAATCTTTTCCGATTATTACGACGATGGCTAATGCCAGAACGATCAGTAATATATTTATCTGTTTGCGATTCATTGAATTATCAGTTTACAGTTACACAATACATCGTTTTCGAATCCCGCAGGAGCAACCGGCCATCGACCAGTGCCATCGGAGCCCAGGCATCACTGCCGTCAAACAGTTTTTTTTGGGCCAGCTGAATATATTTTTTACTGTCAGGTTTAAGCATGGTAAGCGTTCCGTCGTCACTCAGGACGTACATTTTATTGTCAGCGATCAGGTACGGACCCAGGCCAAAACGACCCTCCTTACCGGATGTCCAGATTGGCTTGGTCACATCGTCCGGATTGACGCAAATCAGCTGGTTGCGGAGCGGGCCGGCATCTTTGGGCTGAATCCCGTACATCAGGCCATTCCAGACAACCGGAGTCTGTTGCTCGGAAGCCATTCCGTTCTTTGGGCTGAATTCTTTCAATACCTCGACTGAATAGCCGTCTGCAGACGAATTAACCCGGATCATCATACTTCCGGCTCCGTAACCTGCGCTCAGGAAGACTTTACCGTCGGGAAAGCAGACCGGGGCAGGAGCCACCACTGCGTGATTCCATGCAGTGGATTTCCACAGGATCTTTCCTTCGTCAGGTCCTTCGGCCGAAACGCCCAAAACACCGCCAACAGCACTGTAAACATACATTTTTTTACCTTTCAGTGTCCAGGGCATTACGGATGAATGCGACATTTTTAAGTTGCCCGGATTGGGTGTTTCCCACAAGATCTTACCAGTCGCACAATCGACGGCTATCATGATGGCAGTTCCGCCGGGGGCAAGTATCGCTTTGTTGTTGTCAATCATCGGACACTGACCTGTGAACCAAAGCGGAACTTCGGATTTGTATTGCCTGACCATATCAATTCCCCAAAGCAGATCGCCCGATTCGCGCCTGACGCACATCACATGGCAGCGCGGGCCAATTGTAACTGCAAAGTCGGCATTTAAAGCAGGAACGGTACGGGACATGCCGTGATTCCTTTTCAAAGTTACCCCATAAGAACGGCGCCACAGCTCTTTGCCCTCTTTCAGTGAAAAACAACGCAACGCATCCTCCCGTTTTTGTTCATCGTAATCCATGACGTAAACTTTACCGTTGTAAACGGCCGGACCGGCATGGCCTTCACCTAATTCGACCGACCAATTTATTACGGGCTGATTTTCAGTCCAGCTGTTTTTCAATGGACCTGAATTTAAACATATGTTGTCGTAGTTTGCTCCCCTGAAATTGGTCCATGAAGATTTTGAATCCGACTGGACAGTGCCGAAAGATTCAAATTTCTCTCCGATATTAACTGTTTCGTTCACCAAAAGAGAGTCAGTTCCCCTGTTGTCAAGGCCCGGCAAACTTTCCATGAATTGACTGGTCGGATCCCTCAGGAACCACCAGAAAAGCAGTATCAGCGCCAAAGCTGGCAGTAACCACCCAATATATCGGATATCAATTTTCAAGCCTGATATTTTTAGCCTTTGATGTTGTAAACAAACAGCACGTCACCGTGCCGTAAATACAGCTTGCCATAGGCAATAAACGGATGCGACCAGAATGGCCCGCTGCCGCCTTTGAGTTTGAAAGAGCTGATCACTTCGAATTTGTCGGGATTTGGTTTGACCAGTCCTACAGTACCGCCTTTTTCTTCCATAATGTACAAAAGCCCATCTGCATAAACCATTGCTCCCTTGGTATTCCAGTCGGTTTCATATTTCAGTCCGCCGGTTTCCCAATACAAACAAACCCACTTTCCCTTGCTGTTGCTTTGCCAGTTGGATCCGTAAACAAATCCGTCCTTTTCGATGAGGCCGTGGTGGTGGTTGTCAAGAATGTCGTTGCTCCATTTTTCTGTCACACCGGTTCCCAGTTCATTCATCTGAAGCATCATGTTTGGGTAGTCATAGCCCATTGACAAGAAAATATCGCGTCCCTTGAAAGTTGGTATATTGCACCATATCAGATCCTTGTCTTTGTCTTTCATCTTTTTTTCGTCGAAGTACCTGTAGGTCCACGCTACTTTGCCGGTTGCAGGTTCCAGCGCGATTAAAGTTGTCGTGGTCACTGCCAGGATGAAACGAAATTTGTCGTACTGATAGATGGTCGCTGAGGCATAGGCCCTTTGTCCTCCTACCGGGATACTTTGCCAGACCAGCTTTCCGGTCATCTTATCAAATGCGGTAACCGAAGTTTTTGGGCCGGCCGGGGTGCAGATCACTTTGTCGTCGACAATCAGCGGAGATTCAGAAACCCCCCAGTTGAACCATGATGCCTCGTACTCCTTATCCACATTCACTTTCCATAATATTGTGCCGTCCTCCAGGTTGATGCAGGCCAGTTCGCCGATTCCGCTCATTAAATAGATCCGGTTTCCATCTATGGTTGGTGTACTTCGCGTTTCGGGAAAAGATTTTTTCCAGGAACGACCGTATGGGATCTTCCATTTGAAGCTACCATCCGGTTTGATGCAGGAAAGATAATCGAGGGTGTCGGTCATTCCTGTTGCAAAGATGTATTTGTCTGTGGCTACTACTGATGAATAACCTTTGCCTATGCCTTCGACTTTTAACAACAATGCCGGTCCCTCCTCGGGCCAGGTTTTCAGCAATCCCGTATCCGGAAATTTGCCGTCACGATTAGGCCCCCGAAACTGGATCTGCTGGGCTTCGCCAATCACAACTGCAATTAAAAATAGGACTGTAATCGTTAGTTTTCTCATATACTTCACATTAACAATATATTTATCAATTTATATTCACATCAAAGTTTAAACTACTTTGAAATTTTATAAGCTATCAGTGTATTGCCATGCCTGATATACAATACACCCTTGTTAATAACCGGATGTGCCCAATGCTGTTCAGTCCCAAGTGTTACTTTTGTGCTGCTGATGACTTTGAATTCATCGGGATTTGCCTCTGCCATAAACAATTCTCCCTTTTCAGTATAACCGATCAGCTGATTGTTGGCCGCAATAACGGCTCCCTTGGAAAATTGCGCGGATGAATATTTTTTCACGCCGGTCTTCCAGTCAATGCATTGCCAGGTGCGGTCGGCATCACCTGTTCCGTATAGAAAACCATTGATAACAACGGCTCCGCCCTGCCTGTTGTCAAAGCTTTTAAGCACCCATTCTTTGGTTATTTCGCTGCCGTCCGCACTCAATTTGAGTTTTTCGGCGCCCTGACCCCATCCGCTGAAAAGCAGTATGCCGCCATCATAAAATACAGGGGTGTTGGCATGCGCTGCCCATTGGTTGGGATGTTCGAATGTCCACAAGAGTTTACCATCTGCGGCATCTATACCCAAAACATGGTTGGCCATGTGTGTCACAAGCAACTGACGGGACGGAAATTTAACCAGCAAGGGGGTACAGTAGGCAGACAATTCACCGAGTCCGGTGCAATTCCAGATTGTTTCGCCAGTCATCCGGTTCAGCGCCACTACATTGTTGGTTTTTCCTCCAGGCGTCAAGAACAACTTATCTCCCTCAATAACAGGAGTTTCAGTAATACCCCATGTGATATTCGCCCCATCCATCTGCGAAAAAAGTTCTTTCTCCCATACCGGTTTGCCGGATTTCAGATCGAGACAAACCATTTTCCCGTTTCCGGTTAAAAGATAGGCCAGGTTACCAACAATCGTCGGGGTAGACCTGACTCCGGGATAACTTTCCTCAAATTCTTTGCCGTATTTGAATTGCTGCAGTTCTTTGCCGTTCAGGTCGAGCACAAAAAGGACTGCCTGTCCGTCAATCATTCCGTTAATGTAAATTTTATTGTTGGCAAATGCGGTAGACGAAAATCCCTTGCCCAATCCGTTGAAAGTCCAGAGAATCTTCGGTCCTTCAGGAGGCCAGACGGGCAAAAGCTGCTCTACGCTGTAAATTCCGGCGGAATTATTTCCGCGCCATTGAGTGGCTTCCTGTCCTTTGGAAATGATGCTGAGGAATCCGATAAAAAACAAAAGTCCGGCTATTCTCTTCATGTCGGCAAGTTTAAATGTTACGCGTAAAAGTATCAATGATGATTCAGTATAACAAGACTATAGTAAAAATTTTATGTTATAAAGACTGAGTATTGTTAATCAATCTTTCCTAAAGAAACAGACGGTTGTAAAAACTAAACCGGCAAACAGATAAAAGATTCTGTTTGCCGGTAGAATTGAGATCCAAAGTTAATTGGCGTAGGGGAGGGTTATCTATTTTTTTAAGTATTCTTCAAGTTCGGCGATTAATTCCCTGATCGAAGGTTTAAATTGTGCAAAAACAGCCGGGATATTTTCTCCCGATTTTTGTTTGGCCAATTCTTCCAGCATCCGGCAAAGTTCGTAAGGTTCGGGTGCCATAAAATTACCGATTACACTTTTAAAACTGTGCGCATTGAATGACAGATTTTCATAGTCCTGACCGCTAATGTTTTTCTGCAGGTTAATCAGTCGTTCTTGCGCCTCATCCAGAAAATCTTTGATTACCTCATTGATGATCTCTTTGTCGTAGTATTGAAAATTTTCGTTGAACTGGTCCCAGTTAATTGTTGCCATGGTAAAATTTTAAATGGTGGCCGCAAAATAATCAATTGTTTTGATGAGGCCTTCCTTCAATTGAATTTTAGGTTCCCAGCCGAGTTCTTTTTTTGCGAGGTCGATGTTTGGCTGGCGCTGCATTGGGTCGTCGGATGGCAGCGGCATCCTAATGATTTTGGATTTGGAGTTGGTCAATTGGATCACAAGCTCGGCCAGCTGCATGATTGTGAATTCATTGGGATTCCCTATGTTGACAGGCCCGGTGAAATCTTCCCGCGATGCCATCATCCGGATCATTCCTTCTATCAGATCGTCAACATATTGAAAGCTCCTGGTTTGTTGTCCGTCGCCGTATATCGTAATATCCTTTCCCTGCAAGGACTGTACAATGAAATTTGATACCACCCGGCCGTCGTTGGGATGCATCCGCGGACCATAAGTATTGAAAATTCGGATGATCTTGATTCTTACATTGTTCTGTTTGTGGTAATTAACGAACAACGTCTCGGCGGATCGCTTGCCCTCGTCGTAACAGGATCTTTCACCTATCGGATTGACGTGCCCCCAGTAACTTTCTGTCTGGGGGTGAATCTGCGGATCTCCGTAAACCTCGCTGGTGGATGCCTGCAATATCTTCGACTTGATGCGCTTGGCAAGACCGAGCATGTTGATTGCCCCCATTACTGAGGTTTTAATGGTCTTGATGGCATTGTACTGATAATGGATGGGTGAAGCAGGGCAGGCCAGGTTGTAAATTTCGTCGACTTCAATGTAAAAGGGATTTGTGACATCATGCCTGATCAACTCAAAATATGGGTTGTTGAGCAAATGAACAATGTTTTGCTTCTGGCCTGTGAAATAGTTATCCAGACAAACAACATCATTGCCTTCGTTGAGTAACCGCTCACAAAGGTGTGATCCGACAAATCCGGCGCCTCCGGTGACTAATACCTTTTTCCTGATCATATTTTCAAAAGGATTATAGGGTGGTATCTATGCCAATGCAGAAGTAGTCGAAGCCCTGGCGTTTCATTTCAGGGGCTTCATAAATATTCCTTCCGTCAAAGATGACAGGGCTGTTCAATAGCTTTTTGACAATTTTGAAATTGGGGAATTTGAATTCCGGCCATTCGGTGATGAGCAGCAGGCAGTCGGCATCAATCAAGGCCTCGTATTGATCTTCGGAGTAGGTAATCGTCTCACCAAGCTGATGTGTGGCCTCTTTCATTGCCACCGGATCATAGGCTTTTACCTTCGCGCCTGCATCCAGTAACTTGTTGATAATGACAATTGAAGGTGCCTCGCGCATGTCATCCGTCTGCGGTTTAAAGGACAAACCCCACAATGCAATTACTTTGTCCTTCAGATCTCCCTTGAAATATTTGAGTACTTTTTGGAACAGAACAGATTTTTGATCCTGGTTAACTGCTTCAACTGCTTTTAATACACGTAATTCATAATCAAAATCTTCAGCAGTATGAATCAGGGCTTTCACGTCCTTAGGAAAACATGATCCGCCGTAGCCGATACCCGGATAGATGAATTTATTGCCGATGCGCGAGTCGGAACCGATCCCTTTGCGAACCATGTTGATATCGGCGCCAACGATTTCGCAAAGGTTGGCAATGTCGTTCATGAAACTGATTTTGGTCGCCAGCATGGCATTGGCAGCATATTTTGTCATCTCTGCAGAGGTGATATCCATAAATATGATCGGATGCCCGTTCAGTGTAAATGGTTTATAAAGGCTACTCATCAGTTCTTCTGCTTTCGTTGAATCCAGTCCAACCACAATCCGATCAGGTTTCAGAAAATCGTTGATGGCTGCACCTTCCTTCAGAAATTCCGGATTAGAAGCTACGTTGAAAGGTATGGTGACACTACGTTTGTCCAATTCTTCCTGAAGCGCCTTCTTAACTTTCCCGGCAGTTCCAACAGGAACAGTACTTTTTGTCACGATAAGCAAGTAACCATTCATCTTTCTACCGCAATCACGCGCCACGCTTAAAACATATTGTAAATCTGCACTGCCGTCTTTCCCTGGAGGGGTACCTACGGCAATAAATATAACTTCACAATCTTCAAGCGCTTCTGCAATTGAGGTAGTAAACTTCAATCTGCCCTTTTTCATGTTGCGAAGCACCATTTCTTCAAGTCCGGGTTCAAAAATCGGAATGATTCCATCGTTCAGATTGTCGATCTTTTTCTGGTCGATATCAACGCAGGTGACTTCAATACCGACTTCCGCGAAACAGGTGCCGGTCACCAGTCCTACATAACCGCTTCCAACAATTGCAACTTTCATATTTTAATATTTTAGATAATTATCGTATGTGTTTGATTTCTTACTGAGATCCAAATAATCGGGAATTTACATCAATCTCATGCTGAAGCTGAAGGATTGAATAAGCTGCTGTGAATCTAACAAATTAATAGCCTTTATGTTCAACTATTTTGACCCGTATCCGTATTTAATCTGACGGAAAATTATTGTAACCACACATAGGAAATACACTGAAGATTCCTGCAGACAATGCTGGCGGTTTCACCCTCCGGGCAGCGGAATGTATTTTGGTCTAATTGATTAGAAATGATTACATTATTAATATCACCATATACATTGACAGTTTTGAGGTTGTCTGCCAATCCCACTCCTTCAGCTTTCAGGTAAGCTTCTTTCAAGGTCCAGATTTTCAGGAAATGATCAGTTAAAATTTCCTCTCCGCAATAATCAGTCTCAGCCGGTGAAAAGGCGTAACCGGCCGATGAAGCCAAATCTTCGCTCCCGGATAAGTGTTCAAGGTCGACTCCAATTGTTCCGTTAGGATTAAAACCAAGTAAAAAAGCGCTGTTTGTATGGCTGATGTTAAAGTTGAGCGTTGATTGTTTCACCAAGGGCTTTCCGAATCCGTTTTTCATAAATACTATTTTGGCAGGTTCAGTTTCCAGGTATGCTCCCAGCATAATTCTCAAAGTTATGTGACACGAAATCCAGGTGTTTCGCTGGATTTCAGACCTGATCCTTAGAGCATAGGCTACCTCCTCCTGGTTCAGGATGGTATCTATCCGTGCCAAATCTGCTTGTTTTCCATTGCCGTAAACCAACAAAACTTTTTGACCCGAACTTATGGGCGGTATTTCAAAGCTTTTTTCCCAGATCATTTTGTCAGCTTGATAAACTTGCCGGTGAAAAGGGACTTACCGGATCGGATTAAATAGATGTAAACTCCGTCCTTCAGAGGGAATACGTTTACTTCATAGATGCGGATTCCAAACTCCGATCTGGATCTGCCTAAAGATGAAACTAATGCACCGTGCAAATCATAGATGGCTGTGGTGAAATCTGCCTCTGACTCCGTTTTCAGACAAACCTGCAATAAGTCGGTAACCGGGTTCCGGATTAACCAGCTGGTATTTGCTGGTTTATTTGCAATAATATCGGAAAAGGAGAATATGCGATCATATTCATAGGCTCCGGCATCCAATTTTGGCCCATAAGGACGAGGATGGTGCAGGAAATCAAATGTTACAGCTGCTTTTGGAAGGATGTTGGCAACATCAATGAGTGGCGAACCATAAACCAATATAAAATCACCTGGTAAATCCATATTTTTGGATATAAACCCGGCAGAATTTCCATCTCTTGCCAGGTAATTATTGGTCATTGTTGCCTGAGACACAGTATTTTGAAACATAATGTAAGCGTCTTTGCCTTTGAATTTGGTGTTTCCGTTCTGGTAATAATCAAAATTTCCGGGATTGATGATTACATTATTTGATATGTGGTTCCCTTTGCTGACAATACTTGAGAACCTGATTCCCTCCGATTTAGGATGGATAATGTTGTTGTTCAGGATGTAAAAGGAAGAATCTTTCTGTACGGAAACGTCGGACACAAAAATGCCGTGCTTCATCCTTGTTTTATCATTTGGCAGGTAACTCAAACCCGCATCCACGATAATGTTGTTGAAAATCCTGGTTCCACCCAGCCCGTGACATTCGATACCGTCGCCGTTTCCATGGGCGATGTAATTGTTGAAACAATCGCATTTGGTGCCTCCGCCGATGATGATTCCAGACATCTGGGTATCCACCGCTTTCTGACTGTCAAAAATAATAGTATTATCGTAGATCTGGCAGTTTCTTGAAGCAGAACTAACCTGTATACCATCGTATCCGGCATTTTTTATGGTGTTGCTGTAGACTTTGACACCATCCAGCAGGCTGGGCATCAGTAAGGTATCTTTACCATTACAGTTCACTATTTGCCCGTCATATTTCGTGCTTCCGATATACAATCCTTCATTGCCGGTATTGGCAATGTAATTGTCGTGGATGATCGTATTGTACTGGGTAAATTCCCCCCTGACTGCGGCCAAATTACAATCGGGATCTGTTTTGGCATACAATCCGCCGATCATAGTGTTCTCGATGGATACATGGTCTATTTCAACGTCGGAACTCTGATACCCGATTCCGACTCCGGCACCATTGGTTACCCGTTTGATCTTGAATCCGTAAAATTGTCCGGCATAACCGGTGCCTGTGAATTTGATGTACCTGCAATTCTGGATGGAGATTCCGTAATAATTATCTGTATCTATGATTACCTCTCCTCCCGTGTTAACCATCACGATAGGAAGGCCGGGTTTTCCCTGAAAATTCTTGATATAAAGATAATTTCTGTTTCCGGATGCAAAATAAAGCGTGTCACCTGCCTGAACCTGCCTGTAGGCTGCATCTAAGGCATCTACCAGCACTTTATCAGCGGTGATAAGATATCCTTTGTTCTGACCGTAACAAACCGGATGATTGATTAACAGCACAAGAAGTATGAACCTGATATATCTGAATGAAAATTTATGTAGTCTATTTTCCACGTTTGGCACGTTCCCAGTTAACTGTTTGAGAACCTTTCAGATATCGCTTCAATCCGAGAAAAACAGAAAGGTTCATGATGAAAAAATAATAGGGTACAAACAATATTTTCAGCCTGATTGATTTGTTTTCGAGATACCAGCCCAAAAGAGCTGCCATGTAAAAAAGTACCTGTAACCAGAACAATACGGCATAAAATGCTGTGGTAAAAATACCATTTTCCAAGGCCAATGCCAATCCGACCGGCAACATAAGCAGTAAGGAGAAGGGAGCAAGTGTCCAACGCAGAACCCGGTGAGAAATATATTGGAAGGACAAGGTGCCATACCTGAAGAAATTCAACAGGGAACCCAACCTCACGACCGACTGGATGCCGCCGGCAGATATCCTGATTTTCCGTTTCAGTTCCTCTTTAACATTGGCTGAAGCGGTTTCGATGGCATAAGCTTCCGGATCATATTGGATGGTAAATCCTTTTTGAGCCACCCGCAATGAAATGATAAAATCATCCAGCAGGGTATCCCGCTCAACTTCCTGGTAAAGCCCGGTACGTATAGCAAATAATTCACCTGCCGCGCCAACGACTGAGTAAAGTTCGGCATCCCATTTTTTTAAGGTGGATTCATATTTCCAGTACAACCCTTCTCCGGCACCAGCTGCGGTATCCGTATCCTTGCTGAATATCCGTTTTTCTCCCGATACACAGCCAACCTTCGGGTCGCTGAAAAGCCGGACAATCCGGCGTATGGATTCCTTTCCAAGCAGTGTATTTGCATCGCAGAATACCACTACCGGTGTTTTCACAAACTGCATCCCGCGGTTCATAGCACCGATCTTTCCGCTGCGCTGCGGCAAATGGTGAACCTCTACTCCTTCAAATTTTTTCAACTCCTCCGGTGTCCCGTCATCAGATCCGTCGGTAACCCAAACCATGTGCAATTTTTCGGGCGGATAGTCTAATTCGCGTGAGTTCCGGATTTTTTCGGCAACAAAATCCTTTTCATTGTAAGCAGCGATGAACAAGGTTACATCCGGTTCGTAATCCGCATTTTCTATTCTATTCTTGCAGATTCCACTTATCCTGCGGATTTTAACGATTAAATAGAGCAGGATTCCATAGCCCAGATAGGTGTAAAAAACCACAAAGAAAAAAAACCAGAATGCAATTGTTAATGCTGCCATAGTTATTCAAATATAGCTGTAAAATCAGATAACATCCGAAGATATTGAATTGTTCTTTCTATTTAACACTATCTGCAAGGAACAATTTGTGCGGTGAAAAAACGATCTTGTTTTTTTGTATTTTTCGCCGTGAAAGAAAATTACATGAGAACAAAAATTGACAATATCAAAAGACACCTTCAGAAAATAGGTTTAAGTTTGCGCGGAAGAGGAATTATTGGCTCTCTGTTGTTGTTTCCCAGACGATATTTTCAGCGTTACAAATACAGAAAATTCGACTTCCTGGATCAGGTTCAGGTTGAAGAGATGGATGGTTCGGCGGAATTAAGGATACACGCGACCAAATATGAGGCCTCCAGCGAAAAAATATTCAGGAAGTTATTTAACAACGTTGACTGGCCTTACCAGGAAAGCACTATAGTCGATATGGGATGCGGCAAGGGTTTATCACTGGTTTATGCTGCCAGACTTGGATTCAGGAAGCAAATCGGGGTGGAATATTCGCCGAAACTTGCTCAAACAGCTCAGACGAACCTGAAAAAATTTTCAGATCAAAACAGGGTGAAAATGAACTTTGAAATTGTAAATGCTGACGCCGCACAATTTGAAATACCGGAAAATGCAGATTGCTTTTACTTTTTTAATCCTTTCGACGCCTTTATTCTGAATAAGGTAATGCAAAATATAACCAAATCGCTGGAAACCCATCCGCGTAAAATCCTGATTGTTTACGTCAATGCCTTACATAAATATGTTATTGAAAAGTACGCATTTGAAAAAATCAAATACATACCGATTAAAGAACTTGATATTTATTATCTGGAAGGCGCTTATATCTACAGAAATATTTGATTTTCAAGGGGAAACTCCATTTTAGTCTCTTTTATCCAGACATTCCTGCAATGCGTCTGCAAACATTTTGTCGTTCGGCGGTGCAAAAATGGTGGAGTGTTCGCCGGGGATATGCAGTATAACCATCTCCTTCACATATTCATCCCATCCGTAATTTACAGGATCTTTGATATAGAATTTCTGATCTGTGGCCCTGAATAAATGTAACCTTCCCGGATATGGCGGAAGGATGTATTTCTCCAATGCATCGGAATTAGCTTTGTGAACTTTGTGCAGGTATTTGGGCAATTCACTTTGTTTTCCAACTGAAACTCCTTCCGGTTTGATTTCGTAATCGTCTTTGGTAATTCTCTTCTTGAGCGATTGCCATTTCAGTGAAACGAATTCCGATTTTTTATTGGCCGGCATTTTCAGGAAAGTTTTGATTATCCAGATAATCTGGTTGAACAACCTGTTTATCCTGAGGTAATGTCGTTTGAAAAATGGAATATGCAGATCTGATACGTTCTCGGATACCGTATCAAATACACCCAAAAAACTAACTTTCTGGCCTGCTTCGACCAACTGCCTGGCCATTTCGTAAGCAAGCTGACCGCCCATTGAAAAACCGGCCAGTGCATAAGAACCGCTTTTGTCTACTTTACGTATCTCCGAGTTGTAATAAGCGGCGATTGCTTCGATGGTATCAAGCGGTTCGTCCTCACCGTCAAGGCCTTTTGCCTGAAGTCCGAAAACCGGCTGATCCGGATCGAGATGTGAAACGATCGTTGTGTACAACAAGAGGTTAAGACCGGCTCCATGTACCAGGTAAAGCGGTTTTTTGCTCCCCTTCGACCTGATTGGCACCAAAGAGCCCCAGCTGACCGGTGCGGATTTTTGGTCAATGATCAAAGCCATATCATGGATGGTGCTGTGGTCGAACAGGATAGCCAGTGGCAACCGCATTCCGAAATTTTTCTCGATTTTAACCATAAGTGTGACAGCAATCATGGAATGACCGCCAATCTCGAAGAAGTTTTCATCTGTACCGATGCGTTTGATTTTCAGTACTTCTGACCAGATTTCAGCAAGCTTTCTTTCCGTATCTGTCTGTGGTTCCACATAAGGTTTTTCCTGCTGCGGTTCAGCTTCAAGCGGGGAGGGCAGCGCTTTGCGGTCGATTTTCCCGTTAGGGGTAAGCGGGAATAGTTCAATAAAGACATAGGCTACCGGAACCATATAATCCGGGATTTTGGTTTTGAGGAATTGGCGCAACCCGGCTATATCAGTTTCCTGATTATCTTTCTGAATGAGATAGGCCACCAGCTTTTTGTCGCCCGGATTGTCTTCCCGCACAATGACAACATTATCCCTGATGGAACTATACTGTCCAAGTGCAGACTCTATTTCACCCAGTTCAATCCTGAAACCGCGTATTTTTACCTGTGAATCCACCCTGTTCAAAAATTCCAGCTTACCGTTTTCCAATTGCTGAACCAGGTCGCCCGTGCGGTACATGCGGGCTCCGGGAATACCTGCAAACGGATCAGGAAGGAACTTGCTGTCGGTCATCTCAGGCAGGTTGAAATAACCCTTGGCCAGACCGTCACCACCGATAAACAATTCACCCGGATAGCCTATTGGTACCGGCTGAAATTCGCTGTTTAACACATAAATAAAGGTATTATCAATCGGTTTTCCCAGATTGACATAACCTGTTTTGTCGTTTTCATCAATTTCGACTTTTTCAACTGTCGACCATATTGTTGTCTCGGTTGGTCCGTACATGTTCCAAAGTTCGCCGCATTTCCTGACCAGATCGTAGGCCAGTTCTTTGGACATTGCTTCACCGCCGCAAAGTATTTTCAGGTTTTTGGCTCCGCTCCATTCGGCTGAGTTCAGCATCCTGAAGGTAACCGGAGTTGCCTGCAGGATGGTAGCCTTGCACTCATCAATTTTCTGAATCAGCAGATCCGGATTCATGGAAGTCTCCTGGGTGGCCACAAAAATGGAAGCACCGCTGATAACGGGCAGAAACATCTCCAGTCCGGCAATGTCGAAAGAGATGGTAGTAACTGCAAGCATCACGTCGTCGGGGGTTATACCGGGCTGCCTGGCCATTGACAGCATGAAATTTACCAGGGCCCGGTGCTGTATCTGCACTCCTTTTGGTTTTCCTGTCGATCCTGAAGTATAAATGAGATAGGCTACGGTATCCGGTGTAACATTGAAATTTGTATTCTCTCCTGATTCGTTCTGCCAGGCTTCAGGTTCCTCCATGAAAATATTTTTGGCAGCCGTTTCCGGTAAATTTTCCAGCAACTTTCTTTCTGTCAGCATCGCTGCCGGGTTACCATCCTCAATAATCAGTGCAAGCCTGTCTTTAGGATAGATCGGATCCAGCGGGATATAGGTGCATCCTGCCTTCTGGACGGCGAGTAAGGCAACCAACAGATCGGTGCTCCGCTCCATGCAGATGCCGACCAGTGAACCCTCCACTGCACCTGAATGGTGCAGGTACCTGGCCAATTTGTTGGCTTTAACATTTAATTCGGCATAAGTCACTTTTTTGCGGTCGTCACTGATGGCTACAGAATCCGGTGTTTTCAGAATCTGTTCTTCAAAAAGCTGAAAAATGCATTTATCCTGCGGAAAATCAACAGTCGTGGCATTCCATTCACCGAGCACCAGATTTTTCTCCTTTTCCGTCAGAATTGGAATTTTCCTGATATTTTGATCGGGATTCTGCATCAGATCCGAGACCAGATTCTGAAAGTGACCGGCCATCCTTTCAATGCGACTCCTTTTAAAAAGATTGGTGTTGTACTCCAAAACGCAATTGAGGCTCTTTTTCGTTTCATAAATGTGCAGTGAAAGATCAAACTGCGCGATGTGCCGCCGTTTGTCTATCATCTCCATTTTGGCATCTGCAAGGGATATTTCTTCGTCAAACATGTCCAGCAAATTGAACATGACCTGGAAAAGCGGGGAGATGTTAGGGGTTCTCGCAACCTTGAGCTCTTCAACAATCCGGTCGATGGGCAGTTTCTGGTTGTCGTACGCAAGAAAGAATTTTTTCCTGGTGTGCTCAAACATTTCCGGAAAGGTCATGTTGTCCAACGGAGTGATCCGGATCGGAAAGTTATTGATCAGTATGCCAACCATTGACTCTTGCTCTTCAAATAACCTGCCGGCAATAGGAATGCCGATCAGAAATTCCTCCTGTGATGCATATCTGGTAATTAGTGAATTAAACACGCTTAACAGTGCTACAAAAAGACTGCCGTTGTGCTGCTTACTGAATTCCAGTAGTTGTTCAGTTGTCTTGCTGTCGAGAATAAAGTTTACCTCATCGCCATCATAGGTTTGATTTTTTGGTCGCTGAAAATCTAACGGAAGCTGCAGCAGATCCGGGGCTCCCCTTAACTCTTTCATCCAGAAACCGAGTTCTTTCTTTGCATCATCTCCTTTCATCCAATTGTTCTGCCAGTTTGCAAAGTCAGGGTAAGTGACGGGTACAACTGGGAGAGATACAGGTTTCTTTTGAATGAGCGCAGTATAAATCAACCCCAGTTCATCCAGTAAAATCTTTACAGACCAACCGTCAGTTATGATGTGGTGCATGTTCATCAGCAGGATCCATTCGGTGGCTGAAAGTTTCAGGAGTTTGCAGATGAACAGCGGACCCGTATCCAGATCAAAGAGGTGCATCTCATTGTCTTTGGAGAATTGTTCTGCCGATATTTGCTTATCTTTCCCGGTGAGGTATTCAAGGTCTTCAACCGCCAGGCTGAAGGAATATGGTTCGAGTATTTTTTGTACGGGTTCACCTTCAAAAGAAGGAATGATGGTCCTGAGTGAACCATGTCTTTTCAGAAGCTCACCGATACTTTTTTCCAGAATTGCAGGATCCAGCTCTCCTTTGATGCTGTAATCAAAAGGCATGTTGTATGCCCTGCCCCCCGGTTCGAAATTTTCTACAAACCACAGCCGTTTCTGACCCGGAGAAAGGGGGAACATATTTGCATGCGAATCAATGTGCACTATATTGGAACCTGAATCCGATTCAGTTTTGGCTGTTATTTGTCTTTCAATTTCAGCGGCAATTAGTTCGATGGTCTGTTTCTCGAAAATGGTTCGCAAAGGCAGGTGGATCCCAAGGTTTTTTTTGATTCTTGAGATCAATATTGTTGCTACCAATGAATTACCACCTAATTCAAAGAAATTATCAGTTGAACCAATATGCTCTGATTTTAAAATTTCCGACCAAATTTCCGACAGCGTTATCTCTGTTTTGGTTTTCGGTTCAACATACCCGGCAGTTACATGGCTTTTTATTTCAATTGGTTCAGGAAGGGCTTTGCGGTCAACTTTCCCGTTAAGCGTAACAGGGAACTGCTCCATTTTCATGAAAGAAGCAGGAACCATGTAATCCGGGAGCTTTGTATAAAGGAACTTTCGTAGTTCTGTCAGGTCTGGTTCTGATTTTTCTTTAGGAATGAAATAGGCAACCAGTTTTTTATCTCCCGGAATATCTTCCCTAACGATAACGACATTGTCCTTGATCCCCTCAAACTGTGAAATGGCGGATTCAATTTCTCCCAGTTCAATCCTGAACCCCCTGATTTTAACCTGCGTATCGACGCGGTTAAGAAAAACCAGATTCCCGTCCGGGAAATACTGTACCAAGTCACCGGTCTTGTAAATTTTATCATCCGGATTAGTCCCGAACGGATTTGGGATAAACCTTTCATCCGTCATTTCAGGAAGATTAAGATAGCCCGGAGAAACAGCGTCTCCGCCGATATAAAGTTCGCCGGGAATTCCTATCGGTACAGGAATCAGTTGTTTATTAAGTACATAGAGGGTTGTATTGTCAATAGGCCTGCCGATAGGTACATAACCCTCTCCGATAGTATCTTCCGGTGAATTGTGTCTCACAACCGAATAAATGGCAGTTTCCGTCGGTCCGTAGGAGTTCCAGACTCCGGCGCTGACGGGAAGCAGTTCGCGCACAAGTTCTTTGGAAAGCGCTTCACCACCGATGATTAGTTTCAGATCTTTTTTTCCTTTCCAAGAGTTGATCATCAGCATTTTAAAAGTTACAGGCGTCGCCTGTAAAACGGTTGCATTGCATTGTTCAATTTTATCCGCAAGCAGATCCACATCTGCAGCCGTCGCCTGCGTCGCAATTACAAGTGTTGCACCGGTAAAAAGCGGCATGTACATCTCCAGCTCTGCGATATCAAAAGAGATGGTGGTAACAGCCAAAAGAATGTCCTGTACCTTAAATTCCAAAAGTTTGATCATGGAATTAACAAGATTGACGACTGCATGTTGGGTAATCGGAACCCCCTTTGGTTTTCCTGTTGATCCTGAGGTATAGAGTAGGTAAGCAGGCTTTTGGGCATTTCCGAATGCGAGGTTGCCGGAGGACTGATTCCTGTAGGCATACCTGTCATCCAAAAAGATGATGAAGGCAGTTGTATCCGGCATCTTTTCTGTCAATGATTTCTGGGTCAGGAATATGACAGGTTTGGCATCATCGACGATCAGCGAAAGCCGTGCCTTTGGGTAGATCGGGTCAAGGGGAAGGTAAGTGGCACCGGTTTTTGATATGGCGAGTAAACCGGTAATCATATCCAGCCCGCGGTTAACAAACAGGGCAACATATTTATCTTCACCGGCTCCCTGGCTGACCAGATAACGGGCCAACCTGTTAGCGGCGGCATTTAATGTTGCATAGGTAAGTTCTTTGTTTTCGTAAACAACGGCTACTGCTTTGGGTGTCTTCGCTGCCTGCTCTTCAAAACGGTGGTGAATGCATCTGTCTTTCGGAAGCGTGGTAGTCGTATTGTTCCATTCAACAAGGATCTGGTTTTTTTCCTGCCCGGTGAGAAGGGGAAGTTTCAATACCGGCAGATTTTCATTTTCGGGTATGGCACCCAGAATGGTCTGAAAATGACCGGCAAGTCTTTCAATGCTTTCGGCAGCAAACAGTCTTGTGTCATAAGTCAGGATACATTCGGACGATTCAATCCCCTCCAGAACAAACAGGGAAAGATCAAAATTGACGTTTTTTTCAGTTACAGCGGACCGCTTTGGTCCGTATTCAAATAATACATTGTAAATTGATTCAGGACGTGAAGATCCAAACAGTTTTTTAAAACTATCACTGTACGCATCAGCGGTAGTCACTTTTCTTTTGATAGTTTCCGAGATTTCTGCAAAAGTTGTGGTATCCTGAAACTGCAGCCTGATAGGCAGTTGCTCAACAAGTTTATCTTTGGTTGACGAGGTATCGCTTTTTTGACCGTCTTCAAGAACAACTCCGACAACAAAATCTTCCTGTGCAGAATACCTGTACAGTAGTATACCGAAGGCTGCCAGCAAGGTTTCCCTCAGGCCAAATAATGACTTTTCCTGAACACCTGCCTTTACCAGGAATTTTGTACTGATCGTAAAATGATACGCATTTCCTTCGAACGCGCTGTTTTGTGAACGGCTGAAATCGGTAGGCAGCTGAACCATACCGGGAGCCATTGCCAATTCATCGTTCCAGTATTTCTGCTGAAGAATCGGATCTGAAGTAGGTTGATTATGCATATCGCGTAGCAACATTTAGTAATTAATTATATAACGCGTAGCGACACTATTTTGTTGGTGTCATTTGAATTTTTCGGGCAGGAAATTTTCAACTGTGATTTATATAATACGATCCCAAACGTCGGTTGTCGGGTTGTAGTGTTTGATCACTTTTGCAGGATTTCCGGCGACGACCGAATAAGCAGGCACATCTTTGGTTACTACTGAACCCGCTGCGACAACTGCATGCCTGCCGATTGTCACACCTGCAACGATGACTGAATTGGCGCCAATCCATACTTCATCCTCCAGGACAATTTTTTTCTTCGTAACAGGCTGTTTGTAAATGGGTTTGCTGATATCTTCATAGCCGTGGTTGAGTCCGGACATGACGATATTTTGTGCAAGGATCACGTCGTTACCGATGGTGACAGGACCGATCAGCACGTTGCTCATCCCGATACGCGTGCGGTTCCCGATCAGTACATCGCCTACGCCGTTGTTGATGGTGCAGAAATCTTCGATGGTGGAGTTGTCCCCCAAAACGAAATTATTGAAAGGCATCACATCTATGCGGCTGTTTCGGCAGATGCGCGCGTTTTTTCCCTTTTTGTGTTTAAAAGGGTTTAGGAATAATTTTACCCACAGTCGCGGTCTTGCCTGGTTCCTTGGCATCATGGCATTTAAAACCATCTGTTTCAGCCTGGGATTTGCTTTGATTTTTTCGACAAGGTTCATCTTCGGTTTTTTGTTGTTTCTAATGCTTTAAATATTTCGCTCACATTGTTTTCCCAGGTATGCTGTTTTGCAAATTCTTCCCTTTTGAGGCGAATCTGGTCATTGTCATCCTGTAGTGCCTTTTCAATGCAGGTGATATATTCCTCTTTGTTCTCTGTAAGATAGGTAAAGTCAGCAAAAACAGACATCGCTTCAGTTTTGGTTGCAACGGTCGGTTTTCCCATAGCCAGATACTCATCAATTTTGCGGGGGTAATTTCCAATTGTAACCGGACTGAGTACTTGCGGATTGATGGCGACGTCAAACCTGTTAAGGTAGGAGGGGAGCTCGCTGCCCTGCTTATTTCCAAGGAAATACACATTTGTAAACAGGTGCAGCCGACTCTTTTTAAATGCCTCATCTTCAGGCCCAACCAGCACAAGGCTCCAATCCGGACGAATTTCTGCAATGTATTCCAATACCTTGATGTCCAATCTGAGAGATAACAGGGCGCCGATATATCCGATAACAGGTTTTTGTATCGGAGCGATGTCCTTGGGAACAGTTGAAACTAGATTACTGTCGAACAAACTTACATCACATCCCTGTCCGACATAAAACGAATTAAAATTGAATTTTTGTGCCAGCGCAGCGAGATAGGTGGAGTTGGCCACGACCAGGTCTGCTTTTCTCATGTGCTGCGCTTCGAGCCTGACGCCCTGCTTTTTCCAGTAATCGACTGCGATAAGATTGTCGCGGGTATAGTAGATGTAGGTTTCAGGATGAAGGTATTCTTTCAGGTAGAAACTGCGGAACATATCACTGTCGTTGAAAATGAGGAAGTCTTTGAATCCCAGCTGATCGACAGCCCATTGGATTTGCCGCGCGAACCTTTTGTTGTTGATCCGGTTCAGCCAGTCAAACAGGGAAGGAGAATCAATCCAGTTGATTGATTCAATTATAGTTGCAGGAAATAAATTCCAGAGATTGTGGGAGATACTTACCAGTTCGGGTTGTTTGCTTTTGACTATCCGGATTCTTTTCCTTATTTTTTCGGATTTACGTTCCCTGAACGCAGTGATGCGATCCAAAGGAGAGTTGACATAAAGTACCCTGTTGTTTTTGGCGAATTCTTGGGCAATATTCTTGCAGTTGCTCCCGATTTCAATATCCCAGGCCTGAATTCCTACAACTATGATATCACGGTTTAGAAGCATTTTTACATTTCATTTTTCATTTTTCACTAGCTCCATCTGACGATAAATTTCCAGTACCTTTTCAGCCATTGCTTTCCACGAAAATTTGGCAGCCTGAATATAACCATTTCTGACCAGTGATTTTCTTAAATCATTGTCAGTCAGGATACGTATCATACCCGCCGTAATTTCTTCCGGTTTGGACGGATCTGTGATCTCTGCTGCGTCTCCTGCAACTTCGGGCATGGAAGAGGTGTTGGAGGTAATCACCGGAGCTCCGCAGGCCATGGCCTCAAGCATCGGAATGCCGAAGCTTTCGCGCAGGGAGGGATACAGAAACAGATCGCACTGGCAATAGATGGCCGGAAGATCTGTATTGACGACATAGCCTGTTAAAACGATCTTTTGGATTAATTCCCTGTCACCGATTTCATCGAGCAGCTTTTCGAGTTCCTGCCGGTCATAGTCCAGCATCACCAGTTTATGTTCAGATCCGGTTTGTTTCAGGAAATCGGAAAAGGCCTTAAGGGCTCCTTTTGTGTTTTTCTTCGGATCGGTATTCCCGAGGAAGAAGAAATAGCGGTCAGGCAGGTGGTATTTCTCTTTGACGCGCAAAAGTTCTGCCTGGTCTGTTACCGGTTTAAAGTGTTCGCTCACACCGTTGTAAACCGCAACCAGCTTCGGATTGCCGGCCATGCCAAAGAACTGCCCGATTCGTTTTTTCTCAAAATGTGAAACAGTGATTATTTTGTCGCTCTTTTTGACAATCCGGGGAACAAACAGTTTGCGGTAGGCATTGCCGAACTTTTGGTATAGGGTTCCGCTTCCCCTTAAAATTTTCAGGTAGCTGCTTTCCATGTATATAATGTCATGCAGCGTGACGACCAGTGGTATGGAGGTAAATACGGGCGCAGTATTGCTGGTGCAGTGCAGCAGCTGGCAGCCTGCTTTCCTGGCGGCCCGCGGCAGGGCGATTTGTTCCCAAATAGGATAGAAGCCGCCTTTTAGCCTTACAATTTTAAAATTGGAGGATTCAACTATTACGGTATCGTCCTCATCCGGTTTGACGAAAATGAAATATTCATTTTCGGTATCAATGGCCTGCAGGTTGCGGATCAACTCCAGTGCAACCATGTCCATCCCGTGTTTTTTCTTTCTGAAAATGCGTTGTGCCTCTATACCTATTTTCATTTCAATTCATGTTAGGTAGTAATATTTGTATGTTTGGTATGGATAAACTGTTTGTTTGCCCCTTTGATTTTCAGCAAAGATCCCAACATCAGGATCATCCCTTTGGGTAAACTCATCAAAGCACGTGCAGTTTTGAAATTGTAGAAGGATCCGGGTACGGCAAAAAGGAATGCAAAGATACAGCCGGAAGCAACTGCAAACCAAAGAACTAAAAACAGGGAACTGTTGTTTACAAGCAGATTGGTAACCGAAAAGAACAGGCCAAAAATCAATACAGCGCCGAGCAACAGGATCCTGGGCGGTTGAATAAACTGAACGGCTTTGTCAAAATAGTCGACATTTCCTTTTAAAAGCAAATCTGAAAGAGAATTCAAAAAATAGGAGCGGAAATAATGCATCTGGGCCGAAAGCCATCTCCTGCGCTGGTCGCTGAAAACTTCAGCTTTCTGAACCTTCTCGTCGTAAACATAAGCGTCATCGAGGTAATAAATTTTATGGCCGGCTTTGAGCATCTTCAGCTCAATTTCCTTGTCAAAACCACCGACAGCTGTTACTGTTGACATCAATTGTTTGAAGTAATCATACCTGAATGCCATTCCGGATCCAATAATGGCAGAAGAAAGTCCCAGTACGCGGTGGCCCTTCCTGAATATATGGTTGTTTATCTCCTCGCTAACAGCATCCAGAACCGCCAGTGAAGTGTTCATGTTTTTAGCGGTTCGGTGACCCTGAACAGCCATGCAATCCTTTTCGAAAGCGCTGATTATTTTGGACAGAAAATCAGCAGCCATGATGTTGTCGGCATCCAGAATCACTGCAATTTCATAGGTTTTCGTAATTTGTTCCATGGCCTTGTTCAGGGCCTTCGATTTTGTGCTTTTTTCGAAGCTGACCTCAATAACACTAATTGGCAGCGCTTTTAGCGAGGCGATGGTTCCCTTTTCAAACGAATCAGCAATGATGATTACATCGTAGGATGCCGAAGGATAATCCTGCTGCAAAGCTGATTTGGCAACTTCAATAATTACTTCATCTTCCTTGTAACCCGGAATAAATACTGCAATACGACGGTTTCCTTCCGTTTTGGGATAGGGTTTTTGTCTGTAAAAGAGACCTGCAGTTGAAAACAAGAAAATATAAAGTGTCGACAGTCCGAGCAGGAGCAGGAACAGTATTTGTACAACATTAAATATATTCAGGAATAATTCATTCATGTGTAAAAATATTCTGGTTAACTTAGTTTTGGGTTGCTGTGAATATCCTTTGAAAAGGCGTGTTTTATGTGCCAGATTATTGCACGCGAGTAGGCCTTAAAATGTCCGCTGTCAGATTTTAATGCAAAAACAAGCAGATTTTTTGGAATGGCCACAAACGACTGGTAGAGAACGGCAACCAAAAATTTGATTCCCTTCACGTTGCGGCGCAGGTAGAGCAGGCGGGAGCGATTCATGTAATAGGTTTTTAAAGGGCTCATTTTTCCGGTAGATATCGACTCTTTGTGCAGAATGACAGAATTATGGACATACCACAGCTGATACCCGGCCTGTTTCATGCTTGCACACCAATCCAGCTCTTCATAATACAGGAAATAACATTCCGGCATCAATCCAATCTGCAGGATGACGGATCTCGGAACCATCATGGCAGCGCCATGCACAAAATGGGTAACGGAATCGAAGTCGAACAGCCCGGTGTCAACCACTCCGTGCCCGATTCCGTGGCTGCGCATGGTACAATGATTCATGGGTGCCTGACCGCAAAATTGTATTGTATCGGGATGATCAAAGTACTTAATTTTAGGACTTACCGCCCCAATTTCCTGATCTGATTCGCATTTTGCCACCAACGGTTCCAAAAATCCCGGATCGACTTCCGTGTCATTGTTGATAAACAATAAATATTTTCCCTTTGCTTTCCTGACACCCAGGTTATTTCCCCCGGCAAATCCGAGATTTTCTTTGCTTTGAATGAAAATAATTTCAGGGTAAGAACGTTTTAAAACAGCCGGATCATCCTTAGGTGAAGCATTGTCCACAACAATAATTTCGATTGCCGGGTAGGTAACCAGCCTCAGAGAGAAAAGCAAAGCGAGGGTTACTTCCGGATGATCGTAATTAACTGTTATAATTGACACCAAAGGATTTTCCATCTGTGCAGTTTCAAATAAGACATATAAATCCTGATATTGTTTTACTATTTCTCTTTATATTTTCGGTTGTTCAGAAAGATTGTATCAACCGGGTGTTCCCTTGCATATCCTCCTTTTCTGCACCAGGCATCGGCGTATCAAGTTTATCGCTGCTTAACAACAATGCCATAGACATATAAATCAAAACGCCGGTTGGAATTGACCCCAGCACCGCATTGCCATAAGAGGCGATCATCACACCGACAAACCCTGCAACCAATGCTGACATCTTTAATTTTAATATCGGATCCCTGATTTTAACCATGATCAGGTAGGACGATTTTATGACGATATAAAAAAGAATGAACAGATGAAGTAAAAGCCCAACAATACCCTGTTCTGCCCAGATCATTACATACCAGCTGTCGGTAGCAATGTTGGATAAAAATGCGTTTGGCAGATATTTTTTGGCTTTTACACCTGCATGTCCCAGTCCGCCCCCAAACGGTCTGGAATAGAGGTAGGCGCTCAAGGTTCGCTGATTTTCCAACCTTACCTGAAAGGAGGCGTTATTCAAATCGAATGCGGTCCTCATCCTGCGTATATATTGGTTTCCCTGGCCGATGGTGGTGTATTTGAAAAATAGTATGATTGCGATCAGCAAAATGAAACCTCCAAACATGACCGTTTTGTTTTTTTTCAAAATGAAATAGGTTCCGAAACCTGCCAACGGGATACTCAATGCTCCCCTTGTACCAGATAAAAGCATGCCGTAAAGTCCGAGAATTCCAACAAGAATTAAAAAAGATTTTTTCCATTTGTTTTTTTCTCCCAGCGAAATAATAAGTGCAACAACTGCCGAATAAGCCTGGTTGGCCCCAAATTGACCCGCATCGTTCAAAAAAGAAAAAATCCGGAGCCTGCCGAATATGACGTGTGTCTGTGCTGCCCCTGCATCAAGCCACGCCTGCTCAAACCTGTCAATTCCCAGGTAATTTTGTGCGATGCCTCTAACTGATACCAGAAGCGAGAAGAAGGCCCACAGATAAATGAAGTAGTCAAGTTTTTTATGGCTATCGAATAAAAGGAGGGTCAGGACGATAAGGGCCAACATATAGAAAGAGATACCCCGCAGACCGTTAACTGAAGCAGCAAAACTTCTTGCCTCCGGATTGAACAGCTCTAAAACTGAATATCCGAACCAGATCACCGCAAGTAAAGTGATGTCTTTCTTGATGGGAGTCCAGTCGATTTTTTCATAGAATCGTTTAAAAAACAGCGCAAGCGTAGTAAGCAACAGGATCCCGTCCATCAGCAAACCAACCTGGAAATCAACGTATCTTGCAAGTCCTAAAATGGTAAAACCAAGTATGACGGCGGTATACATACCAATAATCGGATGTTCGAAAAGCAGGTACAAATAAGCAAAAACAAATGGCAGCACTATTAATCCAATACCGGCAGTAAATCCCACTTTGCCGATTACCAAAGCTGAAAAAAGCAACAGAAAAACCAGCAAAAAAATATATCTGGGCGATTGTAGCCGGTCAGCACCAGTTGGTTGGTCAAACGGATTGGACATTTGCAGTAATTGATAATTTTTCTTCAATAAACAAATCAGAAATCGTTATTCTGTTCTGATCAGATTTTTTCTGAATTTCAAATAGATCGTTTTGTAAAAATCGATACCCTTGATTAAAACCTGTCTTTGATCCAGTTTTAGTTCTTTGCTCATATAATGAAAGCCGAACCAACTGCCGATCAGGGTAAAGAATATAGATGCAACAGCGACCAATGCCAAAGACTTGAAAACAAATATAGCGATTACATCGCCAATCACATTGGCACATACCATGATGAACACTTTCATAAAGTTGATGTTCGGTTTATTGATACTGTCCAATCCGATTCCGGTCATACGGTCGATAGGAAGAAGGAGTCCGTAAATCGAAAAGATCCGCATAATCGTTGCGGCATTAAATCCTGTTACCGGATCCGTACCCAAATATTGCTTTCCCCCCAGGATGAGAATAAACAGATCGGCAAAGACAAAAGTGACGAGGCTGATGCATATGAACAGATAGGTCATTGCACCGGAATAGGAATAAAACAGCTCCCTGACTTCCTCTATTTTACCTTGCATACTGGCTTTTGACAGTTTTGGGAAGGCAGTGGCAGCAAAACTCCTGAGAGGTATTTGCTGCAATTCGGTCAGTTTCATCGGGATACTGTACAACGCAACAGCAGCTGTGCCCATCGGACTAAAACTAATGATAAAAGTATCCGCACTACGGAGCAAATTGGTGCCTATCAATGTAAAAGTGGTGTATTTGCTGTAATTAAGTAAAATTTTGATGGTTTTTTTTGTTGCCTTCGGAATGTATTTCAACCCATCCCATCCGTACAGGACACATATTCCTGATGCAATGATATCAATGACAATGAATGCCCAAACCAGTTGCACAAGCGTCATGTGAAAGAATAAAAAATTGGCAGCCAGTACCAGAAAGAATCCTACACTTTCAATAGATCTGACCAACAATATTCTACCCCATTTCTGGTCTGCCTGGAGGATGACGAGCGCAGTATTCATAGGCAAATTGACAAATGCCAGAACAGGATACCAGGTAAAAAAGAGTCCGTAACCGGAATGTTGGATAGGCTCAGAAAAGAAAAAATTGATGATTACCAGTAAAATACAGATAAGGCAGGTTGCAATCAAACCAATTATACCGTTCGATCCTATAAAACTGAAGCGGTCTCCCGGACTTGATCCTGACAGATAACGAATAATTGCTGTATTGATGATGCCGTACCTAAACATTTCGATAAATGCAGCCGAAGATATAAACAAAACCCATTCACCGAATATTTCCATCTGAAAGGTTCGGGCCAGCAAAGCAAACCCGACAATCCCGAAAAATGAGATGGTCAGATTTCCGGCCAGCGAAAGGAAATTGTCTTCATGAATGATCTTTGTAATAATTTTTCTCAAGTTGATTTATTTAATTTGGCTGTCATTGCATCGATTACAGGCCTTTTGGATTCCCAATTTTTTAGGTTGAGTTCTGTCGCCTCATCGCCATCCATGTTGTGCATTTGGATGTCCATAAAAAGGATGTAAATTTTCAGCCTCCTGAAAGGAGTTTAAACCACAAGGTATAAACGTCTCTAACCGACATTTGTAAATTTTTTATCTCCCCAAAGCTGAATGACGTTTTTTAGAACCTCAATTTTCATTGGTTTTGTTATATAATCGTCCATGCCTGCCTCCATGCATTTTTCCCTGTCGCCTGTCATAGCGTTGGCTGTCATTGCGATGATCAACGGTCGTTCTTCTTTGGTCCTTTCAACGATGATTCGAGTAGCGTCGTAACCATTCATCAAAGGCATTTGAATGTCCATGAAGATCAGGTCGTAGCTCTTTCGTTTAATTGCTTCCAGCGCCTCAATGCCATTGGCGGCAATATCAGTTTTATAGCCCAAAATTCTGAAAACATTAGAAATGAGTTTTTGATTGATGTTATTGTCTTCAACGACCAAAATACTGAATGGATATTTTTTTGATATATCACTAAGCATGTCAAAGTCTAAAGGTTTATTCACGGCTGTTTTCTTTACGTAGGACATTGTCTTCATCAGAATTTCAGCCAGTTGCGTGTGTTTGATAGGTTTATTTACATAATATGAAAACAGCTTTTTTAATTCTGATGATTCTGTATTAAACCCGACTGAAGTAAGCATAATAAGCGGCAATTCATCGATACTGTATTTTGTCCTGATCGCACGTGCCAGCATGACACCGTCCATATTGGGCATCTGCATATCTAGTATACCTACGTCATAAGTATTTTTCTCAAGCAATTTGAGCGCTTCAATTCCCGAAGCCGCAGACGCTGATTTAAGACCCCAGTATTCGCATTGAAGGGTCAGCACCTTTCGGTTGGTAGCATTGTCATCTACGATTAATACAGATTTCCCCGGGATAGCCGACAACATATTGTAGGTTGTACCACTCTCTTTTTCCGGTGGAGAAAAGCTGGTAGTAATGGTGAAATGAAAATCTGATCCCTCTCCTTCAACACTGGTTACCCAGAATTTTCCGTTCATTAGTTTTACCAGACTGCCGGATATGGCAAGTCCCAATCCTGTTCCTCCGTATTTTCTGGTGGTTGAAGTATCCACCTGCATGAATGGTGTAAAAAGTGAATTTATTTTGTTGGCAGGAATACCGATTCCTGTATCTTTAACTGAAAATTCCAGGACAACCTTGCTTTCCTGGTTAGAAGCCAGTGAAACGTGAATATATATGTCGCCCTTCTCCGTAAACTTGATGGCATTGCTCACTAAATTAACGAGGATCTGCCGCAACCTGAAACCGTCTCCGTAAATGTACTGTTGTACATCCGTATCGATGTAATAAATAATGTCAAGGTGTTTTTCCAGTGCATTCTGCGCAACCAGATCGAATACATCTTCAATACATACGCGTAAATCAAATGAACTTTCCTCCAATTCAATCTTACCGGATTCAATCTTTGAAAAATCGAGTATTTCATTGATAATGCTCATCAGACTTTCCCCGGAATTTTCAATAATATTGACATAATCCCGTTGTGCATTTGTGAGTTCGGTCAGCGACAGCAAGCTTGTCATGCCAATTACCCCATTCATAGGGGTTCGTATTTCATGAGACATTGAAGCAAGAAATTCGGATTTTGCCCTATCTGCATTTTTTGCCAAAGCAAGCGCCGCATGCAAATCCTCCTGTGATTTATGCCTTCTGATTGCCTCTCCGATGTTGTTTGCCAGCATACTCAAAAGTGCCTCGTCTTCATTTGTCCATGTATAATCGTTAAGACTGTCGGCAAAACCAATAAAACCTAAAAAATCATTGTGTACCTTATCAATCACAGGAACAACCATGATTGAATTTATCTGTTGTTGGACGAAAAATTCTCTGAAATTTGATGAGGGGTTGTCTGAAAATCCTTTAACTATTTGACCTTCTGAAAGGGGCAGGTAAAATTCTTCCGTCAGCTGGTTCAAAAAGGCTTCACACTCACCAATGTTAAGGTTGTTTGAAATTCCGGGCAGCGTATAAGTAAAGGCAATTTTGAATTTTTTCTCGGCAAAAGTATTTTCCGGAACATTTCTACAGATAAAAACATGGTCAATTCCGGCTGAATTACAGACCGTTTCCAGTGCTGCACCAATGGCCAAATCAATATTTACATTGGTCAAAAGATGATTTGAAGCAATAGCCAGGCCGCGAAGAATACTGCCTTGCTTGATTAACTCCTTCTGAATACGGTTGATTTCAGTATTCTCCCTTTCAAGTTCCAGCTTTTGCTGGTTGAAGACAGAAATCAGCCGGGCTATCTGACTGAACTCATCCTTGTTTTTTTCCAGAATATCAAGGTGTAATGTAGTTCCGCGCCTTAAACTTTCTGAGATAATTTTCAAAGGACGCCGAATCCAACGGTAGAGGATTAAAAAGAAAATCGCAAGGAAAACGATCAGGAGGCTTCCAAGGAAATTGAAAAGAAAATCGCTTACCTGGTGAAAGTTAACTACAATGTTGTTCGCTTTTTTAACAACAAGATTTTTAATTTTCTGATTGTCATAACCCACAAGCGCCTTATAAACAATAAGTGAATCATTTTCAATTACCTGACTCGTCGGCTCCGTGAAGTCACTGATTTTAACGGTACTGGCCGTGGTAAGTTCAAGTTCTTGCAGGAAATTCCGGTTCCAGATCCGGCTGACAATAAAAAAACCAGCCGAAGGTTGAACTTTTGCACTGTCTGCTTTCAAATGGATCGTTGAACCGGAAATTTCGAGTACATCATCACCCATTCCCTGAAAATAGTGAATAAATCCTTTTTTGAGGAGCGAATTAAATACCTCATCCCTGACGATATTGCTGCCGAAAATATTTAAAGATAGGTTGCCGAAGCCATATACGAGGTTGACATTTTCGTCATAAACACTGACAGAAAAAAGTCTGAAAGACTGAATAATACTGGCAATGTTATCTGTTGCCCATTTCTGGTCAGGTTTTTTCAAATAAAGGACCAAATCATCCCAGTTGGAGTAATCGGTTACTAGCTCATCCAGCTGATCGGAATGTACTTTAATTGCCGTATTGATCAAAATAACCTGTTGCTCAGCAGCAGATTTCACGATCATTTTGTTCTGTTTCTCTTGCGTTTGGCGAAAGAACATCAGAACTGCGATAAGGATAACCACGGATGTGAAAAAAAGAACAACTATTTTGTTACTTATATTCATAAAAAGCCGACAGATATATTTGCTGTTTTGTTTCTTTTGATAACAAGGTCAAAGTGATTTCCGGTACAAGATCAACTGTGAAATATTTTTTTTATATGCCTGGCAGTTTGCTTTCGGGTTTTGGTAAATCACCCAGAATTGATGCTATGCCCGGAAGTTCAACTCCATTCAGAATAAAATGAATCTTTTGTCCGGTTAGGTTTAAAAATACGTCCAGAACCCCCTGGTCAGCGGTCGACCAAGCCCGGTTTGAACGACAAATCAACAGCGAAATATCAGAATCTGAAATTAAACCAACCGGATAGGGGTAATACAAGGCAGCAGGTATTTCGATAAAAACATAATCAGGAACATTTGACAAACGGAAGTTATTCTGATCCAGGATCTCCGAATAAGTTCTTGCAGAGAAAAATTGATCGTTAATCTGGTAATACAATAACTCATCTTTGGACAGGTATTTTTCAGTGTTACCCAGGAATGGACTGTCATAATCAATTCTGTTGTCAGGATAACCCAGAAGCCAGTTGATAACCGAAAAGCGTTTCGCCTTATTGACAGATTGCGGAGCAACAGGTTGTACCGGCGTTTCAGAATATCCCATTTGCGAAACCTCTGATTTTAGCAGCGACTCACGCGAGAAATTTAAGTAGAGGACTTTCTTTCCCTGCCGTTTTAATTTTTGTGCCAGATTTCCGGCAATTACAGTTTTACCTTCACCGTTCAGGGTGCTGAAAAACAATACTGTTTTTGTTGGGCTGACAGATTTTCCGTTGTTTAAATGTAACTGGATATTTTGCAAGGCTAATTCCAGTAACCGGTTATTGATATAAGGAAAGTTATTTTTTTTGGTTGGCAGAAGAATTTTAGGGAATAGCGCCAGGAAAGGTAATTTTAAGATCCGGGATGCTTTGAATGGATTCTTCAAGGTATTGTCAAAGAATTCCAACGCAAAAATGCTTGCTAATACCATCAGAAAACCAAACATTGCTGCGGCAACGATGAGTAGTTTCCTTTTGGTGGGCATGGGATTCAGCGGGAAGTAGGGGGTGTCGACAGGTTTAATGTTGGATGCCAGTTCGTTGTCCTGCATCTTTAATTTTGCCAGATTCAAACCATGCAGTATCTCCAGGAATTCAGCTTCAGAAACGCTGATTTCCCGTTCAATCCGCTTGAGATTCGCTCCGGCAGGAGCATAAATCTCATATCGTTTCTGGAAATCCTTGATTTGAGCAGCCATCACGGACAGACCGGCTTTGATATTTTCCGCCTCAATGACATCGTTAATCCAACTGGTTAGAATTGTGCTGAGGGGCAGACCGTTGGTGGAATTTGAATTTGTGTACAAATTGCCAACATCCTGTCTTATTTCATCTTTTAATTTTTCGGATTGGAGCTTTAGTTCAGATAGTTTTTTCGATGCTTTATTGTCAATAGAACCATAAGTTTCAATTGATGTGATTTTTAAACTGATTTCACCCAGTTGATTTCTTTTTTCAATAATCTTTGAATTGTTTAATTGAACCTGCTGCTGGTTGCTAAGCTTTTCTTCCAGTTTTTTAATGGCTGCATAAAGTCCTGCAAGTTTGATCCTGTTGTTGTTGTATTCTGTATCAAGCTGTTCCTTTACCCCTGCAATTATTTTACTCTGTTCGTAAAAATTGATGATGTTGTTGTCTTTGTTAAACTGCAGCAGTTTGTCTTCGCCGTTTTTAAGCTTTTCGGCAGCCTGTTTCAACTGAAATTCAAAATATTTTATGACAGCACCAGAGCTGTTTTCTTTGATCTTTTTGTAGTTCCTGATGCTAACCTCCGATAAAAAGAGAAGCGTTTGCTGAGAGATTCCGGGATCATCTGACTGGTACCTTAGTTCTATTAAGTCGCTGTTGGTAATGCGCTGAACATTAACGGAGGAGATCGCTTCGATGGAATAATGGGGATGGATAAAATTTAGCAACTTATAGACGAAATTGGTATCATTGCTGTTGTACAAATAGGTCAATTTCCTGACATTTTGCTCGAACTGAGACGGGTCTATCATATCAGGATACAATGATTTTGCGTCATTGCGCTTAGCGTCGAAGCTGGAAAAAGAGAACGTTGTTACGGTGTCTTTCTCCTCTTTCCCTGAAATTGAATGAACTGATTGATGCGGGACTTTTAGAACTAAATCACGAATATAGTCAGGAGTTATATCTTGCAACTGTTCAAAGAAGTTGCAGGAAATGTACCTTGGATCACATTTGTCCAGCATCAAATGTTGGGTCAACAATCTGATGCCTACTTCTTGTTGCGTTTCTCTGGAATTAATGACACTGATTAAATTATCGAATGCAGTATTTGATGCATTATAGTTGAATATTTTATCCATTTCTACGCTCGAACCTGATGCTATGCCTGTATAGAGGGTTGTACCGGATTCATATTTACTGGTCGAATTTTTTGTAAGAAAAATAACAAGTCCTGCCATTAAAACCGGAGTTATCAATAACAATACAAGATGTTTTCTCAAAAGCCTTATCAAATCATTTATCTCCATGCTTAATCTGTTTTATTGTGGTAAGTATGAATTTAGTTTTGGTAATTTGTTCAAGCAGCATATAGGATGTAATAAACTCAATCTTTGCTGTTTCAAAAGTTTCCTCCGAAGTAGTTGTGATATCTGCAATTCGTGAATATTCACTGAGCGGTATTACACCATTTTGAAACTCTTTTTCTGCCATCACCATGTTGATTCTTGCTGTTTCAAGGTATTTTGACCTGATTCTCAAAAGTCTTTGTTTCAAAATCAAATCATGATATTGCCTGATGATCAATTGCCTTAACAAGTCTCTTTGAACTTCTACCTGGCTAACAGCCTCGTCTAATGCGCTTTGTCCTGCGCCAAGCATGTTTTTTCGGTTGGCGAAATCAAACAGCGGAAGTCTGATGTAAGCCCCGACACCGTAATTGAATTGAGTATCGAGTGTTGCAAGATTTGAAGGTGTTTGGCCTACGCCGGTATTCATGGAAAAATTATTGAAAGTGCCGTATCGGGCGTCTGCCTGCAATCCCAGATTTTCAGTCCAACGGGCACGGTCTGATTTCAGATTGTATGCCTTTGCGCTCGCCAGATGTTCCCTTGCTTTTACATCCGGATTCTTCGCTATCGCAGAATCAATAATTGTTTGCAGAGGAGGAAGCAATGTTTCGATGTCATCCGTCAAATTGTCAAGATTACCAATATCCTGTGCATAGCATGATGTACGATTCATCATGAACGTAAAAAAAAGAAGCAAAAAAAACAATAAATATTTCACGGGAAATTAAATAAAGTAAAACGCTGGTATTATTTAAAGAGATTTTCATTTTTTCACAGACATACAAATATATCAAAAAGCAGGTTCAAACAGTTGTGTCCTTCTGGAAAAGAACTGAAAACGTTCTGAAAATCAGATTCAGATCATACCGGAAAGAGTATTTATCGCCAATAAAGTGGTCTGCGTATTCGTTATCCAGTCTCATACGCTCTTCTTCAGACATTATGCCGCCTTTGCCGCGCAATTCAACCTGCCACAAACCGGTAATGCCTGCAGGCGCAAGAAACCGCTTGGATGCAAAACCTCTGGTCAGTAACTCAGCTTCATAGACCGGCAGAGGCCTGTTTCCAACAATAGACATATCACCTTTGATAACATTGATTAGCTGAGGCAGTTCATCTATACTGGTATTCCTGATAAACTTACCTACCCTTGTGATCCGCGGGTCATCCGTTATTTTAATAAATGCAGATCTTGATTTTGCAACTTTGATTTTCTGGACATTGTACCAGTAATCACAGATATTGTGTTTTCCTATGTGCATGATAGGCGAGCAAAATTTACCATCCGGTAACTTAGCGCAGACAGGACAGGGTTTGGAGAAATCAATTTCAACCTGTTGGACGGACGTTGCATACTGGTTTTTTTCTTTTGCAAGTTTGCTAAGCTCATTGTCTGCTCCTGTACGCATGGAGCGCAACTTGTAAAAGTCAAACGTTTCCCTGCCGACGCGCTTGGAAATATAATATACTTTGCCCTTCGATTCCAGCCTGATGGCAATCACAACTAAAAGTAAAATAGGAGAGAGAACTATCAGTGCGGATATAGCCGACACGAGATCAAACATTCTTTTTGACAGCGGCATCTCATATTTCTGGTCCTCGTGCTTTATTTGATCATATGTTGATATGGAATATTTGTTTCTGTATCCGACAAGAAACCTGATTCGGCTGATGATGCTTTCTGCGGGAGGCAATGGAATGACATAAAAATCATCCATGCGTGTGGTAAAAGCCATTTTAAATAACTCTTCCTTAAACTCGTAGGAAAGCAATATAAAAGAGACCCGGTCAAATTCCGGTCTTTCCCTTAACCATTCGTGCATTTCAACACCGCTTCCCCCAGACAAATAAACATCAGATAGGACCGCATCGGGTTTGTTTCCTGTTTTAAGGTATAAGATTGCATCCTGGGCATTGGGGCACTGCTCAATCTTTATCTCAGGATGATCAAGCAGGATTCCGATGTTCTCAGCTAATCTTCCGACGAACAATACATTTAATACTTTTTCCATTTATCTATCTGAAAGGTGTGATGAAAAACACTGATAATCAACCTACTTCTTCCAATAACTACCATTTCAAGGCATAGTGAACCGGAAACAGATTCTTGTTGATCAGCTCAGCCAATTCTTCAGGATTGAATGGTTTTGCCAGAAAATCCTGCGCACCAAGCCTGTAGCATTTGATTCTTTCCTTGCTGCTCTCCACTCCTGACAACATAATAACGGGAGTATGTTTGGTGAAACCTCTTTGCCGTACTTTTTCGATAAAAAGATAACCGTCCATATTAGGCATTTGTAAGTCACAGATAATCAGATCCGGAAGATTGCCTTCAAGCCATTCCAAGGCATCTATACCATCACTCTTGCTTTCTACATCATAATTTTTTGACAGAAAATTCTGAAGGAGCAGCCGTATGCTCTTTTCATCGTCAATGATTAATATTTTGTGCCGCATAAATAAGTGATTAGAAGTTGATGAAAATATTTCTGAACCAATCTGATCTCCTAGTGTAACTTGTTAATGTCACAAAATGTTCAACGGAAATCAAACATACTTAACAACAGATTTAAAAGAATACAACTGGTAACCTGAATTTTTTTAAAGGTGTAATTAAATATATATTACAAAACGTATAAAGCACTGAAATTTAGACTATTGTATATCTGAGGCAAAATCTTTGACCAATTCTTAAATTTATCAAAATTCTGCGATAAAATTTCATCAGACTTCTCTGACTTTTTTTGTTATTTTACGGTATGCTAATTAACACCTTAACACAATGAGACATTATCTTAAATTTCTTTTCACCGGCTGTTTGGTTCTTTCAATTTCACTTGCAGCAGAAGCCCAATCTACAAAAAAAGTCGAAAAAAAAGGCGCAAATATGCTCTGCGTTGGTGATTATTGGACTGAAGCCGAAGGAACATCTTTTCTGGAAACACAAAAAACACACTATACTACCCAAAAAGAGTGGGAGAAAAGAGCTAAACTGATCAAAGAACACATCCTTAAAGGAACCGGACTGGAGATATTTCCAAAAAAATGTCCATTGAATGCCTTCATAGGCACTAAACGGGTTTACGATGGCTACCAGGTTCAGAATGTGGCATTTGAAAGTCTTCCCGGTGTTTACGTAACCGGAAGCTTGTATACCCCCACTCAAGCCAAAGGCAAAATTCCCGGTATTATCAGTCCCCATGGACACTGGTCAAAAGCCGGTGAAGTCGGGCGGTATCGGCCGGATGCCCAGAAACGCTTTGCAGCCATGGCACGTATGGGAGCAATGGTTTTTGGTTATGATATGGTTGGTTACGGTCAAATGGGCGAACTGGGATGGCAGCATAAACATCCCGAAGCCTTGAAGCTCCAGCTTTGGAACAGCATCCGCTGCCTCGACTTTATCCTCGAAATGGGTGCCGATCCCGAAAGGATAGCCTGCACCGGAGCATCAGGCGGCGGTACACAGACATTTCTCCTGACAGCCATAGACCAAAGGGTCAAAGTATCTGTTCCGGTGGTAATGGTTTCTGCATTTTTCTTTGGCGGATGCGTCTGTGAAAGCGGAATGCCCATCCACAAAGACGTTGGTTATCAAACCAACAACGTTGAAATAGCAGCTTGTGCAGCTCCCCGTCCCATGTTACTGGTTTCGGACGGCGGCGATTGGACGAAGAACAACCCGGTCGTTGAAATGCCTCACCTGAAATATATTTACAGCCTCTTCGGCAAATCTGATCTGGTGCAGAACGTTCACCTGCCAAACGACCAGCACGGCTATGATATCAACAAAAGAGCTGCCGTTTATCCGTTCCTGGCAAAATACCTGGGACTTGACCTGTCCAAAGCAATGAATCCAGATGGAACTGTAAAGGAAGATATGATTGTCATCGAAGATCAGAAAGCATTGTATCCGTTCGACGCGCAACATCCGTTCCCTGCAAATGGCATTCGCAGCAATGACCTGGTGAAATGGGAGTAGTAATTTGACAATGGTTTGAGAACCTTTATATTAACCGACATTACCATGATTTGCCGAAAAATGTATCAGCTATTGTTTGCATTCACCCTGATTGTTCAAGTTTCAGTCATATCGTTACATGCTCAGAATCTGGCCGCAAAAGCTCAGGTTGAACTGACCGCGGCATCCTGGATCGGATCCGGAGAGAAAAAAATAACCGTTGATTCCCTGATGTATGGTGATCAGCCAGCTCCGATTTTCAGAAAGGAATTTAACGTAACGGGGAAACTTAAGCAGGCAACGTTAACGATTACAGCAGCAGGTTATTACCTGGCTTACATTAATGGTAAAACGCCGGAAAACAATCTGCTCGATCCGGCCTGGACCGACTTCAGCAAACGGGTTTATGCTGAGACCTATGATGTTACCAGGATGATTCAACCCGGAAAAAATGTCATAGGTGCCATGTTGGGAAATGGCTTTTACAATTCACTTCCGCTCCGGCTGTTTGGCCGGTTTAACCTGAGGCAACAATTGCCTACCGGGGAACCGCAATTTATTGCTAGGCTCCGGCTCACTTATGCAGATGGTACAACCAAAGAATTTCTTACAGATACCAGCTGGAAAACTGCAAAAGGTCCGGTAATCAGGAACAATGTCTACCTCGGCGAATGGTATGATGCAGGTAAAGAACTGGCAGGATGGAATCTTCCCGGATACAAAGACAATAATTGGGGAACGGCTGTGCAAAAGCCCGGGCCGGGAGGTGAGATACAGCCGGCTTTCTTCCCGGCAGTTAAATTGGCCAAAACAATAAAACCGCTGCTCATTCAAAAATCCGGCAAGAAAATCATCGTGGATATGGGGATTAACCTGACAGGCCTTTACAGGATTCACCTGAAAGGCAAAACAGGTGATACCATCGTTTTCAGGTTTGGGGAACGCTTGTACGAAAATGGTTCGCTCAATCCTATGACAACAGTTGCGGGTCAGATCAAGCGAAAGGGGAGCGGTGGCCCGGGATCTCCTGCTATTGCCTGGCAAACTGACAGTTATATTTTCGGAAAAGAAAAAGATGTATCCTGGCAGCCGAATTTTACCTACCATGTGTTCAGGTACATGGAAATCTCCGGACTAGGCTATCTGCCCGAAAAAGAGGACATTGAAGCGCTTGAATTTCACACGGGTGTTGAAAACCAGAATTATTTTTCCTGCTCAAATGTATTGTTGAACAATATTCAGACAGCCTGCCGGCAAACCTTCCTGGATAACCTGATCTCTGTCCAGTCCGACTGTCCTGCCAGGGAGAAATTAGGTTATGGGGGAGATCTGAATGCAACCAGTGAGACCTTTATTTACAATTTTGACATGCATGCATTCTACCGCAAGACCATATACGACTGGGTAGATGCCATGCAGGATTCAATCTTCATCGATACGGCTCCGTTCATCGGGATCAAATATTGCGGCATCAGCTGGGAATCTGCTTTTCTGACCACCCAGTACAAATTGTACCAGTATTACGGCGATACGGCGATTATCAAAGAGTTGTACCAGAGAGACCTTGCCTGGATGGACAAGGTTGCCAGGTTGCATCCGGGTGAAATCATTGAAAAAGGGCTAAGCGATCATGAATCACTGGAGAAAGTCCCGGTACAGTTGATCGGAACCACCCATTACCTGGATTGTGCACGGATCATGAAACGGTTTGCCGAAATCATGCATGACACACAGAATATCAGGCGGTTCAGTGAACTGGAAAAATCCCTTGCCGGGAAGCTGCTGGGTCTTTTCTGGCGCAAACCGGTTGCAGATCCCATTAACAGGCAGACACTCTTTTCGACGCTGATCTATTACGGGATTATTCCGCCAAACGAACTGGCTGCAGCGGCTGATTCTTTGTTAAAGGCGGTTAGAAAGGCTCCTGCTGGTCATTTTACTACCGGAATTTTCGGCACCAAATATATACTTGAAGCGCTTTCCCTAACAGGGCATGCTGATGAGGTATATAAGATCGTCAACAGCACGGCTTTCCCCGGATGGGGTCACATGATTGACCGCGGTGCCACTACTATCTGGGAATCCTGGAAAGAGAGCGACAATACCTATTCCAACTGTCATCCCATGTTTGGCACTGTTTCGGAATGGTATTACCGCTGGCTGGCAGGTATCCGTCCATTATCGGATTACCCGGGATTTAAAAAATTCGTCATCGCGCCAACTTTCCCTGATGGTCTTAGCTTTGCCGCTGCAGTTTACAATACTCCTTCAGGCGAAATTAAAGTGAAATGGTACAACGATTTATCCGGTAAAATTGAATTGAAACTAACCGTACCACATGGGACCATCGCTGAATTTTCACCTGCCGGGAAGCCGCAGAAAACATGGAAAGTGACAAATGTAAATACCAAAAAGTCCTTTGTAAGTACGATGGGTAAACCTTCTATTGAGCTTCCTGAAGGATCGTATGAAATCAATTAGTATTGCAGACCGGTGAACGCCGGGAAGTTAAAAGACTTAGTTTTTAGCTCTAAATTTATTTGGTTGATATTCAATTGATTCCCCCCAAATCAAAGCGACAACAGGATATTTGGATTTTTCAGATTCGTGTAGGTTAGTTCAAGGTAGGCATCCACATTGTTTTCAACCGACTCTCCCTGGTGGCCCGGGTAAATGACTGCATCAAGCACCCTGTGTTTGTGGCTGATAAACAGTACATCGCATTGTTTGATGAGCCGGTTAAGTTCTTCGGCAGAAAGTGAAAAATCCTTGCAACCTGCAGTGGCTCCGCTGACAAGGTCAAATGCAAGTGTAACTGTTTTGGTCCTGACAATGAAACCCATGTCATACACTTTCCATATCCTGGCTCCGATGGTTACCCTGGTATCTTCCAGTTCTTTGATCAGCCGGTCGCTTTGAGCTCTGATTTTTTGGGCATTAATATTTGTCGGGAAAATTCCGAGTAAAAGCGTTAACAAAACAATGCAAGTAGTAGTAGTCTTCATTTTGATATGTAAATTAATTCCATTCAGTCCAATCAACAGAGAATTGATTTTTCGAATTTTTGTTAGCGGACGGATTTCAAATCTTAGTATTTCCCCTACAAAGAGATCACCGCTAGGCGGCTCCTCGTTTGTAAGTCCCCAGTCCCCAGTCCTCAATCCCCAGTCCCCAGTCCCCAGTCCTCAGTCCTCAGTCCCCGTTTCTCTGTTTCTCCGTTTCTCCGTTTCATTCCCTCGTCCAGTCGTTCCCTCGTCAAGTCCTCCTACATCTCCACAATCGTAATCCCTGATCCCCCAAACTGCACATGTTCGTCCCTGAATTTTTTCACGGCAGGTTCCGATTTGAGGTAGGCACGGACCAGTTCCCTCAATATGCCGTTTCCCTTGCCGTGGAGAATATGCAGTTCATGCGCATCAACCATGATCGCCTCATCGATGAATTCCCGGATTTTTTGAAGTCCCTCCTCCGCACGCATTCCGCGCACATCGATCCTTGGTTTAAAATTGAGTTTCCTTTCGTTGATTTCGTTGTTGATCCTGGCAGTTGTATAGTTTTCCTTTGTTTTCTTTACTTCGTTGTGCGAGATCAATTCGACCCTGTCGCGTTTAACAACAGAACGCAGTTGACCGAAGGCAACCACCACGTTATTCCCGTTGATTTCCAGTATAATTCCCGGATTTTCCTGGTCTTTCAGTTTGATCCAGCTTCCAACCTCAGGTTCGTTATTCTTAACAGGGAGTTCCTTGGCGGGTTTTAGATTTTCTTCTGTTTTTGACCGTTCCCTTTTTTGATGTTCCCGCTGCCGGATCTTTTGCATTTTCCGGACAATCTGTTCATCCTCAGAATCTTTTGCCATCGATACGGTCTCTTTGAAATCCTCAAGCTTTTTACGGGCTTCCCTTGTCTTCTCTTTTTCGGCAGAAGCTTCCTTGATATCGCGGATGGTCTGTTCCACGATCTTGTTGGAGGATGCCAGTATTTCGGCAGCCTCTTTTTTTGCCTTATCCAGGATCTCTTTTCTCAGTTTTTTGACTTCCGAAAGGTTCTCTTCGTAAGTAGATGTCAGGTCCTCCATTTTTTTCTCCGACTGGCGGATATTCTGTCGTTTGGTCTCCCAGTACCGTTTGTCGCGGACAATATCCCGGAGGTGTTTGTCAAAATCGATGTGGTCTTTGCCTATCTTGTCTGTAGCTTCCTGTAATATATCTTCCGGAAGGCCAATTTTTCGGGCTATTTCAAAAGCAAAAGAACTTCCCGGTTTGCCAATCTGCAATTGAAAAAGAGGCTCCATTTTATTGGAATCATAAAGCATGGCGCCGTTAACAATGCCCGGGACAGACGAAGCAAAGTGCTTCAGGTTGGTATAGTGCGTGGTAATTACCCCGTAACTCTTCAGCAGGTTGATGCGGTTCAGGATCGATTCTGCGATGGCCCCGCCAAGCATCGGTTCGGTGCCGGTTCCAAATTCATCGATCAATACCAGGGATTGCGGGTTGCAGTTCCTGACAAAAAATTTCATGTCGCTCAAATGCGAGCTGTAGGTACTCAGGTCGTTGTCGAGCGACTGGTTGTCGCCGATGTCAATAAATATTTTCTCAAATATCCCGACAACACTGTCCAGGTGAAGTGGAACCGGCAGTCCGCATTGGATGCTGTACTGAAGCAAACCTACCGTTTTCAGACAGACGGACTTACCGCCTGCATTGGGTCCTGAGATCAGCAGTATCCGGTCCTCTTTTGTCAGTTTGATGTTAAGGGGGACAATTTTCCTTTTTTCCCTGTTGAGATTCTTCTCCAGCAGAGGGTGCCTGGCATCCAGCCAGTTTAATTCGGGGTGGTAGGCGAGGAGTGGCTTTACCGATTTGCTCTCATTCGACCACAAAGCTTTTGCGCGTATAAAGTCCAGAATTCCCAGTATTTCATAGGAACTTTCCAGTTCTTCGGCATAGGGGCGAAGCTCGTCAGTGAATTTGGTCAGAATTCTCACAATCTCCCGTCTCTCTGCCGATTCAAATTCCCGGATGCGGTTGTTGGTTTCAACGATCTCTTCCGGCTCAATATAGGAGGTCCGGCCTGTTGCCGACTCATCGTGGACAATTCCCTTCATCTTCCTTTTGTTGGCCGACAACACAGGAATTACAGCCCTTCCGTCGCGGATGGATACCGTTACATCTTTTTCCACCAACCCCTCTGCCTGTGCATGTTTGAGGATTTTGGCCATGATTTTGGAAACACCCGACTGGAGCGAGAGTATTTCCCTCCTGATTTTAACCAGTTCAGGAGATGCATTGTCCTTGATCGTGCCGTTTTTGGTCAGGATTTGGTCGATGCGGTCATATAAAAAAGGAAAAACCCTGATGTCACGGATCACAAAGAAGAGGCGGGGAAAAAATTCCTGCTCTTTCTCTTTGAAAAAAGTTACAATGGACCGGAGCGTTTCCAGGGATCTTTTAAGGTCGAAAAGTTCGAATACTTCCAGAAAAGTGCCCTGAATTTTGGATTTCCTTAAAACAGGCCGCATGTCAATAAAGTAACCGGTAGGGAAATTAAACTCATCCCGGATGATTTTCTGAAATTCGACGGTCTCATCCAGTTGTTTTTCAATCAGGCCGGGATCCGAAGAGAAGCTGCATGCAGCGACGTTTTCTTTGCCAAGCTCGCTCAGACATCGGCTCACCAGTAGTTCCCTGATTTTGTCAAAGCCAATTTTATTTTCGAAATTTTCGGGATAAATGTGCATCAGTTCAAATGAATTCATGGCAAAAATAGCAAGAATTGAGCAGGAGTACAAAGCTAAAAGTGAAATACAATCTGGAGCATTCCCGTCTGAAAAGTTATTTTTGATTAACTTTGTTACAAATTCTCATACAAACATGGTTAAATTCATTTCAAGGTTTTTGCTGCGCATCTTCGGATGGGAATTGGTGGGAGGGGTGATTCCTGAACCAAAATGCATCGTATTGGGCATTCCCCATACCTCCAACTGGGATTTCATTATCTCCTTTCTTTTTTACCGGGCTGTTGGCGGAAAATCCAATACCATGGTAAAAAAGGAATTTTTCATCTGGCCCCTGGGCTATTTTGTGCGTGCCATGGGCGGAATAGCAGTTGACCGTTCCAAAGGAGCAAGCCTGGTTAAACAGATTTTAGCGGAGTTCGAAAAACGTGAAACCATGCATTTGGCCATCGCTCCTGAAGGTACCCGCAAACCTGTTACCAAATGGAAAGGTGGTTTCCACACCATAGCCCGCGCAGCCAATATTCCCGTCTACATGGCTTTTTTTGACTGGGGCCGGAAACGGATCGGTTATACTGACAAAATTGAACTCACAGATAATCTGCAGTCGGATTTGAAAAGAATCAGGCAGTGGTACAAAGACCATGGCATCATGGGCCGTAACCCGGAAGGAATGAACTATGGTGACGATTTAGATTAACAGCATTCAAAATTGGTAAAAAAATGGATTTTCTCAGGATCTCGCTGGTACAATTTGATGTAATCTGGGAAAATCAGGTTGCAAACAGGGAAAAACTTGACCAGCTCCTAAAACCTTTGACAGGCCGGACTGATTTAATCCTCTTGCCGGAAATGTTCACCACAGGTTTCTCTATGAATGCAAAAGCGCTTGCTGAATCAATGGATGGCAAAAGTGTGAGATGGATGAAATCGCAGGCTGCAGCTACAGGTGCCGCCTTGGCAGGAAGCCTGATTATCAAGGAGAATGATCGGTATTATAACCGTTTCCTGTTTGTAACCCCAAGTGGAGAAACAAACATTTATGACAAGAAACATCTGTTTTCCATGGGTGGGGAGGACCAATACTTCAGCCGCGGAAATAAAAAGGTTGTAGTTAAATTTATGGGTTGGCGGATCGCCCTTTTCATCTGTTATGACCTTCGGTTTCCTGTTTGGTGCCGGTCGGCGAAGGAGGCTGATTTAATGCTTTTTACCGCCAACTGGCCGGATGTCCGCAAGCATGTCTGGCAGACACTAACAGCAGCCCGGGCAATCGAGAACCAGCTTTATGTTGCGGCAGTAAACCGGACAGGTACGGATGGTTCAGGCGTCTATTATTCAGGGGAAAGCAAAATCATTGATCCGAAGGGAGTTTTAAGCTGTAACCTGAACAATCAGTCAGATGCAGTTGTGACCAATTCTGTATCACTGGAGGAATTAAAAAGGTTCAGGAAAAAATTTCCTGTGTCGGAGGATGCTGATTTGTTTGAAATATCCGGGTAACCTAAGCCTCAAAACGATTCCAAAGTACCATCTGATCAATCGTTTTTCTTTTCTTCTCAGGTATAGCCTCCGTCATGGGATAGCCGACAGGGATCATCGCAATGGGCTCAAGATTGGAAGGCAGATTGAATATTTCAGCACATTTTTCCGCATTGAAGTGACAGATCCAGCAGGTGCCAAGTCCGGCTTCAGTGGCTGCAAGCATCAGGTGATCCACGGAAATGGCAACATCTATATCAGTATAGTCTTTGTCATCAGTAGGGCGGTGCCATCCTTTGTCATGATCGCCGATAGCCACAATGCAGACAGGCGCTGATTTGAACCAGTCGCGGTGGTAGCAACCATGCAGTTGGGCCAAAAGCGCCGGCTCATCGACGATAACAAATTTCCAGGGCTGGAAATTAACCGCAGAAGGGGCCAGCAGTGCGGCTTCAACAAGAGCAATCAGTTTTTCTTTTTCAACAGGTTTCGGCTGATAATTCCTGACTGAATATCTTCTTCGGGCAATTTCTTTAAAGTCCATATGAAAATGTCGGTTTTTTTGCTGGTTCAAATTTACGAAAGTTTTGAATTTAATCGTTTCATGTTTCTGCAACATTGCTATTATTATTCATTCATTTCAATTTCTTGCCAAATGCCAATATTTGGTCAGCTAAATAACGGCGGGAAATGTGTACTTTTGCAGTCCGTAATTTTTCTGTAAAAACGGAAATTAAATTTTAAAAAATGATCACTGTTTCAAATCTTTCCATCCAATTTGGAAAGAAACCTCTTTTCCAGGATGTCAGTCTTAAATTTTTACCCGGCAACTGCTACGGGGTAATCGGAGCCAATGGTGCCGGGAAATCAACACTGCTGAAAATTATTTCCGGCGACCTTGCTTCGACCAAAGGTGAAATTTTGCTCGGACCGGGAGAGCGGCTGTCTGTACTGAAACAGGACCACTACGGTTACGAGGAATCATCAGTACTGGATGCTGTGATGATGGGATTCGAAGAGTTGTGGAAAATTCTCAACGAAAAAAATATACTTTACTCAAAAACCGATTTCACTGAGGCCGACGGATTAAGGGCTGCCGAGCTGGAAGAGCGGTTTGCGGAGATTGATGGCTGGAATGCAGAGAGTGATGCTGCATCGCTGTTAAGCGGTCTGGGAATAAGAGAAGAGTTTCACCACCGGTTGATGAAAGACCTGAGTGGTAAAGAGAAAGTTCGCGTACTGCTTGCCCAGGCACTTTTCGGAAAACCGGATAACCTTTTGCTGGATGAGCCTACCAACGACCTTGACCTCGAAACCGTAATGTGGCTGGAAAATTACCTTTCCAATTATGACAATACCGTACTGATTGTATCGCACGACAGGCACTTCCTGGATTCTGTCTGTACCCATACCGTTGACATCGATTTCGGCAAAGTGCAGCTTTTTGCCGGAAATTACAGTTTCTGGTACCAGTCGAGCCAGCTTGCGCTTCGTCAGCAGCAGGCACAGAATAAAAAGGCAGACGAAAAACGCAAGGAGTTGATGGAATTTATCTCACGTTTCAGTGCCAACGTGGCTAAATCCAAACAAACAACCAGCCGCAAAAAGATGCTGGAAAAATTGAATGTGGATGAAATTCAGCCTTCAACCAGGAAATATCCGGGAATTATTTTCCTTCCGGATCGCGAAACCGGAAACAAAGTATTAGAAATTAAAGGATTGTCGAAAAGTATCAACGGAGAGGTTTTATTCAAAAATGTTGAATTTAATGTTGAGAAAGATGATAAAATTGTCTTTTTGTCGAAAGATCCAAGGGCAATGACTGCATTTTTTGAAATCATCAAGGGTTACGACCAACCCGATTCTGGTACTTTCCACTGGGGACAAACGATCACACATTCTTATCTTCCGCTGGATCACTCCAATTTCTTCACCAACGACCTCAGCCTGGTTGACTGGCTGATGCAGTTTTCTGATGATTCAAGTGAAATCTACCTCCGCGGTTACCTTGGCAAGATGCTTTTTTCCGGAGAAGAAGTATACAAAAAGACCCATGTCTTATCAGGTGGAGAGAAAATGCGCTGCATGATCTCCAGAATGATGCTGAAAAATGCCAATGTTTTGATCTTCGATAATCCGACCAATCATTTGGATCTTGAATCAATTCAGGCATTTAACAACAACCTGATCACCTTTAAAGGAAATATCCTGATGTCTTCCCATGACCATGAATTTATCCAGACTGTTGCGAACCGGGTAATAGAATTAACACCTAAGGGAATAATAGATAAAATCACTGAATACGATGATTATATCTCAAATGATGAACTAAAAGAAAGGCGTAAAGTCATGTATAAATGATTTCCGGAAAAGGTAAAAAAAAAAGACAATTAAAATTTAGTTGATTTTCAAATTTTTCTGATACTTTTGGTTTTAAATTGATATTGTCGATTGATAATTTCGTGATATTATCAGGTTTTATCTGGTTCTTGGACTTTAACCTAATTTATTATGCTATCTGCAGTCGTTATTGATGATGATTTGTTGTCTCTAAATTTAGTGACGCATCTGCTTTCTACTTTTACGTCTATTCAGATTAAGGTTTTGGGGCAGGCGGCAAATCTGAAAGAGGGAATTGAACTGATTAAAAATACCAGTCCGGATATTGTCTTTCTTGATATTGAAATGCCGGGTGGAAGCGGGATGGAAATCTTCAATCATCAGTTTTCCCAAAAAACAAAAATAGTCCTGGTTACAGGTCATGATCACTATGCAATTGATGCCATCAACAAAACGATTGCAGGTTATCTTTTGAAGCCGGTTAATATTGTTGATTTACAGAATGTTATCAAGAAGGTTGACAGGATGATCCGTCTTGAACAGCAGCACCTTGAATTGGAAGACAGGATCAACACATTTGGCACAGCCGAGATCCCCGGGAAAAACCTGATCTTTGATACGGATAGCGGTTTCATGATGGAAAACACGAAGAACATTGAGTATTGTATTGCCGATCAATCGTATGCATCCATCTTTACCTACGCGAAAAGAGAGTTTATTGTATCAAAGTCACTCAAAGAACTGGAAGCCTATCTGCCTAAAAATCAATTTTACAGGACACACAAATCATATCTGGTCAATATTTTTTACATCCGTAAATTTGTCAGGTCCGGAGAAAGCTACGTTCTTTTGAAAAGCGGTGTGAAAATACCGGTGTCGGTCAGGAAAACTTCCATCATATTCAACGAAATAAAAGAGATGCTGGCCAATGAGAATGGGCTGGTTGATTAGTTATTTTATAAAAAGAGGCTGTCTCAAAATTGGGAGACAGCCTCTTTATGTAAACGGCATGGCCTTTTAGTATATGTTCAATATAATGATCCTAATTTTGCCTGCCAGCAACGATTGCAATAAAATCATCAATCTTTGTCGCAGTTTTTATTCCCATCCTCTTCATCTTTATCTTTATCTTTATCAGAATGCTCTTTATCGTCTTTTTCTTTTCCGCATTTGGTATGGAGTTGAATGTTACCGCCACCCAAAGTGCCGGATATACTGTATCCGGTTGACAATATTAAACTGAAGCTGTCATTGCGACCGGGTTCGCCGTTGTCAACAACAACGACCGTGTAAGTATATGAACCTTTACCGTTGATTTTGGCGGTTCCTTCGATCTGACGAGTCACGGCATTGATGATGTAGTAGCCGGTAACACTCGTGCTTTTAACTTTCACACCGTTCTTTTCATGGTCGTTGAATGACAACTGTCCCCAGAATTTGTCATGCTTGATGCCACCGGATACTCCGAAGGTAGCTTTGTTGCCAATCCATCCGCCGCCGGTTACAAAATCCTCGCAAGTCTCGGAAGGAGGTGTTCCGCCGCCGCCGCCGCCGCCGCCAGTTGTGCTGCAGGTAGTGATCACGCTTTTAACCATATTTACTGCACCGCCCAAAGCTATTATTCTGCCGGTTACGTTTGTAGCGCCGGATACGTTTCCGGTGTTAGTCATCGTAATTGTTGTCGTAGCGATTACATTTCCAATGAATGAATTGCCGTCAATGGTAGCTGAAGTACCAACAGCCCAATACACATTCGAACCTGAACAAGTCGAACTACCGGGATTAAGTGGGATGACATTTGAATTCGTCATTGTCACCAGCGTGGTACCCGTTTGGAAAATAAACAACGCATCGCTGTTTCCCTGGAAATCAAGGTAAAGGGTTCCGCCCACCTGCAAATTAGCTGATGGATCAAACTTATAAACTCCCGGAGTGAATGTCATCCCATCCAGTTGCGTAACACCGCTGTAGGTGGTATTCGGAACCTGAGCTACCAGGTAATTGTAAGCCAGTACAGCATCGTTGTGAGCCTGTGCTGCCACAGGACCACCGGCATAAATTGTCCCGCTTACAAGCCCTAACCCTGCTGTTACTGTCCCGGGTCCTACGATCGTATTAGCCGTAAGGTCGAAGCCTGTAAGGGCAGTACCTGGGCTGACACCCGCGTCTCCTGTAATCACAGATGCTCCGGCATTGGTGACTGTGGTTCCTCCTAAGACCGCAAAAGTTGATGCACTACCTAGATTTGGAACCGTTGTCTGTGTTACAATTTGGTTGGAAGATACATCACCTGACTTAAACTGGTTTGCTTTGGAATTTTCACTGGAAAGCTCATTTTGTTGGCAACCAGCCATTAATACAAACGCTATTATCGTAGCGGATGTCAATAATTTGTTCATTTTCATTCTTTTAAATATTTATTAAGGGAATAGAAACTATCGGGATAAAGGTGACAATGAAAGGTCCCATAAACATTACATATATTTTTAAATACTTTATATAATTCACACATATTAAATTATTTATTGGTTAGCTGGTTGATCAAATTACCTGATTCGTTTAACTTATGATCATATTTTGCAAAAAATTTCGTAAATTTGCACCGAATTTTCTTCATGTAGCACTTTTTGCTTTTATAACAGAAGATTCAAAAACATTAAAATAAAAGGATATGAGAAAAATTATTTACCTGTTGCTTATCGCGGTTATTTTTTCTACAACCGGTTGCAACCGCAAAGAGATTGCCAGGTTAAAGGCAAGGAATGACAGTTTAATGATGGCTGGTAGTTCAAAAGATGCAAATTTGGTTGAATTTGTCGATGCGTTTAATGCTATTCAGTCTAATCTGGACTCGATTAAACAGAAGGAGCAGATTATTGATAAAACTGTAAAAGGTGGATTTGAAGTAAAAGGTGATCGTAAGGAGCAGATTCAGAGCGATATCAATTACATTTATTCTTTGTTGCAAAAAAACAGGTTACTGGTAGCTGATCTTTCATCCAGACTGAAAAAATCGAACAAACATGTTGCTGAATTGGAAAAGATGATTGAAAATCTCAACAAACAAATCGCAGAGAAAGACGGAGAGATTGCGACCCTCAAAGATGAACTCAATAAAATGAACATCAAGGTTCAAAATCTTAATAATGAGGTTACTACGCTGAATACCAATGTTTCCAATCTAAGCAACGAAAACAAGGAAAAACAGAAGGTAATTGAAGATAAAACTGCTGAATTAAACACTGCCTATTTTATCATCGGGACTGTAAAGGAGCTGAAAGATAAAGGTGTCATTAAAAGCGAGGGTTTTCTTGGAACAGCTAAGGATGTAAACAGCAATATTGACAAGTCTTTGATGACCAAAGTCGATATTACCAAGGTTAATTCTATTCCGATTATGAAGAAGAAGGCAACTGTTATAAGCACGCACCCTGCCAGTTCTTATAAGATCGAAGGAGATAAAACTGCTGAAAATCTCGTCATTCTCAATCCGACAGAATTCTGGAGCTTATCAAAAGTTTTGGTCATTAGTGTGAGATAAGATAATTCAAACAATAAAAAAAGCCGGTTCATACCGGCTTTTTTTATTGTTTGAATTCTGACTTACAGTAGTTTATGCCTAAAATGTCGTAGAGTTTTGACAACCTGACCAAACGGATCTTGAAATTGTCAAAATCCTTTGTCCCTTTGGGTGACCATATCACTTCGGCCAATGCTGCTGCCCTGGGATAAACCATGTATTCAACCTGTTCCGGACTCTTCATGTATTCAGTCCATACATTTCCCTGAGCCCCTAAAATGTATTTGGCCTCTTCTTGTGATAATGAAGCGGGAACAGGATCGTAACCATAGATCTTCTTAATCGGTAGATATCCTCCGATGGCCAGAGGCTCTGTTTTCGGATCAGCCTGGTAATGATCAAGGTAACAATATTCACCCGGAGTCATAACTACATAATGATGCTCTTTGGCCGCTGCAATGCCGCCATTTTCACCTCTCCACGACATCACCGCAGCGTTGGGCGCAAGTCCGCCTTCAAGGATCTCATCCCAACCAATGAATTTCTTTCCGTTTTCATTCAGGAATTTCCCCATGCGCTGAACAAAATAACTTTGAAGTTCATGTTCGGTCCTGAGCCCTTCATCCTTCATCTTTTGCTTACACAACGGGCATTTTTGCCACCGCGTTTTCGGGCACTCATCTCCTCCGATATGGAAATACTCGCCAGGGAAAAGCGGAATCACTTCGGCTAAAACATCTTGTAAAAAGGCATAAGTCTCTTCTTTGCCCGCGCAATAGACATCGTCAAAAACACCCCAGGTGGTGGCAACTTCGTATGGTCCGCCAGTGCAACCCAATTCAGGGTATGCGGCCAAAGCGCCCAGCGAGTGTCCCGGCATCTCAATTTCCGGTACTACAGTGATGAATCGGTCGGCGGCATAAGCAACAACTTCTCTGACTTCATCCTGCGTGTAAAATCCTCCGGTCTGTACACCGTCGTAAATATTACTTCCGTAATGGCCGACCAGTGTTTCTTTCCTGACAGATCCGACTTCGGTAAGCCTGGGATACTTTTTAATCTCGATTCTCCATCCCTGGTCTTCGGTCAGGTGCCAGTGAAAGGTGTTGAATTTATGGATAGCCATGTTATCCAGGTATTTCAGGATAAATTCCTTTGGCATGAAATGACGGCCGACATCCAGATGCAAACCCCTCCAGGAAAAGCGCGGCAGGTCTTTTATTTCAACTGCCGGAACTACAACTTCGGAAAGATTTTGCTGAATTGGCGGCATCAGTTGCAACAGCGATTGAACACCGTAAAACAGGCCGTTTGGTGAGGAGGCCTCCAGCATGATACCTTTTGGAGAAACCGTAAGGTTATATGCCTCTTTCGGAATAGACAGGCCGGTATTCAGCTTTATGAAAATCGATTTTTTCTCAGCGGCCCCCGAAAAAGAAATTTTGTTTTTAATCTGATAAAAATCTTCCAGCCGTTTGGTCAGACAGGAGGTTACTTTGCGCATATCCGGACTTTCACTGTTGATCAGGATAATTGTCTGTGAACTGATGGAAAAAGTGCCCTCCATGTTAGTCACTGAAGCCGGTTGGGGGATGATCTGTACCTCGGGCCTTTTGATTTCGGCCTGACACGACCAAAAAACCACTAACAGGTTAACGATAAGCAGATTTCTGAAATTTATTTTCATGTTTGAGCATTTTGGTTGAATGGACAAAGCTACACATTAGGAAATTCAAAATATAATATATTGAAATTAAATCAAGGAAAGCAATTGTAAGTAAATCTGCTAAAGGATTTTATGTCAAGTATGGTTACTTTCGATACTTTATCGAGTTTCAATCCACGCGCTCCCGGGGGGGCGCGACCTGTTGTGCGGAGGAGAGAAGCTGGTTTCTGTTGGGTTTCAATCCTTATTGTGTTGGATATGAGATTCTAAGCAAAAGATGGAAGCTACACAAAAAAGATTGTTTTGGGTTTCAATCCTTATTGTGTTGGATATGAGACTCTAAGTCTCTATGCCGCTCAGTGGCCGTTTCTTTTATATCTTGTTTCAATCCTTATTGTGTTGGATATGAGATTCTAAGTCATAAGACGTTACCGACTTGATGCCTTTACGTGCAGTTTCAATCCTTATTGTGTTGGATATGAGATTCTAAGATTTATTATTTTTATATGTTATCTCTCTTGGATATAAAGTTTCAATCCTTATTGTGTTGGATATGAGATTCTAAGAATAATTTTTCACGTAAAGAGTTAAAAAATGTCAGGGTTTCAATCCTTATTGTGTTGGATATGAGATTCTAAGTTCAGGAACATCAACTCCCGGCCAGCTTCCCCTGCGAGTTTCAATCCTTATTGTGTTGGATATGAGATTCTAAGCGCAACCGAAGTAGGTGTTTGTTATTCAAGTTCTGGTTTCAATCCTTATTGTGTTGGATATGAGATTCTAAGTTTAGGATTCTTCTCCGTGTTAATGGTTCTGCTTTAGTTTCAATCCTTATTGTGTTGGATATGAGATTCTAAGTTTCCCTTCATTATGCTGATTTACATCACCAAGCTGGTTTCAATCCTTATTGTGTTGGATATGAGATTCTAAGTTTGCCTGTGATCTTCTTGTCCGGTGACGCCCCGAGTTTCAATCCTTATTGTGTTGGATATGAGATTCTAAGCTTATTTCGTTGAATTCTTCCATTTTAGTTTACCGTGTTTCAATCCTTATTGTGTTGGATATGAGATTCTAAGGTCAGATACTTTATACCCTTTGTCCAGTAATGCCGTAGTTTCAATCCTTATTGTGTTGGATATGAGATTCTAAGTTAAGAACCTGACAGAAATAGGCTTTCCAATCGTTAGTTTCAATCCTTATTGTGTTGGATATGAGATTCTAAGCAAAGCCATCATTCCCGGTCATCTGAACAGGGTAATGTTTCAATCCTTATTGTGTTGGATATGAGATTCTAAGTGATGTCTCCGGAGCATATGGCTCAAATACTGTAGAGTTTCAATCCTTATTGTGTTGGATATGAGATTCTAAGTAACCGGCCAATGCTTTGCCAATGTAGTGAATAATCGTTTCAATCCTTATTGTGTTGGATATGAGATTCTAAGTTGACTGCTACATTCTCCGCAGCATCAACCGATACGGAGTTTCAATCCTTATTGTGTTGGATATGAGATTCTAAGTGATGTCTCCGGAGCATATGGCTCAAATACTGTAGAGTTTCAATCCTTATTGTGTTGGATATGAGATTCTAAGAACCCGGTCGTATTGTAATACCCAGCTTGCATCCCATGTTTCAATCCTTATTGTGTTGGATATGAGATTCTAAGATTGTCCCTCCGGTTGCTTTTAAGTGATTATCAGTTAGTTTCAATCCTTATTGTGTTGGATATGAGATTCTAAGCCGTTTGTTTGTTTAAGATATTTAATGTCAATGAATTATAAGATGCACTTAAATGCTTATTTTGAAATAAAAACATGTCAAAGAACGATTTTATTGATATTTTGTATGCCATTTCCGTAAGTGTAATGTGTTGTAAATCATTTAATTATTCATTGAAAGCTTATATGTTAAAATAAATCTCAAGGCGTTAAATTTACTTGACACAAATATTTCTGTATGTACATCCGATGCAACGTTGCTTGTATTTAGTTGCATTAGGATAATAATTTTGAAGAATTATCTCGTTTACCTTTGTGCAAGTTTCGTTAATTTCTTGTTTCGCTTTTTCACTGATTTCAATTTCAACCAGTTTGTTAGATGAACGTGTATAAACCAGAAAGCCTTTATTGACAGTTTTCTTGAAATTCGCTTCAATTAAGACAGCATAGCACTCAAGTTGTGTCTGATACGTTTCATAAATGCGATCTTCAAATTTAGCAAATTTATAATCCAGTGGTGCCATTGTGCCATCGTTCAACAATAAAACTTCATCAACGGCGCCACGAAGTAAATCATTGGCTAAATATTGGTCGGTGTATTTCCCGACTACTCCAATCCTCTTTCTCAGGTACTCTTTGTTTTGTTCCAATTTTTGGTCGTGTACCTGCCTCCCTTTTTCAACTTTATAATGCCGTTCTTCGTATTGCGGAATGCATAGAACATATTCGTAATACGTGAACCTTGGACAATAAAGGTATTCGATGATATGTGACGGTGTTACAGACATCAGAAAAACAAGGCTTTTACTTCGTCGGTGATCAATTTTTTATCGAAGGCTTGCCCCATCAGAGCGGTTTGCCTCAGTTCATTTTTACTCATCGGAAAGATGTACACCGAATCAGTTTCTTCGTCAATCAGATCTTTGACAACAAGTTGTAAGGTATCTTTTTCATTATCTTCCAGACTTCCCAGGAAAACAGATTTCTGAACCCGGTATAGGCCGGACTGCTTGCATGTTTTAGCCACCTTTCCACGTGATTTGTTCTTCTTGATATCGTATAAAACCCAGCAAATCATGATTTTTGAATTAGTTGGTTGGCAAACTTATGGGCATCCATCTGCATGGCATTCATCCGGGTTTGGTTTCGACCGTTGTACCTGATCTTTTCTTCATCAAGAAAGAGCATCAGGCCCTGCATTAAAAGATTTTTTCCATCAGCATTCAAACTGACACCATTGGTAATTTTATCAGTATGCCCATCGTTGATCTTTTTGGCAGAGAATAGTTTGAATACCACTTCATCGGCATAAATACGATAGGGTTCAATGAAATCAAAAACCATACTCTTCATGTTGTAATCATCGCGGTGCATGAAACCAACATATGGATCAAGCCCTGCAATTACCAGTACTTTTTCGACCCTGCTGTACAATACGCCATACGAATAATTCAGAAAAGCATTGAACGGATCTTTTGCCGGACGAAAACTACGTCCTTCAAACTGGTAGCGCTCACTGAGAAGAGAGTTGAGCGTTTGAAAATATATTCTTCCTGCTGTTCCTTCCAGTCCCCTAAGCGTATCGTCCATTTGATCTACTTTGGATCCTTTCAGCTCTTTCATTTTTGCTTTTAAGGTAGCAATGGACTCTATTTTTTCCTTTATGAGTTCGGCCGTTGCAGGTCGATGGTTTTTCAGACGCTTCAGAAATCCAATTTGGTTATCCAGTTTGCCGGTGAGCCAGCTTTTAATCCAAAAAACGCCGATATCGTTCAGACTGGCTTCAAGTTGTTGTTTCCTGATTCTGGAGGTACTCCCTGGTCTGCTGTGCCAGAAACGTCCAACTGGCATCCCGTCACGTTCAAAAACCAGAATGTCGATGTTGTTTTTCATCGCCAGAATAATAGCGTCGGTGCTTATGGCAGCTCCTTTGCTCATTAGTATTGAAGTGACTTTCTGACTGGCAAAATGATGTTTTTGCTTTTCTCCTTCTTTGGTGAGGGTTACTTCAAAAAGCTCATCTTTCACGTGTACATAAGTTCCATAGGTGTTGATGACTAATTGCATCTTTCAATCTTTATTTTATTAGACTTACTGTTCCAAAGCCGCGGCTAACGGCTTTGCCAATTCCAGCATATTCCGGCAACGAGGCGTTACAGGTAAACTGGCCGGAAAAGGCAAGCATCGATTGATTTTTAAAGAGTGTTTGTTTTTCTTCCAGCTTGCCAATTACCATGATCCGCTCATTGGTTCGAAACGAAAGACCTTTGTAGCAACTCAGAATATTATTCTGAAGTTGACGGTTTAGGAAACTTGCTTTGTCCGCTTCGTCCAGATGTTGGTATTTCTGAAAATTCTCCTGGTTCAAAGCCATCCAAAGTGTTTTGAACGAATAGTTGTAAAGTTGTTGATTGACGGCTAAAACAATTTGTTTTTGCTGAATATTTTTTGCCTGTACCGGAAAATTCTGGCCTTCGATGTCGAGCTCATGTATTTTCAGGAAGAGGGATACCAATAGATCAGCCCCTTCCTGAAAACCGACCAGTAGAGGAATGTGATCAATTACTTTGTATTGAACAAGCGGATAGGCATAGCGCGCAGATCCATCTTCATAGTGGTTGTGCAGCAACGGAGAATGTTCTTTAAACAGATTGCCAAAATAGCCACGCAGTTTATGCGCATCACGTGTTTGTAATTGTATATCAGGAAAGTGTATGGTTGTTTGGGTGATTTGCATGGTGATATAATTATAGAAAAATTAATTTGTTGTTGGTATACCCTGTATTCAGTTTTGAATCGATCAGAGAAAAGGAATAAAAATCTGAAGGTTGATCAATCCTTGACAAATAAAAGCCATGGGTTTGTTCCGAATCAAAGCTTATTTTTGACTCTCCATACCGTATGGGGACATTGATCACATAATCGTAAAAGATTGATTTAATTGAAGCAAACCGGGCTTTTCTCTCCCAAGGTGTTAAGCCTGCTTGATTGTAAATGGCAAGATATTGCTCCCATACAGCCTTTGCCTCTACATTTAATTGGATAAATACTGATTCGGATTTACGTTCTTCTATGAATTTGAGGTCAACTTCAGCAAATCGTAATCCCAATATGGCTTTCATTAGATTCGAAGTTGTTTCATTTGATTGCTTACGAACTTCGATAAAATAGCGTTCAATCAATTGTAAATAACCTGATTCCTCTATCTGGTATAAATCCTTCAGAACATTTTTGGTTTTTAAAATCAAATCAGAACCATATATCAGATTGGTTGCTTTGTTGAGTTCTTCAATCTCATAAATAAAAACATCTGAGATTTCAAGTTTTTCATTGTAACGGTTTGCCCGGCCTGCTGACTGAATAATGGAATCGATGGGGGATAGTTGCCTGAAAATGGTATCAACCGAAATATCTACACCGGCTTCGATGAGCTGGGTTGATACAATCAGTTTTCGGTTTCCATTCTTTTTTGTGATTTTGTCAATGATTTGCTTTCGCTCAAAAGGTGTGATAAGTGTTGACAAGAAATAATAATTGGTATCCTCCAAGTCATGGGCTGTAAGTTGCTCAAAGCATTTTCTGGTAGCATCTTTGGTATTCAGGATAATCAAAATATCTTTCTTTGGTTGATCTATGGCATATTCTGAAACTTTTTCAATGAATTCATTAAAACGAATTGATTTTTCGGTGTAATGTAACCTTGTCCGGTTGAAGAACCGGAAATATTTTTGATAATTTGGAACAAGTTCAAATATATCCTCGCCTGGATTAAATATCAAAGGTTGGGTGGCTGATATCAATACAAAATACATGTTCAGCGTTTCTCCCAACGTTTTGAATGATTGGCGAATAGTTTCCCACATTGGATAAGGTATTGTTTGAATTTCATCCAACAAGACAATGGCATTCTGAAGATGTGAAAGTTTCATCAATTTGGTTTTGTCCATCGAAAGGATGGTTTCCAAAAATTGAACGAAGGTTGTTACAATTGTTTCAGATTGCCATGTTTCTATCAGGAACTGGCTTTTATCAAAATCATATATCCTTTCCGATCCGTCTTTATAGGCAGGTTCAGCCAGATGGTGATGCTTTAACAGGATTTGTGATGATTCGGTTCCCAGCACGTCACGATAGACCCGGAAGTTCTGATCGATAATGGAGGTGAAAGGAATGTTGATGATGATCTTTGCCGTTGCATTACCGCTCAGTTGCCTGAGTTTGTCGGCTACAGCATATGCGGTTAGGGTTTTCCCAAGCCCGGTAGGTAATGTAAGAGAATAGATATGATTTTCGGATGAAAAGACCTTTCCCATATTATCCAGTGTGTTGAAATAAGCTTCGTTCTTTAGTTCATCAATTTCTGACTTTGCCTGGTTGAACCCCTTGCGTTCCCGGAGCTGGGCTAAACAGTTGGTAATATCCGTTGTTTGCCCTTCAATTATTGCATCCTCTAAAATCACATCGTTTTTATCGGCAAACATCAATGCAGAATAAATCACCTGAAAAAGATAGAACAGAGCGATTCTGGTTGACGGATCAATTTTGGGATAGTTGAATTTGAATGACAGAATACGAAAGTCTTTCAGTTGATTTTGAAACGTGTTGCGCTCCCAATAACCAATGAATTCCTTCCATGTAACTTTTACCGGACTATCTGTCAATAATTGTTCAATGATTAATTCAACTTGTTCAGGATTGATGCTTTGAATTTGAGTTGTGAGGTTTTCGATTTGGGTATTATCGAACAGCAATTCTCTTTCTAAATTTTCAATACTACCGTGGTGGCGTTTGACAGCAATCAATACCAATGACGGAAGTAATTCTGCCATAAGTTTATCTTTAATCTTATGTTGGCAGTAACGTGTAGCAACATAATAAGCGAATACCGAAGATAACTGTGCGTGGTTTTTCAGTTGGTTATGTACCTCTTCCGGATTTCGGATATACGCCTGAAAGTAACTTGTTGCTTTGGCCAGATCGTGAAAGGCTCCGGTAATCCAAACTAAATCGGTTAATTGCAGTGGGGTAATATCCATTCCATTACCAAGATCAAAACTGTACCCCTTGCCTTCTATTGTTGCTTTGGCGATAGTAGCCACCTCGCGGAGATGGTTGATGAGCAGTTTATTCGGATGTGATAGTAGTTCTGTCATGATTTCTTCTTACTATAGGACCGATGTCTAACTCCAGGGACGATGTCCCTGGTTATGATGTCTCAGGCTTTCAGCCTGAAGGGTGGTCTCGCCAGCTTGCCTGCTTCCTCTGGGGACGATGTCCCCAGTTATGATCTCACAGACTTTCAGCCTGTATGTAATAGGTTGTGAGTATGATTTGTAATGAAGGTCAATCCCAAAAGTATTTTGGATCGTATTCAATGATATCATACTCTTTAACAAATTGCTCAATTTCTTCCTGATAGGTCTTATATCCGTGATGTTCTTTCTGATTTTCAATATAATGCTTTACCACTTCTACCTTAGAACTACTAACAGAGAAGGCTCCATAACCAATCTGCCATTTAAACTGTTTTGTCCCACCTTCGATTGTCTTAATCCATTTAGAAGATTCCTTTTTTACCTCTTCAACAATACGTGCCAAAGCATGATTTTTGGATAACCGGAACAGAATATGCACATGATCAGGCACCGAATTGATGATCAAAGCCGGGCTATCATATTGCTGCAATGTTCCTGCCATGTATGCATGCACTCGTTTCTCGATGTCGGGATTAAGGAACTCTCTTCTTCCCTTAGTGCCAAATGTGAGGTGAATGTACATTTGCGACAATGATTGTCCCATAAGGATATAAAATTAATGCGTTATCTAATTACTTATGTATATTGATGTTACATTTATCTTCGATGTGTTAGGCCGGTAATCTTATAGTGATGCTATAAAACGGTCAGACCATCGGTCTGAGAGATCGCAACTTGGGACATCGTCCCAAGATATACCGAAAGATCATCACATAAACAGTATATTCCCAATACCGTCGATCGAATAGTAATCTGCGACCCTCACACGGAGCGGGTTACCATTCTTCTCGATAAGTACCTCAGAATATTCCAACACTTCACGGTCGCGGTTCATGGCAATCGGCATGTTGTTGGCCGAATAGAAAAACTCCCGTTGAAACTCAATCGGCGGTTCTCCTTGCAATTTAGACATGTTCACTGCTGTGACGATTTTCGTAAATGATCCGTTTCCTGATACCTGTTGGGCAGTTGCCTTTTGTACGAAATCAATTTGCGCCGTAAACTGAGCCAATCCCAGATAAGGAGTAAAATGGTGTCGCTTATGTGAAATTCGTTCAGAAAGCTCCTCGAATTTTGCCTTTTCTTCCATTGCAAGGTATATCCGGTAGTGAACATCTTTTACTAACTCAAATTCAATCTGCGTTCTTCCAGCTTTTGTAAGGTCATAGAACGACATCTTGGTATTGATTAAGTTGAAACCAATGTTCTCTTTTTTTACCGGACGTATAATCTGAACCGCCACGTCACTGCGATCTTTCGAAAAGAATTCCTGCACCGGTTCAGCTCCTTCTGGATACACACCGTCGCGAATTTCCCGTTCCATCCCTAAAATAGCACCCAGTATTCCGGCAATAGCCGTTCGGGTTGGAATGGAATAGGTAAGCGGCGAAGTGGTTGTGTTGTATTTTCGGAAATGCCCGTATTCGCCGCGGATATCGAAAATGAGCAGTTCCTTAGAGTTCATCTTTGCTGATCTTTTCAATCGCAACGCCATTATTGACCATCTTCAGGCGTGAATCGACCTTTAGGTTGATATTGGCAATCTTTTCTTTATTGGCATTCAGCACTTCCATCAATTCGGTTACATCCAGTTTAAAATCGTTGGTACTACGGATTTGCATTTCGTTTTTATCTCCGCATTCGAGTTTCAACCGTTGGCGCAGGTTGCCAATGTAGTAGGGTTCCTTGTAATCAATGGTCAGTAGGAACAACGGAGATTGCCCAAATTTCGAACGTGAAATCAGGTTTTTTGTTCCATCCCAGATTCCTTCAATCAACATTGCTTTATCTTCTTCGTTCATTTTTGAATATTGAGCCGATTTTTCATTGATCACACCATTAAATCCGATTATAGAATAGGGAATCTTGTATTCGGTACGAAAGGTTGCCTGCAATTTCTTATCACTCGCTGCAAATGCTCCGGTTCCCTGTTCCTCTACAATTTCGGTTTTGTTCAGCGATTTTCCCATTTGAAACTGAACAGGACCAATGTAGGTTATAGAATCGTTTGAAAGAGGGATTACCCCGCCAAATACGCGGATGTCGATACACTTGTCTATGATTACATTAGCCAATTCTTTAAAATCTTTTGCCCGACGTTTTCCGTCTTTGATGTATTCTTTGCCGCCATCTTCGTACTTGGTTTCGCGTACAAAAATATCCTGATTTTCACCTTGTCCGTTGTATCCCTTGTATTCGAACCAATAGTCGCGGATGGTTCGTTTCAAACGCACATCGGATACCAGAATGGTACTGCTTTCGGTGTCGAAACGCGGACGGTTTTCGTTAAGCGGATCGCCGTTGGGATTGGCGTTTTCAATATCATATAAAAATAACATTTCGCTGCGATTGGAAATAATTTCACTCATGGTCTTTCTGTTTTTAGTTTATGATTCGGTTTCTTGATTCTTTTCTTCTTTTTGATTTTTAAACTTTCTGCCCATTTCAAGGCCTGCAACAAAATAGAACGAGAGTTCATTGTTACTCATCGTATTCATTTCTTGTTGCTTCACCACGAAATATTGACTGATTATTTCTCTGAGTTCGGAATAGACATAAAAGCTCTTCTGATATTTCTGGATTTTGTCAAGTGCTTCAGTATAGACCTGCAACAACAATTCAGGGTTTAGCTTATACCCCCGGAGTTTGTTTTCGAATGGTGTATTGGATAAGTTGGCATGTTGAATGTCAAATAGGAAACGCACCATTACACCTACGGCAAATACACCCACTTTGATGTCGCTGTCGAGGAAACTTTTGTTGTCTTTTACAAATTGGTTGAATCCGTCGAGGTTAAACCTGCCCGATTTCTTTTCACTGGTTGTTGTATCCATATAGTTAAAGTTAATGTTGTTTTCAATTAATCTAAGTTCCTGTAAATAATTGATCAGCATAATAGCTTTCAGTACAGACCAGCTTGCTGGTTCTGTCCATTTTTCCTGTGTTTTTGCTTCGTTGTAGTTTTTTCGGATCAGGGTAATGATGCGTTCAAAAAGAAATGCTTTGGAGATGGGTTTACTTAAAAAGATACGCTGTACCACATCGAGAAACTTATCAACGAAGAAGTTGTTGACAATCTGGAAGGAAAATTTAAGGTCTACCAATCCCTTTCTGATAGTTATAGCATCTTTGAACAGAGGGTTACTGTTGATGACTTCCGGCACCTCAATGAAAAGTTTACCGAAGCGCGAAGGAAGAACCTCTTCCAGCATCATATCAATACAAATGGCCTCGGTCTTTTTGTCTTCGGAATAAAACAGCATGTCGAGGTAGAAATAATTATCCTGCTGTGCTATAATCTTTTGAACGTATTCTTCAGCTTCGGAACGCTCTTCCTTCGACATTTTTTTGTCGTGAGCCACAGCAAAGGCATCTTTCAGTAGTTCGACTATCCTCTCTATTTCTTCGTGATTGCTGCGGATGATAGGATGTGGAACAAACAAAAATTCATGCCCATAGAAATATCCCGTAAGATTTTGTTTAATGAATTTCTTCCCGTATTCCAACGCTAATGCCTCTTTCGACGAAACCGGATAATTGCGCCAAAACTTCTCTTTGTTGAAAAAACCGCTTATAAATCCGGGCTTATCGGGACTGGAATACTTAAACGGCGCCGCAAATCCATAAATGTCTTTGGCTTCCTCGCTGGTTACCGAACAAACTGAATTTTGATGCCGAGATTGGGTGCCGTTGTGGTCGTATTTCTTTTCAGAACCTGAATCAAGGAGAATATTCCGAACCAATTCAAAATCATTCAGATACAACTCTTTTTCTTTAAAAATCCGAATGGAAATTCCGGTTGATGTTTGTTCTTCTTTCGTGGCATTCTTAAAATAAACTTCGATATCGGTATTGATGGTCTCTTCATTATTAAGGAATTTCATTTCAACCATTTTAAACAGCTCTGAATCTGGATGCTTTGATACTGTCAGTTTTTTCATCTGAGCCTCCTTAATATTTTGAAGCTTTTTATCTGCCGGGAAACTAAGTTTGGTGGAAATTGTCACATCGCCACCACGCGCACTCCCTTTTCGGTATGCATATTTACGGTAGCTGAAAGAATCCCTCCCAACTTTTTCAATATCGATACCTTTGTAGTTGCAGGAAAGTTCTCCCTCATCGCTGGTAATTTCGAACAGCAACAACAACATCTGGTAATCTTTTCCCGGAAACATGTTTTCGATGTAGAGATCAACGAGGTCTAGGTCTTTGTTTTGTTCCAGTTGCCAGTGGCCGATTTGTGCAATGGCTTTGTCTTGCATATTAATTCAATTTAACTCAAAGATAGATTTATCAACTCCCGGAATCGCAAAGTCTTACAAAAATTCTTTGCATTTGTTGATTTTTATTTTTACAAATTTTAAAAACCCTTCATCACCTTTTAGTTGTATCTCTTCGGCAAGCCCCAGAACAAATCGCCCGGGACCTTCATATTTGGCTACAGGGGCTTTGAATTCAAACTGTTTGTTGTTGACCTTTGTCAGGAATCGTTCTGATAGCGGGTATTCTTCAACGAGCAGGTTTTTAGCCCTCAGGCTTAAGCCAAATTCAACTTGCTTATCCAAATCACCGGTGTTGCGGAATATATCAACCGGCTTTGACCGGTGTGACCATTCGTATTCCCACGGCAAAGGCGATTCCTGAACGTCTTCAATCCGGCAAATTTTAAATTGCCGGTTTTGTCTTAATCCGGTATCGAAAGCCCAGACCAGGTTGAAATCATCTTTAAATTCAAAAGGTTCCACCATTCGGTTCTTTACGGTTTGGCTGTTTCCGGAAGCATAATTGATCAACAGGATTTGTTTTTTCGTTTGCATAGCTTTCCGAAGCAATCGAACGATGGCCGATTTTTCCTTTTGAATATAAGCTTCGATTGCTTTGTCCTGATTTAAGAAGGAAGTAAGTTTTTGGTTCAATCTGGCAGCACAGCCATGCTTTCCCTCCAACAGGTTGATTGTTTGGGAGAGCAGATAAGTCTCTTCTTCCGAGAAATGAAGGACATTCCTAATTACCTGATGATCTTTGTCCTGGTATTCAATCCAGTATTTCCCATCTTTTTGACTGAGATCAAAACCTGTTTCTTTTAAAACATTGCAATAATTGTAAAATGCCGAATCTTTTATTCCGAGAAAAGTGCAACACTCTTCTTTTGTTTTCTGATAGCTGTTCGAAAGATAAAGAATAAGGCGGAAGATTCTGTGGGTTTTGGTGTCGTAGGTCATTATCATCTTCAATTACAGCATGAATGTAATAAAGTATAGTCGATCTTACAAAAGAATTTAAAAAAAAATGTAAAAATTATTTAGAATGATTCAAAAACACTTGGAATTGTGAATTTCAGTGTTTATGTTTGCAGACATAAAATTTAATCACGCAGGATGAACCGTTTTTTTCATAAAGATGCTCAAAGTACAGTTAACACGCAGCAGCCATGTTGTGGTGTTCAGTGCATCGTCTCTTCCATGCGTACCATGTCTATGTTTATGCAATAGCCTTCTCACGGGCTTAAACCTGTTTGAAGGCTTTCCGATCTTGTCTGCCACGACAATCTCCAAAAAAAAACATTAAATTGTAAAAACTATGCCGAAAATTGTAGTAAAATTCGGTGGGTCCAATCTTAGGAGTAAGGAAGAGATTCATCGCATAATCAAAGTAGTAAAAAATTACAACCAGCCATTAATCGTTGTTGTTTCAGCTTTTTACGGCGTAACGAATTTTCTGGTTGATGCGCTCGAAAAAGCGCGGCACGATGAAGAGGTAGCTGCAAAAACAGTACAGTACCTTTTTGATCTCAAAATCGGATCACTGAATCATTTTATTGAATCTGAATCGCACAGGAATGAAACCATTCGCCTGATTCAGGAACAACTGGATGAACTGAAGAACTATCTGCACGGTATTGCACTCACCGGTGATGCCTCCAAAGCGCTGGAGGACCATGTTCTCTCCTACGGCGAAAGACTATCTGCCATCTTCCTGAATGGTATTCTTACATCACAAGGGCTGGAGTCGAAAGTCAGCTTCCCGGAAACAATCGGACTGATCACCGACGGTGAGTTTGGCAATGCTTCTGCCGACTTCCACCTTTCAACTGCAAGGGTCCGTGCAGCGCTGATTGACGATCACATCCATGTTGTTCCCGGTTTCTACGGCGTGTCGCAGGATCTTAAGACTACCTTGTTCGGTAGGGGAGGAAGTGATTATTCGGCAGCTGCCATCGCACGATGTGTCGGCGCTTCTTCACTGGATATCTGGAAAGATGTCAACGGTTTCCTCAGTTCGGACCCGAAACTTGTCAGCAATCCGGTTCTGATTGAGCGGTTGTCTTACAATGAAGCGGCCGAACTGGCCTATTTCGGTGCAAAGATTCTTCATCCGAGGACCGTTGAACCACTCAATGATCCGCACATAGCTGTAAGGATTTTCAATATTTACGGTGATTTGGATGTCACGAAGCCACTTACAACCATAAGCCGCGAAAAATCAGTTCAGATTGGAGTAATCAAGAGCGTTACTTACAGCGATGATTTTGGATTGCTAAAATTGAAAGGCCCCGGCGTCGGGCTCAAACCCGGTATTTTGGCTAAGGTAACCACCGCGCTGCATCTGGCGGGTATCAACATCAGTTCCGTGCTGACATCACAGATTTCCATCAACATCCTGCTTGCGAAGAAAGATCTTCAAAACGCCTATGCCGTTGTAAGCGCGATTGAACTCTCAGCTGTAGGTAAATTGCAGGTAGAGGATGATATTTCCATCGTTGCGGCTGTAGGACACGGCATTACAGACAACTACGGAATCGCAGCAAGAATATTTACCGCCCTGGCCTCTGAAAGCATCAACGTGCTGATGAGCTGCTCGGGAGCTTCGCCGATTGTCAGTTACTACCTTGTACAAACAAGCGACCGGACTGCATCAGTCAAAGCAATCCACCGTGAATTTTTCGAAAAATCAAAATCAAAATAAAAACAATATCAATTTTTAATAAACAAAAACCATGAGTACACAAAAACAAAAATTCGAAACGCTGCAGGTTCATGCAGGACATACGCCCGATCAGGATACCTTATCCAGAGCAGTACCAATTTACCAGACTACTTCCTATGTTTTCAAAAGTTCGGAACATGCGGCAAACCTATTCGGTCTGAAAGAATTTGGCAATATTTACACCAGGTTGATGAATCCAACCACGGATGTTTTTGAGAAGCGGATTGCCGCACTCGAAGGTGGCGTGGCTGCTTTAGCTGTTGCATCAGGCCATGCAGCCCAGTTTATTGCCATTACAAATATCGCAGGGGCAGGGGATAACTTTGTCTCTTCGCCGTACCTTTACGGAGGCTCTTACAACCAGTTCAAGGTAACATTCAAAAACATCGGAATTACTGCAAGAATAGCAGAAGACCTTAATCTAGCCAATTTTGAGAAGATGATCGATGGAAAGACCAAAGCCATCTACCTCGAAACAATCGGCAACCCAAGTTTTAATGTCCCGGATTTTGAAAAATTCGCAGCGTTGGCCAAAAAACACGACTTACCATTGATTGTTGACAATACTTTTGGTTGCGGCGGCGCACTTTTCCGTCCGCTGGAACATGGTGCCCACATCGTTGTTGAATCTGCCACAAAATGGATTGGCGGTCACGGTACGTCTATCGGCGGAGTGATTGTGGATGGCGGCAACTTTAACTGGGGGAATGGTAAATATCCCGGATTTACAGAACCTTCTGAAGGATACCACGGATTAAAGTTCTGGGAGGTATTCGGTACTGATGGCCCGTTCGGAAATATTGCCTTTATCATCAGGGCACGGGTAGAAGGCCTTCGCGATTACGGTCCGGCTATTTCACCTTTTAACTCATTTCAATTGATCCAGGGACTTGAAACGCTCTCATTAAGGGTTGAACGTCATATTCAGAATACCCAATTGCTGGCTGAGTGGTTGCAGAAGCATCCGAAAGTGGAATCTGTCCTTTATCCCGGATTGAAAACGGATGAGAACTATGCTTTAGCCTGCAAATACCTGCCCAAAGGGGCAGGTGCGGTACTTTCGTTTATCTTAAAAGGGGGCAAAGAAAATGCAACCGCACTTGTCGGCAATCTTGAATTGGTGAGCCATTTGGCCAATGTGGGCGACGTACGCACGTTGATCATTCAACCTTCTGCAACCACTCACTCCCAACTGAGTGAAAATGAGCAAATACAGGCAGGTATTAAACCTGCACAATTGAGGGTTTCAGTTGGAATTGAGCATATTGACGACATTATCGCTGATTTTGAACAAGCTTTAGCGAAAATCTGAAATAGAGTAAATTTTAAATTTTAATTTCTGATTTATGCCTTTAAATCTGCCTGATGGTTTTCCAGCCATCGATCTTTTGCGGGAAGAGAATATTTTTGTCATCGACCAAACAAGGGCTGAGCACCAGGATATTCGTCCGCTGAAGATTGTGATTCTCAATTTGATGCCATTGAAGATAGCAACCGAAACAGATCTGCTTCGGTTGCTATCCAATACTCCTTTGCAGTTGGAAATTGACTTTCTTCAAATCAAAGGTCATATACCCAAGAACACTTCCAAGGACCACCTTGATACATTCTATCAGACGTTTTCCCAAATAAAGAAGAAAAAATATGACGGAATGATTATTACAGGTGCACCTGTTGAACATCTTCCTTTCGAGGAGGTTGATTACTGGGGTGAAATCTGCGAAATATTCGACTGGGCCCACAAGCATGTAACGTCCACCATGTTCATCTGTTGGGCCTCACAGGCAGGGCTGTTCCATCACTACGGAATCCCCAAATATCCTCTGGATAAAAAGATGTTTGGTGTTTTTGACCACACGGTAAAAGACAAGAAACTCCCGTTGTTCAGGGGATTTGACGATCTGTACAGAGCGCCGCACTCCCGGCACACGGAGTTGAAAGCAATTGATTTCGTAAAAGTTCCTGAAGTTCAGATCCTGTCTGAGTCTGAAAAAGCAGGCGTATATATGGCAATCGCCGAAAACGGCAGACAGATATTTATCACCGGACATCCGGAATACTCACTCAGGACACTGGACAGGGAGTACAAAAGGGATATTGAGAAGGGTCTGCCGATTGAAAAGCCTGAAAACTATTACCCGTTAAGCAATCCAGAGGAGCGGCCAATATTGAGTTGGAGATCGCATGCCAATCTGCTTTTTTCGAACTGGCTGAATTATTATGTGTACCAGGAAACGCCGTACGATATTCAGAACATAGAGTAAGTGACTAAAGTGACTAAAGTTATGGACTCCGATCGGGATTAGCATCGTGGCGTAAGTACTTTAGTCACTTTAGCTCACTTTAGGTCATTTTAATGCAAAAGTGATCGGAATAGTGTATTGGACAGCAACATTTACACCTTTTTGTTTGCCGGGAGTCCATTTTGGCATAGTGCCGGTTACCCGAAGGGCTTCTTTGTCAAGACTCGGACTGGCGCTTCTGACAATTTTGGCATCTATCACATTTCCATCTTTGCCAACAACAAAAGTTATAAATACTTTGCCCTGGATTCCGGCTTTTTTGGCATCGTCAGGATATACAACCCCTCTTGCGATAAATGTTCTTAAAGCTGAATCACCTCCGGGAAATACCGGCATTTGTTCGACAACATTAAAAACCTGATCGGCTCCTTCCTGAGTTTTTTGTTGTGTAGATGTTTCTGTTTTTGTGACTTTATTGGTGGTCTTCTTATCCTGTGGAATGGTTTCATCATTATCGAAAGCGAAAACCATCAGCAACGCAGCGGTTGCCATGATTCCAATAGCAAGCTTGGAGGCTGCGGTTCTGTTGGATTTAATTTTTGTTATCATATTGATACGGATTTTAATCAGTGAATAATTGAAATTGTTTGCGATTACCGGTTGCTGCTCGATGGAGCTACCTAACAACAAAAGCCTGTAGGAAGCCGAACTTACACCTGGTTTTAAAACGCCGTGATCGGCAAGGAATTCATGGTTCTCCCGGATCGACCTTTTCAAAAGCCAGATAAACGGATTGAACCATTGAAAAATAGTTAAAATCTCTAAAATCATTACATCGAAGGAGTGTCCCTGTCTCACATGTTCCATTTCGTGGGTCAGCATCTCTTTCATTCCCTGGTTGTCCGCATCATTTTTGTTGATAAAAACGAAATTGAAGAACGAGAATGGGGTAGTATCGCGATCAATTTTCACGATCCTGATCCCATTTTTAACTTCACTTTCGTTGTTCAGAATTAATGCGATAATTTGGAATAGCCGGTAGATGAAAAGAAGGACACAAATTGCAGTTCCCGTCAGGTAAACCAGCCTGATCAGCCCGATAGATTGAATTTGTTGCTCAACAACGCTGGTCAGTTTCGTTCCATAAACGGTTGCAGTCTCTAACAGATTCTGATACCGGGATGCCGTTACCGTAACTTCTCCCAGCATAAAGGATGGCATTGCACTCTTTACCGTGAAATGAACAAAGGGAAGCACGATGGAAAAGAATACCGCAGCCATTAAATAGATCCGGTTGAGCACGAAGAAAGTCTCCCTGCGCAGAAACAGCAAATAAACTAAAGTGAAGATGGTCAGGCTGAAGCCCGATACAAATACAAAATTTACAACTGTTGTGTTCATAGCATTACTTTTTTTCGTTTTCCAGATCCTTTTTGACCTCCTGTAATAGCTCTTCAAGATCCGAAATGATCATTTTATCCTCCCTGGCAAAGAAAGAGACCATCTCCTGCAGTGAGTTGCTGAAGTAATTTTTGATGAACCCCTTCATATACAGCTTGGTGTAATCTTTTTTGGAAATCAGCGGATAATATTCGTGGGTATTGCCATACGCGGTATGCGCGACGAATCCTTTTTTTTCCATAATCCGAATAAATGTGGAAACCGTATTATAAGCGGGTTTTGGGTCCGGTAACTTGTCGATCAGATCTTTAACATATCCTTTTTTCAGTTTCCAGAGTATTTGCATCAGTTGCTCTTCAGCTTTTGTCAATTCTTTCATGGTCGATGTATTTTTCTTCTTTTTTGGAAGCACATCAAAATTATAAAAACAGATGTGCGATTCCAAATTTATTTAACTATTTCTTTCGTTGTAGAACTAAAAAATTAGTTTTACAGGACAAAAAAAGGCTAAACGCGAAGGTCGTGTGTTTTGAGGAATAGTTTTCTTGTTTTCATACTGCTAATTTTTGGTTGTTTTGCACATACGTCTTGTGCGGATATAGGCCTATAATAATTGATTTACTGCGTCTTTAATTTCTTTATCAGTACTTTCCATTCCATAACCAGTAATTATTTTCCTGATCACCCGGTTTTTATCGAGGATCATAAACACAGGTACTGCCTGGATTTGGTAACTACTTGTAACCTCATTGGTTG
>JBBQHB010000010.1:0-82020 GCA_038323575.1 Bacteroidales bacterium | reverse complement strand
TTCTCTGGTCGAACCAATATAATATTTGTCAAGGCTTTCGGAATAAAGGATGTAAGTTGTAGCCATAATTCAAAACAGAAAAAGTCACCTTATTCAAGATGACTTTCTGTGGGAACTGTTGGAATCGAACCAACGACCCTCTGCTTGTAAGGCAGATGCTCTAAACCAACTGAGCTAAGCTCCCTTTTTTGCTTCCGTTTTTCTTTAAAAACGTTGCAAAGATAACCCATTTTTTATTACTCCAAAGCCGGAAGGTGAAAAAATTGAATTTTTTTAGCCTTCCAGTCCCCAGTCCCCCGTCGTCCCGTCGTCCGTTCCTACTTGAGCCCTGCAAAAAAATCATTCCCTTTGTCGTCGACAATGATAAAAGCAGGAAAATCGACAACCGTGATTTTCCGCACGGCTTCCATTCCAAGTTCGTGGAAATCAATCACTTCAACGGATTTGATGCTGTTTTTGGCCAAAATTGCGGCCGGTCCGCCGATGGAGCCCAGGTAGAAGCCGCCAAACTTTTTGCAGGCATCCGTTACCTGGTTGGAGCGGTTTCCTTTGGCCAGCATGATCAGTGATCCGCCCAGCGACTGAAACTGTTCCACATAGCTGTCCATCCTGCCTGCCGTGGTCGGGCCAAAACTGCCGGAGGCCATTCCTTTGGGCGTTTTTGCCGGACCGGCATAATAGACCGGGTATTTTTTGAAGTAGTCGGGCATCTCTTCTCCCCTGTCGATCATCTCCTTGATCCGGGCATGGGCAATATCGCGCGCCACAACCAGTGTTCCCCTCAAACTGAGCCTGGTTTTGACAGGATACTTTGAAAGTTCCTTGCGGACCTCTTCCATCGGTTGGTCCAGGTCTATTTCGACGGATGGCTGCAGGTAGGGCGCCGTTTTGGGCAGGAAGCGTTCAGGATGGGTCTCCAGTTGTTCCAGGAAGATCCCGTCCTCCGTGATTTTTGCCTTGATGTTGCGGTCGGCACTGCAGCTGACGCCTATCCCGACCGGACAGGAGGCAGCATGGCGCGGCAAACGGATCACCCTCACATCGTGGACAAAATATTTTCCGCCGAACTGGGCGCCGATTTCGCTTTTCTGGCAGATCGTGGTAATTTTTTCTTCCCATTCAAGATCCCGGAAGGCCTGACCTCCGTCGTTGCCTGACGTCGGCAGATGATCGTAATAACCTGTTGAGGCTTTCTTTACAGTTGCCAAAGTGGCTTCGGCGGAAGTGCCCCCGATGACGACGGCCAGGTGATAGGGTGGACAGGCGGAAGTGCCGAGATCCTTTATTTTTTCTTGGATGAATTTGGTCAGCGTCTCTTCGTTCAACAATGACTTGGTCATCTGGTACAGGTAGGTTTTGTTGGCCGAACCGCCTCCTTTGGTGATGAACAGAAACTCATAGGAATTTCCTTCAGCAGTGTACAAATCGATCTGCGCAGGAAGGTTGTTTCCGGTATTTTTCTCGTCGAACATGGTCAGCGGCACAACCTGGGAATACCGCAGGTTACGGTCCCTGTAGGTTTCATAGATTCCTTTGGAGAGCGATTTTGCGTCGTCGCTTCCCGTCCAGACGTTTTCGCCTTTTTTGCCGATCACAATAGCCGTACCTGTATCCTGGCAGGTAGGCAACTCTCCATCGGCCGAGACCACCTGGTTGAGCAGCATCGTATGCGCCACGAATATGTCGTTGTCGCTGGCTTCTGGATCCTTCAGGATATGAGCGAGTTTTTCCAGGTGGGATGCACGCAGGTAGAAGGATACATCGGCCAAAGCTTCACGGGCAAGGAGTTCCAGACCTTCCGGCGCAATTTTCAGGATTTTCCTACCATCAGCTTCGATGGTCTGAACGAACGCTTTCGTGAGCAGGCGGTATTGCGTCGTATCTTTCCCGGTAGGAAAGGGTTTTTGGTAGATAAATTCAGCCATGGCTTCAGATTTTATTGATTTTGAAATAGTTGTTCCTATAAGTTGGACAGAGCGCCCTATGACCACAAATATACAAATTTGGCAGAGCAGATCAAATCCAAAGCAGCGTCAGCAGCGATATCTTTGTTAGCAAAAGGATATTTGCTGTACAAAAGCAGCGTAGCTGCGACATCTATCAATTGCCAATGAAATTTAACCGAAGCACCCATCATATTTAATTGATTTGGGGTTCAAAATGCTCAGATGTCGCCACGACGTGGCTGGAAGACAAATTTAATTGGCTTTTTCTACAAAGATGTCGCAGCTAACGCTGCTAATGTCTATCCGGATTTGTTTCGGTTTCTACAAAAATATCGCAGCTAAAGCTGCTTAAAAATGGTTTATTGCAATAGATCTGATTCGAGAATATGAATTCCTTTTTCTGCTTTTAACGCAACCTCTACCATCTTTTTTGCGACTTTGTCGACATGTATCGCTTTGTATTTGGCGGGTATGGCAAAATCAAAGGCTTTCATCATCCATCCGGCAAATTTCTCGCCTGCTCTTTTTTCGGTGCGCGGACCCAACAGCAGCGAGGGTCTGAAGATCGCCAATACGGGATAGCCCAGCGTCTTCAGATCATCTTCCATCCGGCCTTTAACTTTATTGTAAAAAATGGAGGAAGCAGGGTCTGCACCCATTGAACTCACAACAAACAACCCTGTCGCTCCGGCTTCCTTCGCCTTTTTGGCAAAGGAGATTACATAACCATGATCGACCCTGGTAAATGCTTCCTTACTTCCGGCTTTCGCGATGGTTGTCCCCAAAGCACAGAAGGCATCGTCCGGCTTGAAATCAAAAGAGAGCGTTGCCAACTGATCAAAGTCTACTTCATGCTGAACCAATTTTTTATTGGTTCGATTAATTTCTTTTCTTACCAGGATATGCACCTGATTGTATTGCATCGATTTGAGCAGCATTTTGACCAATGCCGATCCCACCAGTCCGGAGGCACCAACAACCAAAGCAGTTCTCATGGTTTGAAATTTTTAAAATAAATAGTTCAGCCCGATGTAGATCCCTTTGTCGCCGTCCTGATCGTTCATAACCATCCCGTAATCGACTGAGATCACAAAATTCTGGTTCATGGCCAGGCGGATACCTGCGCCGTAAGTTCCGTGCATTTTTTCCGCTCCCGGATTAAAGTAATCAGATTTATTTTCTTGCGACAATTGAATATTCGGAATTGCCACCTTTTTGGTTACCTGCCCCATATCGACGAATGTATTTAATCCCCAGTAAAATTTCTGGTTGATAAAATTCATCCGGGCAAATTTCCATCTCAGTTCAAAATTGCCGTAAACGACGCCGTCACCCACAACCCGGTCTCTCTTTGCACCGCGTAAATACCTCGATCCGCCCAAGCCGTAAGTGGCATATCCCGTCATCACGGTAGTGACCATCTGGGGCTCCATGTAAAATGGCACATGCCCGCTGATTGTCTGCTGCCATCCGAGCCGGTAAGCAAAAGAAAGGTCGTTTTTAATCAGGGTAAAATATTGCCTGTGGGTAATGGATATCCTGGTAAAGCCGCTTTCGGCGCCCAGAAATTTCGGTGCACCGGAAATAACGGCTTCAGTCCATACTCCTTTCATCGGATTGACTTTAATGTTGCGGGTATCGTAGATGATTCCGGCTTTGAGTTCCGGAACAAAGCCGCCATTGGCTTCGTTTTTGGGGATAATTCCCCAATCAATGTATTTTTCGTAAAGTCCGGGTTGCTGCTGCACAGACGGGAGCAAGTCCGCATCACTCTTATTTTTGTTGAGTTTGCCTATATCCACAGATGCAATACTGAAATTGAGCAGGTTAAGACCAGTCACCCATTTAAAATGGGTATCGCCGATCTTGTGCTGCAGGTCTACTTTAAACCTGAAAAGGTTTTGCTGAAACTTATAAAACATCCGGGTTTTGTACGCGTCCGAATTGGTATCTGCCCACGATTTTTTCAGCACCGACTCGAATCCGTTGAAACCGTAAAAATCATTGGCCAGATCCGGAAGGTAGGAAATGTCGCAATAAATGTCGAAATTTTTGATCAGTTGGTCTGAGTTGTAGTAGAACCGGTAAATACCGCTTCCTTTCGTAAACCGGGATATTTCAAAATAGAGTGAATGGTTGTAGGCAGGAAAACGTTTCCCGTCGCCATAATTGTAAAAGTTGGCCAGCGCCCCGTATTGAAATCCCAAATCTGTGTCGAAAGAGACGACCGGAAGGGCGCCGACATTCCATCCTGTTTTGATGGAATCAGATTTCTCTTTGGGTGCTTTATCTGCTGCGATTGACTGTAAAGTGCAGAAGGTGAGGAGAAAGGCGACTAACATTATTCTTTTCAGTCTCATGGTATAATTGGTTATGTAGTTTAATTCCACACGAATATCAGATTAATTTTTCAATTATCTTCAACTCTTCATAGCCGACTTCGTATAAGAGAAAAAAAATATTAACATGAAGCATATCGGAGCGCACGTAAGTGCAGGGGGAGGAGTGGAGAATGCACCGCTCAATGCCAGGGAGATTGGGGCAAATGCTTTTGCCCTGTTTACCAAGAACCAGCGACAATGGAATTCACCGCCGCTGACAGCTAAAAGCATCGCGGCGTTTAAAGCAAATTGTGAAGCGAATGGATTCCTTCCGGAGATGATCCTTCCGCACGACAGTTACCTGATCAACCTGGGCCATCCGGAAGAGGAGCCCCTGTTAAAATCCAGGGAGGCTTTTCTGGACGAGATGCAGCGGTGCGAACAGTTGGGTTTGAAACTGCTAAACTTTCACCCGGGCAGCCACCTGCAGAAGGTTGAAGTTTCCAAATGCCTGACTACCATCGCCGAATCCATCAATTTTGTTCTGGAACGGACCAAGGGGGTGACTGCTGTGATTGAAAACACGGCAGGGCAAGGCTCCAATCTTGGATATGTATTCGAACAGGTTGCAGAAATTATTTCGCAGGTGGAGGATAAATCCAGGGTTGGCGTTTGCATTGATACCTGCCACACTTTTACGGCCGGGTACGATCTCAGGGTAAAGGAGGAGTATGACCGTACCTGGAGCAAATTCGGAGAAATTATCGGTTTCAACTACCTGAGCGGCATTCACCTGAACGATTCCAAAAAGGAGTTAGGTTCGCGCGTCGACCGTCACGACAATGTCGGGAAAGGCTTTATCGGTATCGATCTCTTTAAAATGGTGATGCAGGATGCCCGGTTCAATAACATCCCTATTATTCTCGAAACACCGGATGAAACGCTGTGGGCGGAGGAGATCAGGTTGCTGCGCAGCTTTGAAAAATGATGGAGAGACACTTAGACTAGGGGACTGGGAGACTAGGGGACTGGGAGACTATGGGACTGGGAGACTATGGGACTGGGAGACTTTGGGACCAGGAGATGCGGCAATGCAACAATTTGTCAATTAGCAAAAAACTAAACGAATTCGAATATGAGAGTCCTGTTAGAACAAGTGTCTCACAATCTATCCGTATCTCAGTCCCCCAGTCTCCCAGTCTCCAAGTCCCATAGTCTTTTTACGGTTCCGTAATTCCCTTCCACTTATCCGTCCTGAATGGATCCGCAGGGAGTCCTTCACTGTTGTAGAGGTTAACATCATCGGGATTATTGGCCCAGCCGTATCTTATGGCAACAGGTGCTGAAACTTCCGGTGTGCTGATTAAGACTGTATTAGTGCTGGTAATAGTGGCTTTCGCCCAATAAAATTTGTGGTCGTTCCCGGCTATGGTGAATCCTTTCGCATAGCCGTATTTGTCTTTCGCTTTCAATCCGGTACCAACATGGTCGAAGGTGATTTCAACCGTGCTGCCAATAATTTTCATCTCTCTGTATACCGGTCCCATGTTTTCGATGTTTTGCCTGTAAGCCACTTTCAGGGCTGAAAGGGCCAACCTGTTTCCCACAGTCTGTTTGTCTTTCGGATGGATATTCAGGGCATCACCCACATCAATGGCCGAAGCCATTCCGGTCTTAGGCAGGGAGAGAGCCATGGATTGGGCCTCACGCAGCTCGGCCCACGTACTTTCTGCAGGCACGCTGTCGGCTTTCATGAAGTTGGCCAGCTGCACAAACAGGAATGGAAAATCACTCTGGTTCCAATGTGCTCTCCAGTCCTTGATCATGTCGGAGAAAACCCGGCGGTACTGAAATGCCCTTCCGGCATTGCCTTCACCCTGGTACCAGATGGCTCCTTTGATTGCGTAGGGTATAATCGGATTAATCATTCCGTTGAACAGGAGTGTAGGATAGGAGTTGGGTCCCAACGATTTATTATCATTCAGGTCAATTTTCTTCAGTTTCTCCAGCATTGGCGCAAAATCCGGATTTTTTGCAATGGCATCCTGACTGGTCCAGGTCTCTGCGACGGTACCTCCCCAGGAGGTATTGATAAGACCAATCGGGACTTTCAGCTTTTGGTACAGTGAGCGTCCGAAGAAATAGGCCACTGCTGAGAACTTAGGGGTGGATATAGGGGAACATTCCCACCATTCCCCTTCTTCCAGGTTATCCTGCGGAGTTTGGGCAATCCCTCTTTTAACGGTAAAGAGCCTTATTTCAGGATAGTTGGATGCTGCAATCTCGGCTTCTGCATTGTTGGCTGAAGAAAGGTTGAATCCCATGTTTGACTGTCCGGAGCATACCCAGACTTCGCCTATCAGGATGTTTTCGATGGTGCGCAGGTTCTTGCCTTTGACAACCATTTTATAGGGGCCGCCATAGTTCATGGGCTGCAGGGTCACTCTCCATTTGCCGTCTTTGCCTGTTTTGGTGGTCACTGTTTTTTCGTTGAAAGTAACGCTTACCTTTTCTCCCGGTGAAGCCCAACCCCAAACCGGAATCGGAATGCCCTGCTGCAAAATCATGTTGCAGTTAAAGAAGGGCGGGAGAGTTACCTGAGCACTCGATAAGGTGCTGAAAAACAGTAAAATTAGTAGAAGTTTCCAGTGATTGATTGAGATTCTCATTTTTTTCTTGGTTTAATTGTTCTGTTGTTTGGTTTTATAAATATGTTTTAGTCAACAAAGATATCTCCAATAAGGGAAGTTTTGGCTTTTCCGGAGATAAGCACCCTGTCTCCCGATAGTTCACAATGAAGGAAGCCTCCTCTGCGGGAAAGCTGGGCGGCATCGAAAGAGCGTTTATTCAGCCTGTGTGCCCAGAAAGGCACGAGGCTGGTATGCGCTGAGCCGGTAACCGGATCTTCATTTACCCCGACAGCGGGTGCAAAAAAACGTGACACGAAGTCAAATTCATATCCGGCTGCTGTTACGATTATACCCCTTGCATGGACTGACATCAAATCCGAAAATTTGGGTTTGATCTCTTCTATATCCTCCTGGGAGCCATAATAAAGAAGGTAATCTTTTTTACCTTTCCATATCTCCAGTGGTTTCTTTCCGATAGCTTTGATCAGTCCTTCCGGCGGAAGTGAAGGCTCAAGATAGTCTGCCGGAAAATTCAGCTCAAGCATTTCTCCTTTTTTTGTAACGGTCAGTTTTCCGCTGTATTTTGACTCAAAAATTATTGTATTTGACAGAAAATCAAGGTGTTCAAAAAGAACATGCGCGGAAGCCAGTGTAGCATGACCGCACAATTCCACTTCGGTTTCCGGTGTGAACCACCTGATTTCGAAATGATCATTTTTTCTTACCAGGAAAGCCGTTTCAGAGAGGTTGTTTTCGGCAGCAATATTTTGAAGCAATTTGTCATCAAGCCAGAACTCAAGCGGACAAATTGCTGCAGGATTTCCCGAAAAAAGCATTTCGGAAAATGCATCGATCTGATAAATTGGAATTCTCATGGAAACGAAAATAACCATTATATTTTAAACATCCATTCTTTTTCATTTATTCTCTTGTGCAAATTGATTTACTTTGTATCACAAATCAACCGGATTATGCAATCATTTGTCCTTGAAGAGACCAACTGGAAAGCAGTAAAAGAAACAAGACCCGAAGTGGTTATTTTACCCTGGGGTGCAACTGAAGCACACAATTACCATATGCCTTATGGCACCGATAATTACATCGCCACCCGCCTGGCTGCAGATTGTGCGAAACTGGCAACTGACAAAGGTGCCGGTGTTATGGTTCTTCCAACCATTCCCTACGGGGTTAATACCGGTCAACCCGATATCAGGCTGGATATGAACCTGAATCCGGGTACGCAATTTCTGATCCTGAAAGATCTTTTAACTGTGCTTAACAGACAGTCGATCAGAAAGTTCGTCCTGTTGAATACCCATGGTGGAAACGATTTCAAACAGCATATCAGGGAATTGAACCTGCTCTTTCCGGAGATGCTGCTGACCCAATGCAACTGGTTTAAGATTCCCGGGATAGAAAATTTCTTTGAAGATCTCGGAGAACATGCCGGAGAAGTTGAGACCAGTTTGATGATGTATCTTTATCCTGAACTGGTACAGTCATTGTCAACGGCAGGGGAGGGGCATGCAAAAAAGTTCAGGATTGAAGCGCTGAACCAGGGATGGGCCTGGGCCGAAAGAAGATGGAGCCAGGTAACGGAGGATACAGGTATCGGCAATCCGGCGCTTGCAACAGCAGAAAAGGGAAGGAAATTCTATGAATTTATTACGCTTAAGATTGCCGATTTTTTGGTGGACCTTACCAATGCTGATCTGAATAATCTATATAAGTAGCGGATCGATAGGGTGGTATAAAAACACAAATGGGAACAAATCTTTTGAATTTGTTCCCATTCTACCTGACAAGCGAACTTGTCATGGCGCCAGGCTACGGTTATTTCGGCTGGCCTTCGTGCATTCACGCCGCTTGCGCTTTGTTTCCTGCTCTCCGACCCCCAACCATCCATTACAACTTGTTACAGTGGTAATTTCCGGCTCTCCTTTCGGTTTCCTTGCGGATTCCTTACGGGAGGGAGCTGCTTAAAGTCCGTTCTGCTTTCCATCTTGCGATTTTTCGGCTTTCACGGGTACTTTCACTGCCTTACAGCGGGTGATTTCCATCGAAAACTTCCTGCGGCTTGCGCCACTTTCTGCTTTACACCTTAAACTTCACTACCTAAAGAACGCTCAGTGACTTTTTCCTGTCGGCCGTGCGATTCGCTCCCCGAACTTGCGTCCGGTTTGCGCCTCTTCGGCTTCCTCCCTGCCGGAACTACTTTTAATGGTTTTTCCTTTGGGCATCCTTTTCCGGTCTCCTTGCGGTTTCCGTTCCGGGATTCTCTTCCGGTGTCTCCTTGCGGATTCCCTTTCGGAGAGGTTGCATTAAGTCGGGAGACCTATTAATCTTTCAATCAACAAATACCCGGAGTACTTTCCACCCTTGCGAGCCCTCTCTTGCGAGAGACGATTTCCTTCGAAAACATTCCGGAACTTACGAACCATTCAATTTTCGACTTTTTGCTACAACATTTAAAAGAACACTCAGGACTTTTTGGTTGTCCGGGCAACTTCGGATTGCTCCTCAACTAACCCACACTCCGACCCATCCATGACGCAGATCTTGCGATCCGTACGATTTGGCTTCCAACTCAATTAAGAACCTTGGCCGCTTCCACCATTTTTGGGTGACCCTTTATGGCTGACCTGATGAATCAAATATAATACAATAGATACCCATTTTGCAACTTTTTTTGCAGTTTTCTGTCAACCTTTTTTAAACCAGAGTTATCAACAATTGTTAATAACTTTTATATGTATAAGTTTCGCAATATGAGATAGATATAAAACTTATCGTTTCAAAGGAAGGGAAAAAAATGCCGGATTTTAAAAAAGGTGGTGAGAAATGAATTTTTCCGGCTAAAAAAATTGAAGTTGAATTGCATAAATTATCTTTGTATTTTATGAACTTACATCAACATATTATCAAACCTGGATTAATAAAGAGTAAAATGCTTAATCAGGCAAGAAGCTAAATGACAAAACCAGCACAAAAAAAGGAAAAAATTCTTCGGTATCTGTTTCTGCTGAATCCGGTAGCCGGTGTGGGAGGGAGAAGAGATTTCCTGCAAATAATCGGAACTGCCTGTGAAGGGAAAAAAGTAAAATACAAGATCCTTTTTACGCGTGCAGCCGGTGACGCGAAAAAGATCATCCGGAAGAGGTTTGATAAATATGATATTTTTGTGGCTGTCGGCGGAGACGGGACTATGAATGAGGTCGCCTCCTCATTGGCTGGGACTTCCGGCATCATGGGTTTAATACCTGCGGGATCCGGTAATGCACTTGGGCGCGAGTTGGGAATCTCCATGAAACCTGAAAAAGCCCTTAACCAACTGCTGAACGGTCATGTAGTACAAATAGACACCGGCTTGGTGAATGACCGCAGGTTCATGAATGTTTGCGGGCTGGGTTTCGATCACCATATTGCAGGTTGTTTTTCCAAAACAACCCGGAGAGGACCGATTCCTTACTTCATCCTGGTGATGAAGGAATTCTTCAGGTACCGGTCCCAACAATACGAAGTGGAAATCGACGGTACAGCCAAAAGTTATAAATCTTTTGTTTTGGCTCTGGCAAATACATCCCAGTATGGCAACGATGCATTTATTGCACCTCAAGCCAGTGTTTCAAACGGTTTTTTGGAATTTTGTGCGATCAAACCAGTCGGATTTCTTGGCGCCCTGGGACTGGGATTCAGGTTATTCAACAAAACCATCGACCGATCTCCGCGTTGTACCTATTTCAAAACCAAAAATGTGGTAATCCGCGGGAAGAATCTGAATTTCCATGTAGATGGCGAGCCGGTTAAAAACAGTGATCCTATCCATATTTCGGTCGATCCGCTGTCGCTGAATGTAGTAGTGCCGTAAGTTGAATTACCCCACAAAATTTGCAATATCCTCTTCCGTAATGGTTTTTCCGCCCAATATGATCAACCGTTCTATCACGTTTCGAAACTCGCGGATATTGCCGCTCCATGATCGCAAGGAAAGCAGCTCAAGGGCCTCTGGTGTAATCTCCTTCACCGGCTGACCGTATTCACCGCACAACTGCTCAATAAAATAGTGTGCAAGAATCGGAATGTCTTCTTTTCGCTGGTCGAGTGAGGGGACATGGATCAGGATGACACTCAGCCGGTGGTAAAGGTCTTCCCTGAAACTTCCGTTCCGGATCTCTTCCTGAAGCTCTTTATTGGAAGCGGCAATCACCCGCACATTCACCTCCACCGGCTTATCGCTTCCGACCTTGGTAATGATGTTTTCCTGCAAAGCCCGCAGTACCTTTGCCTGAGCCGAAAGGCTCATATCGCCGATCTCATCCAGGAAAAGGGTTCCGCCGTCGGCTTGCTCGAATTTTCCTTTCCGTTGTTTGATGGCAGAGGTAAAAGCCCCTTTTTCGTGGCCGAAAAGTTCACTTTCGATGAGTTCTGAGGGAATGGCAGCGCAGTTAACCTCCACAAACGCGTTCTCTGCACGGGAAGATAATTCATGAAGTCTTCGGGCAATCAGTTCCTTTCCGGTTCCGTTGGAACCCGTTATAAGCACCTTGGCTTCGGTGGGAGCGACCCTGTCGCACATCTCCAGTACTTTCCTGATGGCAGGGGAATCGCCGATGATCTCAAATTTTTTACTGACTTTTTGTTTCAGGACGATCGTCTCCTTCACCAAAGCAGTTTTGTCGCTGGCATTGCGGAGCGTAATCAGGAGGCGGTTCAAATCGAGAGGTTTCTCAATAAAGTCGAAAGCCCCTTTTTTGATGGCTTCAACGGCCGTGTCGATGGTACCGTGACCGGAAATCATCACTACCGTGGATTCCGGTTTGATCTGCATGATTTTTTCCAATGCTTCGATGCCGTCCATTTCAGGCATCTTGATGTCGCAGAAGATGATGTCGAAGTCGGTCGATTGAACCATTTCTGTCCCTATCATCCCATTTTCGGCCAATTCAACCTGATACCCTTCAAAACCAAGAATATCTTTCAAGGTATTGCGGATACTTTTTTCGTCGTCGATTACCAGTATTTTAAGCATAAAAGCACTTTTTAGGATGTTTGACCGGCCATTTCGAACATAACACCTTCCTTAAGGGAGAAATGGGTATGAATCAGCTCACGAATTTCCAGTTTTCGCAGGATAAAGTTAATAAATATGGAGGCAATGACGATCATCTCCACCCTGTTTTTGTCGACCCCCGTGATCCGGCACCTGCTTTCGCGGTCAACAGAGCTCAGAATGTGGTGGATACGGTGAAACTGGTCCAGGGGGAAGGAAGAAGACTTCCGGAATGTTGCATCCGGTTTCTTTTCCTCCAGAATATCCATCAGGGTGTCGAATGCACCGGAGCAACCAACCAGCACTTTTGGCTGATGAAGGTTGCATATTTCTTTTAAAGGTGCCAGATGCGCATCGAACCACGCTTCCACACCTTCAATTTCGGCGGATAACGGCGGATCTGACATCGGAAAAAGTTCCAGAACCCTCGCAATACCAATGTTGATACTCCTTTTCCAGATGATACGATCGCCTTCAGCCAGGATAAATTCGTTGCTTCCGCCGCCGATATCCAAAACCAGGTATTTTTCCTGCAAGGGAGGCAGTGAGTTGACCGTTCCCCTGAAAATATATTCAGCTTCCCGGTTACCGTCAATTACCTCCATTTCCCAGCCAAACTGTGTGCGGACCTTCTCAATAAATTCTTGCCGGTTGGCGGCGCCCCTGATCGCGGAGGTGCCAATTACGCGTACATTTGACGCTCCGAATTTGCGGATGTTTTTTTCATGCAGAGAGAGGGCACTCAACCCTCTCTCCATTGCTTCGGGAAGCAATTTTTCTTTGTGGATGCCTCCGCGCCCCATTTTGACCGCGATCCGCTCTTCGTGCAGTACCCTGAAAGTACCTGGTTCAGAAGTTTCGGCCACCAAAAGGTTAAAGGTATTGGTACCTAAATCGATAACGGCATTTACGACTTGTACATCAGCCATTTTCCCAACTCTTTCCAGGATGTTTTTTTGCCGTACATCAGGATGCCGGTACGGTATATTTTGCCTGCCGCCCAAACCATGCCGATGAAAGTAATGATAAGGAGCACCATCGAAAGGATCAGCTGCCAGGCGGGTACCCCGAACGGAATCCTCGCCATCATGACTACCGGTGAAGTAAATGGTATGATGCTGAACCAAAAAGCAACCCCCCCCTCCGGATTTTTTATTGCGCTCATCATGACCAGGATAGCCAGGATGATCGGCATCATGATCGGCATCATAAACTGCTGTGCATCCTCCATTGCATCAACTGCAGAACCTACAGCAGCAAACAAGGAACTGTACAACAGATAACCACCAATAAAGAAGAAAATGAAACAACCAATGATCAGCGGGAAATTTACGGATCCGAGCATGCCAAGAATGTCCTGCAATTTGTCCAGCTGATCAGGAGAACTTGCCTGCGCTGCCATCTGGGATTGTGCCATGATATCCTGGGCCGTTCCGGCATGCTGTGCTGCCGGCATCATACCTCTGGCGCCTGCCAGGATGACACCACCCAATACAATCCAAATGGCCAGTTGCGTTAATCCAACCATAGCGATACCGATGATTTTACCCATCATCAGATCGAACGGTTTGACACTCGAAATAATTACCTCCACAATACGGCTTTGTTTCTCTTCCATGACCCCCTGCATGACCATCTGGCCATACAATAAAATAAACATATAGATAACAAATCCAAAAACATAACCAAGGATCATGCCGATTTCCGTGGAGCTTTTTTTGGCCTCTCCGCTCTCACCCAGCTTAATGGTATTAACACTGATGGAAGTTTTTGTGGCTTTTATACGCGCTTCCAGGTCAGGAATGGCTGTTTCTTTGATTACTTCTGCCATCTTTTCTTTTTCAATGACGGCTTTTATTTTATTCTGGATCTGATTTTTCAGGTCGAACGGAATATTGCTTGCTGAAATCAATTGTACAGTGTTTGTATTCAGTACATTGGGTTGAATAACCAGCAATGCATAATATTCCGAATTTTTGAGGTTGTCCTTGATTTGATCGTAATCCTCCTTCGGGATAAATTTATACTTGGTATAATTGCTGCTTTCCAGTTGTCCCAACAGGATGGTGGAACCGTCGTAAACGGCGATGGTCCTTTCCTTGGTGTCGTCCTGCGACATGAAGTAGGCGGGAAGGATAAACATGGCGGCCATCAATGCCGGCATTAGAAGTGTCATGATAATGAATGACCTTTTTCTGACTCTGGTGGTGTATTCTCTGGTGAGAACTAATCCTATTTTGCTCATGTCTGTGGATTAAGAATTTTGTTTGACTACTTTGATGAATACCTCATTCATGCTGGGAATCAATTCGTTGAAAGAGACGATTTCAACATGTTCCACCAGATCTTTGATGAGCATTCCGGAATTACTGCCATTTAAAAACTGGATTTTCAGGCTGTTGGTCCTGCCTGTCTCATCGTGCGCCAGAAAAGCGTATTTGTTGGCGAATTTTTGTTCGATTATAGCGAAATCACCTTTGTAGGAGACATCAAAGATGTTTGATTTATATTGTTCGCGGATGTTTAGCGTCGGACCATCCAGAATTTTTTTGGATTTATTGATCAGCGCGATGTGGTCGCACAACTCTTCGACAGATCCCATGTCATGGGTTGAAAAGATGATTGTGGCGCCCTCTTTTTTCATGCGGAGGATTTCCTGCTTCATCAGCTCGGTATTGATGGGGTCAAAGCCACTGAAGGGCTCATCGAAAATCATCAGTTTGGGTTTGTGCAGCACCGTGCAGATAAACTGAACCTTTTGCTGCATCCCCTTTGAAAGTTCCATCACTTTTTTGTCCCACCAGGAGATGATCTCGAATTTTTCGAACCAGATTTTCAACTCCCGCATGGCATCCCTGCGCGAGAGACCTTTGAGCATACCAAGGTAGAGAGCCTGTTCGCCGACTTTCATTTTTTTGTAAAGTCCGCGCTCTTCAGGCAGGTAACCGATCTTATAAATATCGTCGGCCTTCATTTTACGTCCTTCGAACCAAATCGTGCCGGTGTCGGGCGCCGTGATCTGGTTAATGATTCGGATCAGCGTCGTTTTGCCGGCACCGTTGGGGCCCAATAAGCCAAAGACAGTGCCCTCCGGTACCGAGATGGAAACATCCGAAAGAGCCTTGAAATTGGAATAGGTTTTGGTAACTTCTTGTGCTGAAAATAGATCCATGCTTACTGAAAGTTAAGGTTAATAACGATTGAACGAAGATAACAATAAGTATGCAAAACAAGAGATCATTACAGCGAATATTGAAAATTTTGGATTTTGGATTTTCGAATTTGGAAGGACGCACAATGACACACTATATATTATATGATATTAAATCAAATTAATTCGTTTTCAAAAACTGAGATCAAAAGTCTGCCGGAACCGTAACCCCAAATCGAACCCTTCGACTGGCTCAGGGATCTGACCGAAAATCCAAAATCGAAAATTCTTTTGGTATGCAGAAAGGGCGGCCACTCAGGGCCGCCCCTACGTTTACATTTTATTTGTATTCGTCCCACGATTTGATGCTGATATCATCCATCTCCAGTTTGCAGATGGCATAAATAAAGGCGCTGGCAACCCGGGCATTGGTGATCAGCGGGATATTGAAGTCGATGGCATTCCTCCGGATGCGGTACCCGTTGGATTTCTATTGAATACTTTCCAGAAGCTCAACAAAATCCAATTTTATGAATTCCCAGACTTTGTTCTTCAGGCAAATAGGGTCAATGTCTTCATCAGCATGGGTGAAGTCCGCAAAATTGGTAATAATGTTTTCCCGATCATGGGTATATTCATAGCGCTGTCGATGCAAGTCAAGCATATCCGGCAGGGTATAGGTACCCAGAAGCTCATGTAAATCCCAAAAATCTTTCTTACGCCCTTTTCTTGAAATGACATCCACCTTCATTGCTGTAACATCTGCCAGACTTGCAATCCGAATGCCATCTACTTCATCACAAGGATCAATAAGCCCTTCATGGTAATACAAGTCCACTTTTATGTTGTCCTCATCAGATTCCCCAATATAATAGGATCTGCCAAACCCTACAATGTTCGTGGTGTCTGTACAATAATAGTATCTATATGTGTCCCTGAAGAATCTTTCAAAAACTAAAAAGTCTAAACTGCGATAGGGCACATTCGTAAATAAATCAATATCTACGGATTTTCTGTGGCCTAAGCGTAAACTCAGCGAAGTGCCTCCAACCAGATAGAACGGATAAAATATAGGTTTATCCATTATTTCGCTGAGCATTTTTCTTATCAAAGGATTAACTGTCTCGTAATGTAGTTGGGTAGGTGTCATCTTATCTTTTTATCCTTTGCATCATACTGTTCTGACTAGTTTTCTCCGGCTTATATTGTTCCAATTCATTGGCCGATAGATGATAAAACCTGGTAATTTCATTGATTTCGTCCTTGCTTCCCCTTTCCGTAACCCGCTGTATCACCGACTTTTTATATTTGGCCCAATTGATTTTATCAAAGTCTGCATCCCAGAAAAGCGATTTGCGAATGCGTGGACTTTTATCAAAAAGCTCAGCAAGTGCTTCTTCTTTATATTGTTTTATCTCATAATGAGTTTGGAGAATTGAGAGAAAGCTCTCTTCGTAATTTAACAGGGTTTCAATTTTCAAGGCTTGCCCTGTAGTCAAATTGCGTTTACCGGCGATAATAGCGTTGATGGTTTGATACGGAATACCCGTTTCATGAGCCAAAGATCTTTGAGTGAGATGTTTTTTTATTAAATCTCTTTCAATCAGCTTTCCGGGATGAATCCCTTTGATTATTTCAATACGATGGTACATTGTTCATAATACTTTCTACAAAGATAATAGTATATAAACAAATTTGTTTACTTTTTTATAATATTTCAAAAATGAGCGTATTAATCCGACCTAACAGTGCCAAATTGTTGGGGAAACACCGGAAATTAGCGTACGGCGTTCTTTCCTTTCTCCTTTATCCTTTCTCCTTTATCCTTTTACTTGTATTCGTCCCACGATTTGATGCTGATATCATCCATCTCCAGTTTGCAGATGGCATAAATAAAGGCGCTGGCAACCCGGGCATTGGTGATCAGCGGGATATTGAAGTCGATGGCATTTCTGCGGATGCGGTACCCGTTGGATATCTCCCGGTTGGTATGGTCTTTCGGAATGTTGATCACCATTTCAACTTTACGTTGTTTGATCAACTCCAGGGTATTGGGCGACATATCCTCCTCGTCGGGCCAGTAAACTTTTTCGGTTTCGATTCCGTTTTCCTGGAAAAAATGGTGCGTGCCTCCCGTAGCATAGATGGTAAAATCTCGTTCCTTTAACATCCTGGCGCTGGCCAGCAATTCGATCTTGCCCCTGACAGGTCCTGATGAGATCAGGATGGTTTTCTTTGGAATCCGGTAGCCGACTGAAAGCATAGACTTCAGTAATGCCTCATAGAAGTTTTCGCCGATGCATCCAACTTCTCCTGTCGAAGCCATATCGACACCCAAAACCGGATCAGCATTCAGCAACCGGTGAAAGGAGAACTGTGGCGCTTTAACCCCTACATAATCCAGTTCAAACAAGGATTTGTCGGGTTTTTCGAAAGGCACACCGAGCATGGCTTTGGTAGCAATCTCGATCAGGTTTGTTTTCAATACCTTGGAAACGAATGGAAAAGATCTTGAAGCCCTGAGGTTACACTCGATCACCTTGATATCGTTGTCTTTTGCGAGGTACTGAATATTAAAAGGTCCTGTTATTTCGAGCGCTTTGGCGATTTTTCTGGATATTATCTTGATCCTGCGGATGGTCTCCACGTAGAGTTTCTGCGGCGGGAAGACAATGGTGGCGTCCCCCGAGTGCACACCGGCAAACTCGACATGCTCAGAGAGGGCATAGGCCACAATTTCTCCGTTTTTGGCTACTGCATCCACTTCAATTTCCTTGGCATTCTCAATAAACTCAGATACCACAACAGGATGCTCCTTTGAAACATGGGTTGCCAGGTTGAGGAAATGCTCCAGCTGGTCGCGGTTGGAAACCACGTTCATGGCTGCGCCGGAAAGAACGTAAGAAGGGCGGATCAGTACCGGGAATCCTACTTCATCCACGAATTTGAAAATTTCTTCGATGGTAGTGAGTTGGCTCCAGCGGGGCTGGTCGACCTCCAGCCTGTCGAGCATGGCTGAGAATTTCTTGCGGTCTTCGGCATTGTCAATCTTTTCGGCGCTTGTTCCAAGAATAGGTACATGCTGGGCATGCAGTTTCATGGCCAGGTTGTTTGGGATCTGTCCGCCCATCGACAACACGGTGCCTTTGGGATCTTCGAGGTCGCAGATGTCCAGAACCCTTTCCAGGGAAAGTTCGTCAAAGTAAAGTCTGTCGCAGTTATCGTAATCGGTCGAAACAGTTTCAGGGTTGTAATTGATCATGATGGCGCGGAAGCCCTCTTGACGTATGGTATTGACGGCATTCACCGAACACCAGTCGAATTCGACGGAGGAACCAATCCGGTAAGCACCTGAGCCAAGAACAATGATCGACTGGCCGTCATGCTGGAATTCAACATCATGCTCCGACCCGTTGTAGGTCATGTAGAGATAATTGGTCTGGGCCGGATATTCCCCGGCCAGGGTATCTATCTGTTTGACAAAGGGCACAATTCCTAGCTTTTTCCGGAAAGTTCTCACTTTCAGGCTTTCGACATTCATATCCCGTACACCCGATTTCACAACAATCCGGGCAATCTGGAAGTCGGAGAAGCCGAGTTTTTTTGCATCCCGGAGCAGTTCGGTCGGAAGGGCCTCGAGTGTATCGAATCCGATGAGTTCGGTGCGTAATTTGTAGATATTCTCCAGACGCATCAGAAACCACTTGTCAATGCGGGTGATTTCCCATATTTTATCGACTGAATACCCTTTGTGGAAGGCTTCCGCAACAGCAAAAATCCTCCGGTCGGTAGGGTTGACCAATTCCTCGTCGATGTCGATAATCTCCATATTTCCGCGGTTTCCGACGAACCCGTGCATGCCTATTCCGATCATGCGCAGTCCTTTCTGAATTGCCTCCTCGAAAGTGCGTCCGATGGCCATTATTTCGCCCACCGATTTCATGCTTGATCCGAGATTTTTTGATACCCCAACGAATTTACCAAGGTCCCAGCGCGGAATCTTTACCACACAATAATCGAGTGCCGGTTCAAAGCAGGCGGTCGTCTCTTTGGTGACCGAGTTTTTCAGTTCATGCAGGCCATATCCCAGTCCGAGTTTGGCTGCCACAAATGCCAGTGGATAGCCGGTAGCTTTGGATGCAAGCGCTGAGGATCTTGAAAGACGTGCATTTACTTCAATCACCCGGTAATCTTCAGAGTTGGGATCAAGGGCAAACTGGACGTTGCACTCGCCGATCACGCCGATTTTCCGGATGATTTTGATGGAGAGGGTGCGCAGTTTATGGTATTCATCATTCGACAAGGTCTGGGAAGGGGCGACTACGATCGATTCACCCGTGTGGATTCCGAGCGGGTCGAAATTCTCCATGTTACAAACCGTGATGCAGTTGTCAAACTGGTCGCGCACTACCTCGTACTCAACCTCTTTCCATCCTTTGATGGACTCTTCAACCAGGATCTGGCCGGAGTAGGAGAAGGCATTGTCGGCGAGTTTGTTCAGTTCTTCTTCGTTGGCGCAGAAGCCGGAACCAAGTCCGCCCAAAGTGTAGGCTGCGCGGATAATGAGCGGGTAACCGAGCGTGTTGGCAGCTTTCCTGGCCTGTTCGATAGTGGTACAGGCAATACTGCGTGGTGTCAGTACATCGATTTCGTGCAGGATGCCGGAGAAGATTTCACGGTCCTCGGTGTTGATAATCGACTGGACCGGAGTCCCAACCACTTTCAGGTTGTATTTTTCCAGGATTCCCTGACGGAAAAGATCCACCCCGCAATTGAGGGCTGTCTGTCCGCCGAAGGCAAGCAAAATGCCGTCCGGTTTCTCTTTCTGAATCACCTTTTCGACAAAATAAGCCGTAACCGGAAGGAAATATATTTTATCCGCGATCTCTTCGGAGGTTTGTATCGTCGCAATGTTGGGATTGATCAGGATGGTGTAGACGCCTTCCTCTTTCAGGGCTTTCAGCGCCTGGGAACCTGAATAGTCAAATTCGCCGGCTTCCCCGATTTTCAGTGCGCCGGAACCCAGAACGATGACTTTTTTGATATTTGTGTTTAGCATGTCTTTTTAATATTTGCAATAAAATCATCAAACAAAAACTCCGTATCCACCGGTCCCGAAGAAGCTTCCGGGTGAAACTGGGTGGAGAAGAAGGGCTTGGTTTTGTGCCGGATCCCTTCGTTGGTTTCATCGTTTACATTGTAGAAAAGGGTCTCCCAGTCAGCGGGGATCGATTTCTGGTCAATGGCATATCCGTGGTTCTGCGAGGTGATAAAACACCGGTTGGTGCCTGTCATCAGAACAGGTTGGTTGTGACTCCGGTGACCGTACTTCAGTTTGTAGGTTTTGCAGCCGGCCGCCAAACCAAGCAACTGATTCCCCAGACAAATCCCCATAATTGGCTTTTCTTGTTGGATGGCGGTTTTGATGTGCTTAACAGTGATGTCGCACATGGTCGGATCGCCGGGGCCATTGGTCAGGAAAAGTCCGTCGTATTTCATGGTTGTAAAATCGTAATCCCACGGAACCCGGATTACTTTGACTCCGCGTTTGATCAGGCAGCGAATAATGTTGTTCTTCACGCCGCAATCGACCAGTACCACCGTAGTATCTCCATTGCCGTAGGTTTCTAATGTATCAGTGCTCGCTTTGGCAACCAGGTTCATCAGGTTCGGATCGACCATCTCAACAGGTTCACCTTCAAATTCAATTTTTCCGATCATCGAACCTTTTTCCCTGAGGATTTTTGTAAGTGCGCGGGTATCGATGCCGTAAATTCCCGGAATCTGCTGCGATTTCATCCAGTCGGCGAGACTTGACTGGGCATTCCAGTGGCTGTAGCCGAAAGAATAGCTGTCGACAACCAAACCGGTGATGTGTATCTTATCTGACTCAAAATGGCGGTGAAGCCCGTTTTCTTTCCGGTCGGACGGTACACCGTAATTTCCGATCATCGGGTAGGTGGATACCAGAATCTGGCCGGTATAAGACGGGTCCGTCAAACTTTCCGGATAACCGGTCATGGCAGTATAAAAAACCACCTCGCCGGTCACCGATTTCTCATAACCAAAAGATTTCCCCTCAAATGTAGTACCATCTTCGAGTACCAACTTAACTTTTCGCATATGTTAATTCTTTGTATTTTCATCAATAAAAGAAAAAATGCGTTTTCACTACTTTTTAATCAGCAGTAAAAACGCATTTTTTGCGTTAACAAGATCGATATACCCGGATGTTGTCGCACGGTGACAAAAGTAGATTAAATCTTCCGATTTCACAAAAGGTATCATGTAAATTTATAAATATTCACAAATACTTAACATTTGATAAAAAATACAAATAAATATGCAATTATTGTGATATAATATCCTTTAAGTGGTTATATTTGCATTTTAATTCGAATAATTATACATTAATGGAATAATCTTGAAGAATAAAGTTGAACGTTTTGAGTTGATCAAAAAGATCATTTCCAGCGATGTGATCACCAACCAGGATGACCTGCTGTTGAGATTGCATTCTATGGGTATGGAGATAACGCAGGCAACACTGTCGCGTGATCTCAAGTCGTTGCAGGTCATCAAAGTAAGTGACGCGAAAGCGGGATACATCTACCGTTTGCCCTCCTACGAAATGCTTCATCCGGATGAGCGCAGGGCAAATCCTTCCAGAATGAACTTTCTGGCAGACGGGGTGCTGGGCATTGAGTTTTCGGGGAACCTGGGCGTCATTAAAACCCTGCCGGGATTTGCCCCGAGCACAGCCTTGGCTATCGATGAATCTGGTTGCAAAGAAATACTCGGAACCATCGCCGGCGACGACACTATTTTGGTTGTTATGCGGGATGGTGTTGGGCGGAACGATGTGGTTCGTGCATTGGTAGCTATTATGCCGAATCTGGAAAATAAAATTTAATTGATAAGATGATATTCAGGAAAAAAGATACAGAAGCACAAAAACAGGAAATCAAAGTTATGCTTGCCGGTGAGGAGCATCTGAAATATGTGGACGAAATCAACGATACCATCGAGAAAGCCTCCCTCGAGAGAGGAACGGGTATCGCACGCCGGTCGTTCGAATACATTGCCGGGAAGATCAGCAACCATAAAGCAATAATAGCGCTGGATGGGGATAAATTCGCCGGATTTTGCTACATTGAGTCGTGGAGTGACGAAAAATATGTGGCCAATTCAGGGCTGATCGTTCATTGGGATTACCGCGGCCACGGACTTGCGCGAAAAATCAAACACAAGGCTTTCGAAATTTCCCGAAAGAGATTCCCAAATGCCAAACTGTTTGGTCTGACTACCGGTCTGGCTGTGATGAAGATAAATTCGGAACTGGGTTACCGGCCGGTGACTTTCTCTGAACTTACCAATGATGAGCAGTTTTGGAAAGGATGCCAGAGTTGTGTCAACTACGATATCCTGTTAAGGATGAAGCACTCCAAGTGCTTGTGTACCGGCATGTTGTATGATCCGGCCTGGCAAAAGGAGAAGCGCAAAATGAACATGCCTTTTGAAATGTTCCAGGAGTGGCTGGAGAAGCGGAAGAAGGAATAAGGGGAAAGGAGAAAGGGTAAAGTAGGGGCGGCCCTTTGTGGCCGACCTGCATCAATACAGTACGAATTTTTGATTTTCGATTCCGTTCTTGGTTATAAGGTGATGGGGCTCGCCACGAAGTGGCAGAATATCCTAGCCCAGGGCAAGCGACGAAGGAGCAACGCCCTGGGAAATGAGTAACATAGTAGACAGCCGTCCGCGGTAGCAGGTCGGCAGAAGCAATAATCTCTTTTCGGACGGAATGGAAATAATAGAGTAAAAAGCAGAAGACAAAAAAATTATATAACAATGGATAAAATAAAAGAAAAAGTTGTTCTGGCATTCAGCGGAGGTTTGGATACCTCTTTTTGTGCCATTTATCTCGCACAGGAGAAAGGATTGGATGTTTATTCAGCGGTAGCCAATACCGGAGGTTTTTCAAAAGAGGAACTGGAGGCAATTGAAAAGAAAGCTTATTCGCTGGGCGTAAAAGCACACAAAATGCTGGATGTTACTGCTGATTATTACAACAAAGGGATTCGCTACATGGTCTATGGTAATGTTTTAAGAAACAATACCTATCCTATCTCTGTCAGTTCTGAACGGATATTCCAGGCCCTTGCCGTGATTGATTACGCCAAGAAAATTGGTGCCCAATATGTGGCCCATGGCAGTACCGGGGCCGGTAACGACCAGATCAGGTTTGACCTTGCTTTTGAGGTGCTGGCACCTGAGATTAAAATCCTGACCCCAACCCGCGACCTGGAGCTGACCCGCGATGCAGAAATTGATTACCTGCGCAAACACGGCGTCAAAGATAATTTTGAAAAGATGGCCTATTCCATCAACCAGGGTTTGTGGGGAACCAGCATCGGGGGCAAAGAAACCCTCACCAGCAACAAAGCATTGCCCGAATCTGCCTATCCAACTCATTTGACCAAAGAAGGAGAAGAGATTCTAACCCTCGAATTTTTAAAAGGACAGCTCAAGGCAGTCAACGGCAATACACACCACAATCCTGTCGATGCCATCCGGGAAGTGGGGAAAATCGGCTCTGCCTGGGCAATTGGACGGGACACGCATGTGGGAGACACCATCATTGGTATCAAAGGACGGGTTGGATTCGAAGCCGCTGCCCCGATGCTGATTATCAAGGCGCATCACCTGCTCGAAAAGCATACCCTAACCAAATGGCAGCAATACTGGAAAGAGCAGCTGAGCAACTGGTACGGAATGTTCCTGCACGAGGCCCAATTCCTCGAACCGGTGATGCGCGACATGGAAAAATTCCTTGAGAGCAGCCAGACAAATGTTACCGGAAAGGTGATCATAAAACTGATGCCTTATACCTTTCAACTGGTTGGCATTGAGTCGGAGCACGACCTGATGAACAGTGATTTCGGACAGTACGGCGAGATGAACAAAGGCTGGAGCGCGGATGATGCCAAAGGATATACCAAGATTCTGAGCAATCAGCTTAAGATCTTTTTTTCTGTCAATAAATAAAACCAGAAAGTTTGAAATGTTTAAAATGTCTGAAATGTCTGAAATGTTTTAAAACCGGAACATTTCAAACCTCTTAAACCCTTCAAACATTTCAAACAATATAATTGCTTTATGCCAACAAAACAAAAGATATCTATCGGAATCATCGGCGGGGCTGGTTATACTGCCGGCGAACTGATCCGTATCCTGCTTTACCATCCGAATGCCTTGCTGAAATATGTGCAGAGCGGCAGCAACAACGGACAGCCTTTAACAACGGTCCACCGCGACCTGCTGGGAGAAACGGAAATGCTGTTTTCGGATATTGATCCGGAGCAGGTTGATCTCCTTTTTCTCTGCTCAGGTCACGGGAAATCTGCTGAATATCTTGCAAAAAGCGCACTTCCGGAGCGGGTAAAGGTGATTGATCTGAGCCACGACTTCCGGTTGAAAAAGGCTGGAAATAACTTTGTCTACGGATTACCGGAACTTAACAGGAAAGCCATTCAGTCGGCCGGCAGGATTGCCAATCCCGGCTGTTTTGCCACTGGAATCCAGCTGGCGGTATTGCCGCTTGCGGCAGCCGGACTGCTTCAGGATGACCTTCATGTCAACGCGATAACAGGATCGACCGGCGCAGGACAGGAACCGACCAAAACCTCCCATTTCAGCTGGCGTGACAACAACCTGTCAGTTTACAAGGCCTTTGAGCACCAGCACCTGGGTGAGATCCGCGAAAGCCTGGAACAGGCTCAGCCTGGTTTCAGCCATGCCGTTCATTTTATCCCCGTACGGGGAAACCACACCCGCGGCATTTTTACCTCTGTCTACACCCGCTTTGAGGGAACTCTGGCAGATGCCTGCCAGATTTATGCCACATATTATCATTCCCATCCTTTTGTCTGTGTAACCGATGAAAACCCGGATCTGAAGCAGGTTGTCAATACCAACAAATGTCTGCTGTACCTAGAAAAACACGGGGATCAGCTGATGATCATCTCCTGTATCGATAACCTGTTGAAAGGAGCCTCAGGTCAGGCGGTTCAGAACATGAACATCATGTTTGGTCTGGACGAAAAGGCCGGATTAAATTTAAAGGCAAACGCATTTTAGCAATTTTGGATTTTCGATTTTGGATTTTCGAGTACGCTTCATTCAAAATTTGACAGGAAATATAGAGTGATTTCTTTTTGCAAATTTTTTCAAATAGCATCCAAACATTTTCACCGAAAATCGAAAATCGAAAATCGAAAATTTCTTATACCTATAAAAAATCTCTATTGTGAACCTATTTGACGTTTACCCCCTCTACGACCTTACGCCGGTTTCGGCATCCGGTTGTACCATCACCGACGAAAAGGGTACGGAATATCTTGACCTGTACGGCGGCCATGCGGTAATTTCTGTCGGTCATTCCCATCCCCGTTACATTCAGCGGATCAGTGAGCAGCTGAACAGGATCGGATTCTATTCCAATTCGGTGCAGAATCCGATGCAGTCAGAATTGGCCCAAAAGCTGGGAGCGCTTTCCGGTTACGGAGATTACTCCCTTTTCCTCTGCAATTCGGGAGCGGAAGCCAACGAAAATGCACTGAAACTTGCTTCTTTCCTGACCGGTAAGAAAAGAATCGTTGCGTTTGAAAAATCGTTTCATGGCCGTACTTCTGCTGCGGTAGCAGTGACTGATAACCCCAAAATTATTGCCCCGCTCAACGATGTACATGACCGGGTAATCCTTCCCCTGAATGATGTTGAAGCATTAAGAAGTGCACTTGCCGCCGGTGATGTTGCTGCGGTTCTGGTGGAAGGAATACAGGGAGTCGGAGGCTGCAGGGTACCTGATCCTGCCTTTCTTCAGGCTGCAGGCAGGATGTGCAAAGAAATCGGTGCCTTGTTTATCCTGGACGAAGTCCAGTCGGGGTACGGCAGGAGCGGAAAGTTCTTCGCCCATCAGTATGCCGGCATCCGGCCGGATGTGATTACGGTGGCCAAAGGGATGGGGAACGGCTTCCCGGTAGGCGGGGTCCTGATTGCGCCTGAATACAAACCCTGGCATGGGATGCTGGGAACCTCCTTTGGCGGAAATTACCTGGCCTGCGCGGCCGGGCTGGCGGTACTGGAAATTATGGAGCAGGAGGATCTGGTCGAAAATGCGGCAAAAGTAGGCGGTTTCCTGATCAGAGAGCTCTCGGCATTTCCCCGGATCAAAGAGGTACGCGGTAAGGGACTGATGATCGGCCTCGAATTTGACCAGCCGATTGCGGATCTCAGGAAAAAAATGTTGTTTGAAGAAAAAATATTTACTGGTGTAACCGGCACCAATGTAATACGCATACTGCCGCCACTGACCTTGAGCAGGCAGGATGCCTCCCGTTTTCTGGATGCCTTCTCCCGTCTGTCAAAAAATATGTAATTTGCACCTATAATCTCAAATCAATCAATTTATGCAAATCAATCAGACCAATATAGGAATTATCGGAGGAGGAAATCTCGGAAGATCTGTTGCCGAGGGCTTTCTTAAGTCCGGTATAGCGGCCTCCAGAATTGTTGTATCCCGGCGAAGGGTACATCTGCTGGACGACCTGCAGACAAAGGGTATCCGGATTGAAAAAGATAATGCAAAGGCGGTTATCGGGCAGGATGTGATTATCCTGGCAGTTAAACCGTACCAGGCCGTTGATCTGTTAACGGAACTTAAGCCCCATCTGAAGCCGGGGCAGATCCTCCTTTCGTTGATGACAGGTATATCCATGGCAGCGTTAAATGAACTTGTGCCGGAAGGGGTGCTGGTTTTCAGGGTGATGCCCAATACTGCCGTTGCCCTGCAGGAGTCGATGACCCTGATCGCAGCACCGGAGTGTGACCCAGCTGTTCAGAAACTTGTCGAAGATCTTTTCGAAACACTCGGAAAGGTGATCTTTATCAACGAAGAACTGATGGCTGCTGCCACGGTTTTGGGCGCCTGCGGCATTGCCTTTGCACTGCGTTTTATCCGCGCGGCCATCCAGGGTGGTGTGGAGATCGGCTTCGGCGCCGATGTGGCCCAGCAAATTGTGGCCCAAACAGTGAAAGGCGCTACTGAGTTGATTTTGCAAACCGGACATCATCCTGAACAGGAGATCGATAAAGTGACGACGCCAAAGGGTATTACCATTTCCGGTCTGAATGAAATGGAGCACCAGGGATTCTCTTCGGCATTGATCAGGGGTTTGCTGGTTTCATACAACAAACTGAATAACAGTAAATAAAATATTATGGAACGACAAATCATTGAGATCGCTGACCGTCTCAGGGGTATGCGCGAATCCCTGGAGATAGCGCCTGAAAAAGCCGCACATACGTGCGATGTTTCGGTGGAGGATTACCTTAAATTTGAGAGCGGCGAAACAGATATTCCCGTCAGCATCCTCCACAGGATGGCCAGGCATTTTGGTTTCGACATTACTACCTTGCTGACCGGAGAGGAACCGCATGTTCATACCTATTCCCTTACCAGGAAAGGCAAAGGAGTGACAGTTCAGAGACGCCGGAGCTACAATTACGAGTCGCTGGCAGCTAATTTCATGAACCGCAAGGCAGATCCCTATTTTGTGATCGTAGAACCGAAAGAAGACCCTGAAATCACCCTGAATGCGCATCCGGGACAGGAATTTAATTTCTTACTGGAAGGTCAGTTGAAGATTGTTATCGGCAACAATGAACTGATTCTCAATCCGGGCGACTCAGTCTATTTTGATTCAGCCATTCCGCACGGCATGCAGGCGATGAATGGCCGCGTGGCAAGGTTTCTGGCGGTGGTGCTGTAGTCGGGGGCGAGGAGCATGGAGAATGGTGAACGAAGGCGGGGCGAGTGGGTGAGTGGTCGACTGGGCGAATGGATGAGTGGGTCACGGACTGTACTGAAGACTGTGTACTGAAGACTGCGGACTGACGACTGTGAGGTATCTGGAAGATGGCTAAAAAATTGGATTTAAATATGAATATCAGCCGCGTAGCGGCGACTCATTTGTAGCAAGGCATCGTGTAAAAACATAGGAAGATGAAAAATACTTTAACGACTTTTCTAATTGGCTTATTGATATTTGGATGCATCCAATTGTCAAATGGTCAGAGTATGACGAATCAGCAGAAATCAATTATTGAAAAGGAAATCGATTCCATCTTCCAAACCATGGTAAAAGCTGCAGACAGCCTAAACTACGATAAAATCAACACAGGGGTTGACGATAAATACAACGCCGGTTTTATTATCGGTGGTGCATACTATGCTAAATATGATTCCTTGATCAGCTTTTTGAAATCAAGGCCTCAGGATGGTTCCACCCAGCGCATCAGCGTAAAACAGGAAAAGATATCCGTATTGTCAGACAGGCTTGCACTTTTGACAGCTTCAGGAGAATCAAGGGTTAACCTCAGTTCAGGAAGTTCATATACAATAAGGTTCCTATGGCCTTTTGTCTATGAAAAGACAGGCAACGAATGGAAAGTCATACAATCGCATCAGTCTGGTGCAAGATAAAATGGTAAATTCTCAATTATATAAGAAAATAGTCGTCAAGGTTGGCAGCAATGTACTGACCAGGGAAGACGGGATGCTGAATATTACCCGCATGGCGCACATCGTGGAACAAATAGCGCTACTGAAAAAAGAGGGGGTACAGGTTATCCTGGTTACATCCGGAGCAGTAGCTGCAGGCCGTGCAGAGGTTGAACCACTGAAAAAGCTGGATCCGGTTTCGAGCCGGCAGTTGTGGTCGGCTGTTGGCCAGGTGAAGCTGATCAACCGCTATTCCGACCTTTTTCAGGAACACGGACTTACCTGCGCACAGGTATTGACGACCAAAGAAAATTTCGGCGACCGCCTCCATTACCTGAACATGCGCAACTGTATACAGACATTGTTGGAGAACGAAGTAATTCCCGTTGTTAATGAGAATGATACCATTTCGGTAACCGAACTGATGTTTACCGACAACGATGAACTTTCAGGCCTGATCGCTTCGATGATGGACATGGAAGCGCTGATACTGCTCTCCAATGTGGACGGGGTTTTTACCGCTGCACCCGATCAGCCGGGCAGCGAACTGATCCGGATTATTCACCCCAACCAGTCGGCGGACGGGATCTCCATCTCTGCTAAAAAATCGGATTTCGGCAGGGGAGGGATGCTGACAAAATACCATATTGCCGCCAAACTTGCGGGACAGGGAATCGCCGTTTTTATTGCCAACGGATTCAAAGAGCGGATTTTGATGGATATCAACAGTGGAACGAGTCAGACGGCATTTACCTATTTTCTTCCCTCTGCCAAAAAATCGAGTGGGGTGCGCAAATGGCTCTCTCATTCGGATGATTTTGCACGCGGGGAGGTGGTGATCAACGAGGGTGCAAGGACAGTACTTCTTTCCGACCGTGCTGTCAGCCTGCTGATGATCGGGATCACTTCTGTTTCAGGATATTTCAAGGAAGGCGACATCGTCCGGATCAAAGACGGTGAGGGGAATTTGCTGGGCCTGGGCAAGGCCTCCTTCTCTTCGGATGAAACATTGATAGAGAAAGGCGGTAAAAAGACTAAACCATTTATCCATTACGATTATTTATACCTGATTTAATGGGGACAAAATACACCGATAGTTTCGACCTGGCCCTGCTGGCAAGCAGGAAACTGGCTCAATTGTCAGCAGAGAAAATCAACCAGCTGCTGCTCAGGCTGGCTGACGCTGCAGAGGCCTCGGCAGCGGAGATCCTGAAGGAAAACCAAAAAGATCTTGACCTGATGGATCCAAAGGATCCAAAATACGACAGGCTGCAACTTACCAAACCAAGAATTGAAGCGATTGCTTCGGATATACGGAATGTTGCTGCTTTGCCTTCCCCGTTAGGGAGGATTCTCAGTCAGGAAGAACTTCCGAACGGATTAAAGATTAAAAAAATCAGCGTGCCTTTCGGTGTGATCGGCATCATTTATGAGGCACGGCCCAACGTCACTTTCGATGTTTTTTCCCTCTGTATCAAATCCGGAAATGCGGTGGTGCTGAAGGGCGGTAGTGATGCCGATCACTCGAACAGGGCGATCGTATCCGTTGTTAAAAGTGTTCTGAACACCGCCGGAATAGATGAGAATGCCCTGATACTGCTGCCTCCGGACAGGGAGGCAACCACTGCGCTGCTTCATGCCAGGGGTTATGTAGATCTGATCATACCTCGCGGAAGTCAGGCACTGATCGACTATGTCCGCGAAAACGCAAAAATTCCAGTCATCGAAACAGGCGCCGGCATCTGCCATACCTATTTTGATAAGGATGGTGACAAAGAGATGGGCCGCGTTGTGATCAACAACGCAAAAACCCGCAGGGTGAGTGTGTGCAATGCCTTGGATTGCCTGATCGTTCACCGCAGCCGTCTGTCCGATCTGCCCTATCTGGTTGGTTTGATGGCAGAGAGCAAAGTTGAAATTTTTGCCGATCCCGAAGCCAGGAAAGCCTTAACAGGAAGTTATCCTGCCGGTTTGCTCCGTCCGGCTGTCGACGACTCTTTCGGAACAGAATTTCTTGATTACAAAATGGCGATAAAAACTGTATCTTCGTTAACAGAAGCGCTTGATCATATTGCTCTTTACAGTTCAAAGCACAGTGAGGCAATCATTTCGGTCAACAGGGAAACCCTGGACCAATTTATTCTTTCCGTTGATGCTGCGGCTGTATATGCCAATACGAGTACGGCTTTTACGGATGGCGGACAGTTCGGATTGGGAGCCGAAATAGGTATCAGCACACAGAAACTCCACGCCCGTGGCCCCATGGCGTTGCAGGAGATAACCACCTATAAATGGATCGTCGAGGGGAAGGGGCAGATAAGGGAGGGATAAAGGATAAAGGATAAAGGAGAAAGGATAAAGGATAAAGGAGAAAGGAGAAAGGAGAAAGGAGAAAGGATAAAGGATAAAGTGGAAACGCAACTATCAGTATTTTAGCATAATAATTCATATTTTTTAATATTAATGGTTCAAAATTGCCGCCTTTGTGTACTCCTCAGTGCTTCCCTTTGAGCCCTTTGTGGTAAAATTATTTATTCTTTTATACCACAAAGGACAAAAAATACCCATTAAGGACCACAATGATGCCTGGCGAAATTCCAAAATCTAAAATCGAAAATCCAAAATAGTATGAAGCATTTTACATCAGTTTACGATATTCCGAACCTGAAAGAGGCGGTAAAAACAGCCCTGGAAGTGAAGAAGAATCCTTACGGTTACCAGCATCTTGGTAAAAACAAAACCATGATCCTGATTTTTTTTGACTCCAGCCTGCGCACCAGGTTAAGTACCCAGAAGGCTGCCATGAACCTCGGAATGAATTGCATGGTACTGAATGTCAAACAGGATGGCTGGAGTCTTGAGACCGAACTGGGCGTTGTGATGGATGGCGACAAACCGGAACACCTGCGCGAAGCTATTCCGGTGATCGGTACCTATTGCGATGTCATCGGGGTTCGTGCGTTTGCCCGTTTCGAAAGCAAAGAAGATGATTACGAGGAGAGAATCCTCAACCAGTTTATTGAGTATGCCGGAGTACCGGTTGTCAGCATGGAAGCGGCAACCCGTCACCCGCTGCAGAGTTTTGCCGACCTGCTTACCATCGAGGAGTTCAAACGCAAACCAAAACCCAAAGTTGTGCTTACATGGGCACCCCATCCCAAAGCTTTGCCGCAGGCGGTGCCCAACTCATTTGTCGAGTGGATGAGGCAAACTGATTATGAACTGGTAGTCACGCATCCTGAAGGCTATGAACTGGCTCCCGAATTTATGGGTGATCTGAAAGTTGAATACAATCAGGACAAAGCCTTTGCCGGAGCCGATTTCATCTATGCCAAAAACTGGTCGGCATACGGAGATTACGGCAAAATTCTGTCCAAAGACAGGAACTGGACCGTTACGATGGACAAAATGAAGCTGACCAACAATGCCAGGTTCATGCATTGCCTGCCGGTACGCAGAAACATGATCGTATCCGATGAAGTTTTGGACAGTGAACTTTCCATCGTGGTGAAGGAAGCAGAAAATCGCGTATATTCGGCCCAGACAGTTTTAAAAATGATATTGGAGCGTAATTTATGAGTGACCATTTGACAATCATAAAGGTAGGGGGAAACGTCGTAGAAGAGGAAGCCTCCCTGAAATCCTTTCTGAAAGATTTTTCACGGATAGCCGGAAATAAAATTCTGGTACATGGAGGAGGTAAAACGGCAACCATTCTTTCTGAAAAACTTGGGCTGGAAAGCAAGAAAGTAGACGGAAGAAGAATTACTGATGCCGAAACACTGAAAGTGTGCACGATGGTCTATGCGGGGCTGGTCAACAAGAACATAGTAGCCGGTCTTCAGGCATTGGGCAACAATGCCATTGGTTTGACCGGTGCCGACCTTGATCTCGTCCGTGCCGTAAAGCGTCCTGTTGGTGAAATTGATTACGGGTTTGTAGGCGATGTTAAACAGGTCAATTACCAGGCATTAAATGAATTGCTTATCTCGGGTGACGTGCCGGTTATGGCCCCTATTACCCACGACGGGCATGGCCAGCTGCTCAATACCAATGCAGATACCATAGCATCCGAACTGGCAGTTGCCATGTGTTTCGATTACGAAGTCAGACTGATTTTCTGTTTCGAGAAATCCGGCGTACTGATGAATGAGACAGATGAACACACAAAAATCAATGAAATCAATCCTGAATTTTTCGAACAACTGAAAAAAGATGGTGTTGTTACAGGCGGCATGATCCCCAAATTATCAGACGGTTTTGCCGCCCTCCGCCGTGGTGTAGGCGTGGTGGTTATCACCAATCCTGCCGGGATTTCGGAGGGGTTGAGGGGTACCAGGCTCGTTTTAGAGTAGGAAGTGAACTAAAGTGAACTAAAGTGAGCTAAAGTGACTAAAGTACTTAAGCCACAATCACAAATTGTTTGGAGTTCATACCTTTAGTCACTTTAGCTCACTTTAGTCACTTTATGAAAGGAAAACAAACCATAATCTACAGCAAATGAACCCGGTATTTCTCGAAGATTCTATCGCACTTCTCCGTTCCATGATCAGAATCCCTTCTTTGAGCAGGGAGGAGGGTCCCGTTGCGACTATGATAGAACAAACCCTGACTGCATGGGGGTACCAACCCTACCGGGAAGGCAACAACGTCTGGATTTTCTCTTCCGGGTGGAACGAGGATCTTCCGACCATTTTGCTGGATTCACATGTAGATACGGTGCTGCCGGCCAAAGCCTGGAGCCATGACCCATTCGGGGCAGTGGAAGCGGACGGGAAACTGACCGGTCTTGGAAGCAACGATGCCGGGGCATCTGTAGTAGCGCTTTTGTGTGCCTTTCGCCACCTGGAGCAGAAACCGCAGCCATACAACCTGATTTTTTGTGCCAGCGCCGAAGAAGAGGTGTCCGGTTTGAACGGCATCGCATCTGTTCTTAAGCAATTCGGGAAAATCAACCTGGCAGTTGTAGGTGAGCCTACCGGGATGCAGATGGCAGTAGCAGAAAAAGGGTTGCTGGTATTGGATTGCGAGGCCAAAGGAAAACTTGGTCATGCAGCCCGGAACGAAGGGGAGAATGCGATTTACAAGGCTTTGGCTGATATTAATATTCTGAAAGATTTGTCTTTTCCGGAATGTTCAGCTATACTGGGACCCGTAAAAATTTCGGTTACCATGATTGAATCCGGAACCCAGCACAACGTAGTGCCCGACTCCTGCCGGTTTGTGGCGGATGTTCGCACCAATGAGTGCTATACCAATGAAGAAGTTTACAAGATCATTGCCGGAAGTATTGAGTCTGAAGTGAAGCCGAGGTCTTTCCGTTTAAATTCATCAGGCATTCCGCTTGAGCACCCGCTTGTGCAAAGAGGAATCGCTTTGGGGCTTTCAACCTACGGCTCGCCGACAACCTCCGACCAGGCAGTAATTCCTTGTACCTCCGTGAAAATTGGTCCGGGTGAATCGGCACGGTCGCATACTGCCGACGAATTCATTTATTTGGAGGAAATCAGGAAAGGAGTTGAGATTTATATTAAACTGTTTGATCAGTTGGAGTTGCAATAGAGAGGTTGTATTTCTGCCTGATTGCTTCCAAAAAAAACACCCCCGTAAAATTGCCAAAATTCGACGGGGGTTAATTTTCAAAGACCCACCTTAAGACCTCACTTGACTGGTGGGATTTCTAATTGTTTACAAATCACTTTACAAAGAATATCTGCAATTTCAGGATGACGTGGAATTGTGGTTTGCTTATTGTTTATCATGTTGAAATAAACACTGTGTTTGGAACCTTCTCTCAATAAATCACAGTTGTTTTTCTTTAGGTATTTTATAAACTCGCCCCTTTTCATCAAACAAAATTTAACTTTCGTCTCATTGTCTTTCTTCCGATATAAGTTGCAGATGTGATTTCTTTCCTTGTTTCCATAAGCAAAATTAATGCATCAATTAGATTTTCCTGCAGTTCTTTAATCGTTTTCCCTTGCGAAACTGCTTCGGGGAATTCTTCAATTTGCCCAACATACCAGCCATCCGGACTTTTTTCGATTATTGCGGTTATGCTTATTTTTTTCATGGGGTCATATTTTTCACAAATATACATTATCTGCGGTCAAATTAAAAGAACTCAATTTTTTGAACGGATCAAAAGGAGAAGTCTGAGGACTATTTTTCGGTCACTCTAAAAACGAATTCTTGTTGCGTTTGAATAAAATCGTATCTTTAGCTTTCTGAGAAATCCCTGCAACGCAGCGAAGTCAGGACCGTTAGCCTACTTTTCTTAAACAAATCCGGTATATCATGTACGGATTGCCCAGATATATTAACCCATTTGGTCCAGTATTTCGCACCGGAACACATGGCTAAACTGTGCCATCCAGGCACGTTATAAACTGATTTTTTGACCACCTCTAATTTTATATCTTTGGTGTGTTAACAACTTCATTACACCAGAACAGTAACCTATTTTTGAAGTTAAACCCGTAATAGAGGCATCGGATTTTCAGCTTAATCAGCAGGTTGAGCAAATAAATTTAGAGAAATTCCAAAACACTTTTAAAGTAACATTTGACTCTGAGAATAAAATCTATTTTTATGACATAACAAAGAAGGAAATGTTCAATAGATTTGGTTATTATCTTGATGAAGATTGTATAGAACAAGATTTTGTAGAGAACAATGAAAGTAGTTTTGATGAAGACGAATATGCAAATTATGATCCAGGTGAAGATGATTACGAGAGAGATTATTTCAACGCCTTGACTGATAGTAAATTAGGCGATTATGACGATTTTGATGGGAATATTGACGATATCGACACTTGGGCTAGAGGATAAAAGGAATACAATTTTTAATGCATCATATCACACTGAATAAATAACGAGGCTACAACTTGCAGATTGCCTTTTTGGCATGCTTCAATATCCAATCCGATATATCGTTGAGTGCCCTGGGCGAAAATGTTTGTTCAATTACCCCATACTCTCTTATTGAACCTGTTCTGCATTCCTGGAATGAATGATTTAACCTATCCAAAACAGATAGTTCAAAATCTTTGTTTCCTCCCTCAATCAGCGCTTTTCTAATGGCATCCTGATTTATCCGGGCCTCCACCATGAAGTCTTTATTGCCGTTTAAGGAAAGTACCGGACAAATCACCTTTTCCAAATAGTAAGAAGGATTGCAGGTTATACAAAATTGATTGTGAGGACTGGCGCTCATATTTAATATTTCATAAAAGCTAAAAATAGCATAATCAATGAAATCTGGTTTTGGCTGAAGGTTCAGGTACTCCTCTCGTAAACGATTTAGTGTATCTTTAATGGCTTTTGTTTCCTTCCCTTGTTCAATCGACAGGTAACATAATTCATAAAATTTTCTCCAAAATTCGTAATTTTCTTTGCTGGTTTCTAAGGATTTATGATTTTGCTCCAGTTGAGACAGGAAGATTTCTTTTAGCATAATACCGGGACTAGCCAGTAACACGATAAAGTCTATCTCATGGCAGAGAGATCCGGCTATGGATGCCACCAGACCACCTTCACTGTGTCCGATCAAGCCAATTGCTTTCCTGTTTATTTCTTTTCTTTCGGCTAAATAGTGGTATCCGGAAATCACATCTTTTGCAAAATCAGCCGGTGTGGATTCATGAAAATTTCCTGATGATTTATTGACTCCTCTTGCATCATACCTCAGTACCGCAATTCCGTTTCTTGTTAAATAATCTGCCAGCACCAGGAACATTTTATGGTGATTGGATTCACCGTTTCTATTGGTCGGATAACTACCACCAATTAAAACAACGGCAGGAAATTCGCCTTTTTTATCTGGTATTGTTAAAGTCCCGGCAAGCCTGGTACTGTCATTTTTATTGAAAAAGACAACGTCTTCCGAATAATAGGGGTAAGGCTTTTTAGGTTCCTGCGGACGATATACAGCGTAATTTCCCCTGGACATTTCCAGGTGATAATACTTTCCGTTCATCACAAATTCACCTGTGAGTTGATTTTTATTGTCTGTCAAATGGCAGTTATAGGCAATCCTGTACTTTGCAGATTTTAATTGAAGGGTATCTCCGACATAGCTGCTGTCCGTAAAAGAGCATAAATAAGGCTTTTGCATTATTACCCCGACCATTGAATCCTTTTGTATCATCACATTGAACTGAACAGGAATAATCGAATCACTATTCTGAAATTGTCCTTTCCATAAACCCCTGAAATTTTGAGTAAAAGACAATTGGGATATAAATATCAGAATGATGAATATTTTGTATTTCAAAAGGTTTTTTCCGTGTAACATTTTGTGAATCTGATATTTTCGAGTCTATTCGGCGGAATTCTGATACATGAACGGGAATGAGGTTAATCATTCTAAAGGTAAATGTAGAAAATATTCTTTGCGAAGTGTTGAATGGAAACAGATTATTCCTGACAGGAACTGCCGGTACAAAGGACATTTCTCTGATTCCAAACTGTGTTTGCATTGGTTTGCTGCCAAATAAACAGAATGGGCCGGACCTACGGCACTGCTTTTTAGCAACATCATTTTTCCACGGAATAAATTCCGAGGCTACAAGATCGGCCATGCCTGACGGCATTGACATGCTGAATATTAACGATATAAATCTTTACATTTTTCCACGGAATAAATTCCGAGGCTACAAGATCGGCCATGCCTGACGGCATTGACAGGTTGGATTATGGGTAACCGGGAATGCAGGCTACAATCCTTTGAGATCAAGGCTGAGTGCCAGAGGCACGATTCATCCCGTGTGCCTTTGGCACAAACCATGTTGTAGCCTAGGAATTTATTCCGTGGAAAAAATGCGCACAAACCTACCAAAATGCCTTAGGCATGGCCGATTTTGTGCTAATCTACTTAAGTGAAATAATTATTACCAGACAAAAGTGTAATTTAGTTAAATCTCAGGTCGTCCTCTTCGACAGACGTCTCTGACTCGTCATCCTCTACCTGGAAATCGCCGTTGATCACTTTCGTAAAATTCTCAGGTATTTTCTGTACTTCAGGTACATACGGGAAAACATCCACGATCGGGCTTTCGGTAATACCACTGATTTCGAAATCGGCCATCATCCCTTTCATCGCCTCGATCACCTGGTCGAAAGCATTCCTGACAGTATCTGAGAATACGAGTACAAACTGGCTTACCCGTTTCTCTTTACCGCTCTCCTCATCGAAAGTAATGAAGGTAACTTTGGCTTTGTACCAACGGTCGCCCGTTTCAGAAGGAATTATCTCTGCCAGGTTGGTCCGGGATATCCGGGTTACCGAAAATTCGCCGCTTACCATGGCGACCAGCTCCTTGTAAATCCGCGTTTCTGCTTCCGTAAAGGAGATGGCATCCAACAGGTAGGTTTCGCTTACTTTCTTTTCGCGGCCGTTCTCATCCATTTTGGCGTATTTCGCCGTGCACTCAAACCATGTATTCATGATGTTTCTTTTATTTTGTAATTGATTATTCCGTGTTCATAAGGGTAAAGGATAAAGGATAAAGGATAAAGTTAAGAACGCAACGATCTGAATTCCAGTAAAATAACTTCAATTGACTTTAACAGAACGCAACCTTTCCCCTCAAAACCAAGTCTACTTTATCCTTTATCCTTTATCCTTTATCCTTTATCCTTTCTATTTCAACCTTTTGTTTAACTCATCCTTGATCAGCTTCCCCCAGATAAGGTATCCCTGTGCGTTCTGGTGCAGGTGGTCTTCCCTGAAAAGCTCGTTGCGGGGTTCGCCCTTTTCATTCAGGTAGCTATTGGCTGTCTCGATAAAATAGAGGTTTTTTCCCTTTTCGCAATAAGATTTCAGCAAGGCGTTGTCCTGCTGAATAAGCGGCCACTGTTTCCAGCGGCTCTGGGAAGGCGTTATTTCGACAATAAATACAGGCTGTTTCTTGTATTTAGCGCGAATGGTTTTTACGATTTCCTTAAACGTATTGGCACTTTCTTTGGGAGTAAGGTCGCCTGGAGAACCGGTAATATCGTTGGCTACGAAAATAACCACCGCCCTGAACTGATGGGGATAAGCAATACGTTGAATGTACTTTGCCACAGCCGGAGAGTTGGACCCGCCGAATCCCCTCTGGATGACCGGGTAGGGCGCCATCTGGTCTTCCAGGGTACTCCAAAGACGAATACTTGAACTTCCTACAAAAAGGATGGATTGATCCGGGTATTTCTCAGTCTGGTCAAGCTTTTCAAAGGCTGCTATCTCCGGCTCCCATTTGTCAGTGACCGGAGTCTTGCTTTTCTGGGCGTTGGTAGCGGAGAAAAATAACAGGGTGACGAATAAAATCGCCGTTAATTTCATCAAACGACTGCGGGTTTTCATAGATTAATTTTTACCGGAATTAGAAGGGTAAAATAAGGAAATTAAACGATTTCACCATAGAGGTCAAACGCTTCGGCATCAGTAATTTTCACCTGGTAATAGTTCCCTGGAGTAAAATTTTTGCCGCTGATCAGCACTTCACCATCCACTTCGGGCGAGTCAAATTCGGTACGGCCGATAAAATACTCATCTTCTTCGCGGTCGATGACCACCTTCATCACTGACCCGACTTTCTTCCTGTTGATCTCCAGGGCAATCTCCTGCTGAATGGCCATGATCTCATCTGCCCTTGCCTGTTTAACATCCTGTGGGATCGTATCATGGTAAGTTTCCCCGGCAAAAGTATCTTCCTCGTGCGAATAGGGGAATACGCCGAGTCGTTCGAAGCGCATATCCAGGACAAATTGTTTCAACTCCTCAAAATCGGCTTCGGTTTCGCCCGGATGGCCGACGAGCAGGGTTGTTCTGATATGGATTCCGGGTACTTCTTCCCTGATTCGCTTTATCAAAGCAATGGTTTCGGCTTTGGTTATGTTCCGGCGCATCAGTTCCAGCACGTTGTCGCTGCAGTGCTGCAGAGCGATATCAAGGTATTTGGCGATATTTCTGTTTTCGCGCATTACCGGTAGGAGATCGTAAGGGAATTTAGTGGGGTAGGCATAATGCAGCTTGATCCACTCAATGCCTGGAATAGCTGCCAACCTTTGGGTGAGTTCGGCCAGTTTCTGCTCTTTGTATAGGTCGATGCCGTAATAGGAGAGATCCTGCGCGATGACCAGCAGCTCTTTGACACCCGTTGCAGCCAGTGCCGTTGCCTCGGCAAGGAGATCTTCCATCGGGATCGACTTGTGTTTTCCGGTCATCCGCGGAATGGCACAATAGGAACAATGCCTGTCGCATCCTTCCGAGATCTTCAGGTAGGCATAATGGGTGGGAGTTGTCTGGTAACGCTGGTGGGAAAGGCTCATGCGGTATTCGGCTTTGAGGTCAGATACCATTTTTTTCACCTGGAATTTGCCGTAGAAACCATCCACTTCAGGTATTTCCTTCATTAAATCATCTTTGTATCTTTCAGTCAGGCAACCAAATACAAATATTTTGTCGATTTCGCCCCTGTTCTTGGCCTCCACAAATTCGAGGATGGAATTGATCGATTCCTCCTTGGCATCCAGGATAAATCCGCAGGTGTTGATGGCCACCATCCGGGCATCGGCAACCCCGCCGTCGTGCACGACCTCATAGCCGTTGGCAGCCATCTGGGAAAGGAACAGCTCCGAATCTACAAGATTTTTGGAACAACCCATGGTGACAACATTGATTCTTTTAGCCATAAAGGAAAATCATTTAAACAGTGAATCCACAAACTCCGTCCTGTTGAAAATCTGCAGATCATCCAAACCTTCTCCTACGCCAATGTATTTGACAGGGATCTTGAACTGATCGGAGATGCCGATTACCACGCCTCCTTTGGCTGTGCCGTCCAGTTTGGTCAGCGCCATGGCGGTAACTTCTGTGGCAAGGGTAAATTGTTTCGCCTGCTCGAAGGCATTTTGTCCGGTGGAACCGTCCAGAATGAGCAGAACTTCATCCGGCGCATCCGGGAACACTTTCTGCATCACTTTTTTGACCTTCGAAAGCTCGTTCATCAGGTTGACCTTGTTGTGCAGGCGGCCAGCGGTATCGATGATGACCACGTCGGCGTTGGAGGCCTTTGCGGAAAGAAGCGTGTCGTAAGCCACAGAAGCCGGATCAGATCCCATTTGCTGCCTGACGATCGGAACTCCTACACGGTCGGCCCATATCTGGAGCTGGTCGATGGCTGCTGCACGGAAAGTATCCGCCGCACCCAGGATGACTGATTTGCCGGCTGCCTTAAACTGGTAAGCCAGTTTCCCGATCGTGGTGGTTTTTCCTACCCCGTTCACCCCGACAACAAGTATTACGTATGGATTACCGGTTTTAGGCAGATCAAAGTCAGCCACATCCAGCGAATTGTTTTCAGCCAGCAGGGCGGCTATCTCGCTGCGCAGGATACCGTTCAGTTCGGAAGTGCTGATATATTTGTCGCGCAGCACACGCTCCTCGATGCGTTCAATAATTTTGAGTGTGGTATTCACCCCCACATCAGAGGAGATCAGAATCTCCTCCAGGCTGTCCAGTACTTCTTCGTCAACCTTGGTTTTACCAATGACTGCACGCGAAAGTTTAGTGAAAACGCTCTCTTTCGTTTTTTCGAGTCCCTTGTCAAGACTCTCTTTTTTCGATTTTGTAAAACTGAAGATACCCATGTTAATTTTGTTGAGGGAGATGGTAAAGATAGGAACAAATCAATTGTGCAACAGGTATGTACGGATTTGATGCTGATAAAAAAAGAAAGCTCTCATCTGCATAGACGAAAGCTCACTTAATATTTTTAAAGTACGGATTACTTTTTGGCAAAATAATCTTTTACCATTTCGTTGGGAATGATCTCCTCAACAAAAGTATACGCACCTGATTTTTCGGATTTAACCATTCTGATGACCTTGGAATATGCTTTCCCGGCACCTTTCTGAAGTGTTGCAACTACTTTCTTTGCCATAACTCAATTATTTTATTTCGCGGTGTACTGTGATCCGCTTCAAAATTGGATTGTATTTTTTCAGTTCAAGACGCTCCGGGGTGTTTTTCCGGTTCTTCTTGGTTACATATCTGGACGTTCCGGGTAGACCGCTTGCCTTGTGCTCGGTGCATTCCAGAATTACCTGTTGTCTGCCGCCTTTCTTAGCCATTGTTCAGTTCTTATTAATAATTTTCAATGAAGCCCTTTGTTTTCGCCTCTTTCAAGGTTACGTTCAGGCCGTTTTTATTTATTGTTCTCAACCCGGCGGCTGATACATTCAGTTTGATCCAACGGTCTTCTTCCGGAAGATAAAACTTTTTGGTGAAAATATTCACCATGAATTTCCTTTTGGTTCTCCGCTTTGAGTGGGAAACGTTGTTCCCAACCATCACTTTTTTACCTGTAATCTGACAAACTCTAGACATTATGTGTATTTTTTAAGCTTATGTCCTACTTTTTTTAAACAGTGTGCAAAGTAACTACTTTTTGTTTTAATAATCAAACAATGGCAAATAATTTATTCCAAGTTTTTTCGCGTCCGGAATATTTCTCTTTTTAATTACATTTGAGGGGTTTACAACTGATAAAGGTGGAACAGAAAGTATTCAGATATTATCCCACATTTTGGCAGGCAGTCAATCTGATTGTCATCTATACCTTTTTGCAGTCACTCATCGATTTTCCGCTGGCGCTGTATGATTACCAGCACGGCACCGACTGGCTGCAGGAACCTTTGCTGAAGCTGCCTGTATTTTTCGGCACCACCCTCTTCATCCTTTTCCTTGGCACCCGTTTCTCCGGGTTACCCTACCGGGAAATCTTTCCGATCAGGCTTTTTCACTGGATGTATATGCCTGCAATCCTGATTTCATTGGCCGCACTTCAGTTTTTCATGAACGAAATTTCCATGCATCTCGACAAGCTGCTGCCCCCGCCCGGATGGTTTATAGAGCTGTTTGACCGGCTTTTCGAATCTGATCACGGCGTTTGGTTCGGCATCCTGAGAGTGGTCATTCTGGCCCCCATTGTCGAAGAACTTATTTTCAGGGGCGTCATCTTTTCCGGATTTCAAAGGATTTATCCTGCGTTTTGGGCCATCTTCTTTTCTGCATTACTTTTTGCGCTCTTCCACCTCAATCCCTGGCAGCTCGGACCTACCTTCCTGCTCGGATTGCTGCTCGGTTATGTAAGGCTGCGTTCAGGTTCGCTTCTGGCAGCCATCTTCACCCATGCATTGCACAACGGGATGATCTTTTTGTCGGTTTATGAAGATGACAAATACAACATACAGGGATGGATCCAGCCGGGGAAGGTGAGCGGTTATCTGGTAAGTTTGTTTTTGTTGGGGTGCGGGATTGCACTTATATATTTTATTTCCAGGAAAAGAATGGCTGAATGATGCTGTTTCCTGTTGAAAATCATTAGGTAATTTTATCAGAATGAATATTTTTGGCGAAAATCACAAACTAATTTTCACTTCAATGAAAAAACTTTTTCTCCTAAATTTGTTGATCATTTTTTCACTCACCCTTTTTGCCCAAAAAGAGCGGAACGAAATTGCAGACCAGTTCAAGTGGGATCTGTCTCACCTCTATAAAATTGACAAAGCATGGGAAGAAGCAAAAGATAAAGTAGTGGCTGAAATGCCCGAAATAGATACTTTCAAGGGCAAACTGACAAAGTCGTCGGCCGATTTGCTTGCGTGCCTTGAATTTTCAACAAGGTTGGGGAAGGAAGCAACGAAGCTCTTTATTTTCACCAGCATGAACAGCGATCAGAACACCCGCGACATGAAATACATGGCCATGCAGCAGAGTCTGGAACAAATCTTTACCGAATATTCAACCCGTACTGCGTTCATTGATCCGGAAATATTGTCTGTCGACTGGAGTGTTGTGGAAGGTTTTATCAAGGAGCAAAAGGGATTGGAAATCTATAGAAAGGAGTTGAAAGACCTGTTCAAGGCGAAGGAACATACGCTGTCGGAGCCTGAAGAGCGGATTCTTGCACGTTCATCCATGATTACCGGAGTTGCCAACGATATATACGGAACATTCAAAGATGCTGAAATGCCTGCCCCTGAGATTACCCTGAGTAACGGTGACAAATTGAAGCTTACCTCTTCGGCATTCAGCCGGATCAGAACTTCCGCGAACCGTCAGGACCGGGAAACTGCCTTCAGGGCTTACTGGAAAAATTTTGCAGCCTATAAAGCAACGTACGGTCAGATGCTTTACGGCAATGTGAAGGAGCACATGTACCGTGCACAATCCCGTAAATATGCTTCTTCCATCGATGCATCCCTGACCCCCAGGGATATTCCGGTAGCAGTATACCAAAGCCTTGTTGACAATGTGAACAAAAACCTGCCTGCATTTCACCGTTACCTGGCCATCAAGAAAAGGATGCTGGGTGTCGACACCCTTAAATACATCGATTTATATGCCCCGGTGGTTAAAAATGTCGATTTGAAATACAGTTACGACCTGGCCTGTAAAATGGTGCTGGATGCTCTGGCGCCGCTTGGCCCGGAGTACACCAATACAGTCAGCAAAGCAATCAGGGAGCGCTGGATTGATGTCTATCCCAATACCGGAAAGCGTTCAGGTGCTTATTCCAACGGCGGTGCCTACGATGTTCATCCTTATATCTTAATGAATTTCACGGAGTCTTATTCGGATGTCAGCACCATGGCCCATGAACTGGGGCACACGATGCACAGTTACTTTTCCAACAAAACCCAGCCTTTTCCGTTGGCGCATTACACCACTTTTGTAGCTGAAGTCGCCTCTACTTTCAATGAGGTGCTTTTGTTCAATTACATGATCAAAAATGTAAAGGATGACGATGTGAAACTCTCGCTGCTGATGAACTGGCTCGACGGTTTTAAAGGAACACTCTTCCGTCAGACTCAGTTTGCAGAGTTTGAGCAGAAGATTCATGAAGAAGTTGAAAAAGGTAAGCCGCTCACAGGTGATTACCTGTCGGAACTCTATGGAGATATTCTCAAAAAGTACTACGGGAATGATCAGAAAACCTGTATTGTTGATAATTACAATAATATTGAGTGGGCAAGTGTTCCCCATTTCTACATGAATTTCTATGTGTATCAATACAGTACCTCCTTCACTGCCTCCATATCACTGGCAGAGAAGGTGATGAACAACGAGCCCGGGGCTTTGGAGAAATACCTGAAATTCCTCTCCTCCGGCGGATCCGATTACCCGATCAACCTGTTGAAAAATGCCGGGGTGGACATGACGACCTCGGTTCCTTTCGACAAAACCATCCAGTCCATGAACAAAGTTATGGATGAGATTGAGGTAATATTAAACAAAAGAGGGAAAAAGTAATTCCGAAAGCGCGAATTTTCTGTACTGCCGCTGCACCATTGCGCTCGTAACAACGGTGTAGTGGCAGCATTTTTTTTAGATTTGTTCCTTCCGTCCGATGGGTAGGTTAGAACATGGCAAGGCATTTTTTCGCGGACGGCTGGTCAAACGCATCCTCTTTCTACAAAGAGGCCGCCGCTAAGCGACTGAATTCCGGTATCCTCAAGATAATGGTCTAATCTTCACATTCCTGTATTCCTGTTTTTTGAAATTATCAATTTCAATGCTGCTCCTAACATGCGCCGTCTGCGCTCAAAGCTTTAAAAACGAGAAAATCCATTAATCAGTTGGAAAGAGCCGGCCATTAAGAAGGGTGTTGTTCTACTTCAAACCGCTATCAGAAAAATGCTTCTTAAGAAGAGGAATTTTTAAGTTTTACGGGTAAGTTGAATACATAACGTCCGCTTCCGATGACTATCTTCAATTGACGGCCTTCTTTAAAAGTTCTGATCAGTGCATTTTCTGAAAGCGGCTGATCGTTCAGTAAAACGTTTTCAGCATCCGCCCCGTCAAAAATGACAGTTGCCGATGTATTGGCAGGCACAAGACATGAATAGGTCATCCTATCTTTTTCCAGTTTCCATTCGGATTGGATGGTTCCGTACAAGGTCTTCAGTTCGGCGGATGCAGAGGTCAGGCTTTTGCCTGCATGCGGCTGGAGATAAAAATGCTTGTAGCCAGGTTTCGCCGGATCAATACTGATACCTGCAATATAACTATACAACCAGTTTCCGATCGCCCCGTAAGCATAATGATTGAAACTATTCATGCTTTTATCCTGGAATGAGCCGTCTGGTTTTTGCCCGTCCCACCGCTCCCAAATGGTGGTGGCGCCCTGTGTGACAGGATAGAGCCAGGAAGGATATTCCTTGCGCAGGAGCAAATCAAAAGCAAGATATGCATACCCATGATCCGACAGTGCCTGGCAAAGCAATGGGGTTCCCACAAACCCTGTAGTCAGGTGTTTCATCAGCCGCACATCTGCGGCCAGAAATGAAGCAGCCTTTACAACCATCGAATCCGGTAACAGGTTGAAAGACAAGGCGAGGGCATAAGCAGTCTGGGTATTTGACACCAGGCGTCCTGCAGGAGTAAGGTATTCGCGGCAAAATGCATTTTTTATTTTACCGGCCAGGGCACCATAAAAGTTTCCATCATCAGTTTTGCCCAAAATTGCAGCGATCTCTGCCAGCCTTCCGACAGAAAAGGCATAATATGCCGTTGCAATCAGATCTTTATCGGTTGTGGCTCCCGGATAGTCTGAACGTGTACTGGCAAAAGCCAGCCAGTCACCATAATGCGCGTCACCGGTCCACAGAAGTTTTTCGCCTGCCCTTTGGCGCATGTATCCGACCCACGCTTTCATACTTGGGTATTGTGCCCTGAGAATGCCGGTATCACCATATGCCAGGTAAACGGTCCAGGGTACGACAACAGAAGCGTCGCCCCATGCGGTGGAACTTCCGCGTCCCGACCGCACATCAGGGATTACATCCGGAACTTTCCCGTCAGGAAGCTGGTCAGCTGCCAAATCGAGCAGCCATTTCGTAAAGAATGGCGCCACATTGAAATTAAAAGCAGCGGTTGGCGCAAAAACCTGGGCATCTCCGGTCCATCCGAGACGCTCATCCCGCTGCGGACAGTCAGTCGGCACATCGAGGAAATTGCCTCTTTGTCCCCACTGGATATTGTGCTGTAACCGGTTGATCAGCGAGTCTGAACAGGTAAATGTACCGGTTTCAGGCATGGCCGAATGAATGTCAATGCCTGTGACCGAATTGAGGTCGGGCGTACCTGGGAAATTTTCCAGCATTACATACCTGAAACCATGGAAGGTAAAATGTGGTTCGAAAGTTTCCGTTTCACCGCCGCGAAGGATAAATTCGTCGGTGGCTTTGGCGCTCCGAAGGTTATCCGTGTAAAAATTGCCGTCTTTGTCGAGGACCTCCGCAAATTTTAATACTACATGGTCACCGTTATTTCCCTTCACTTTTAACCTGACCCAGCCTACCATGTTCTGACCCATGTCGAAAACGGACTCTCCTTTTGGTGTCAGGATGATTTTTTCCGGTTGAATTTCGGCCATTGCTTTTACCGGATAGCTCCGGCTGGCTGTAAGGATATTTTTTGGATGTTCGGACACAGTCGCCGGCACAAAAGATGCTGATTTGAATCCCGGCAGATTCCAGCCAGGTATTTCCAGCCGGGCATCGCAGGTTTCGCCATTGTAAATATCTGATTCAATGATTGCGCTGTTGCCGGTCTGCCATGAACCATCCGTGCCGAACTGAAGGAATGAACCATCGGCATAGTTAACCTCAACCAAAGCGATTAAAGCCAGCTTGTCGCCGTAATAGTTCCGCTTCACTTTTCCGCCGATATTGCCACGGTACCAGCCGTCGCCAACGATGGCCGCGATGGCATTCCCTGATTTTAACATGGATGTAATGTCGTAGGTCTGGTATTGCGTTCGTTTGCTGAAACTGGTCCATCCAGGCGTAAAAAGATCGGAACTCACTTTATTACCGTTCAGGAAAACCTGGTAAAGTCCCAGGGAGCTAATGTACAAGCGGGCGGATTTAATCTGCTTATCACAGCTGAATTCTTTTCTGAAACAGACCGGTCGGTGGTCGTCTGCCTGCTTTCCGGGTGCCATGATCCAGTCGGCTTTCCACAAGGAGGGATCAAGTAGTGCAGTTTCCCACCATGCCGTCTCACTCCGGGCAGATGCTTTCGAATGGCTGTCCCACAAGCGCACCTGCCAGTAATAGCGCTTTTTTGATTGGAGCCGGGGCCCTTTGTATTCAACATTTACCGACTGATCCGACATTACTTTTCCCGAGTTCCAGACCAGCCTGCTGTTTGTCTTAAATAGTTCAGGCGAATCAGCGACCCGGATTTCATAGGCTGTTTGCCTGAAATTTGATTCGGCAGATTGAATTTGCCAGGTCAGCCGGGGATAGGGGACATCAATTCCCAAAGGATTTGACAGATATTCACACGTCAAACCGGTGACGGTAGTATTGGTACCGGACAGGTAAACAGGCAGGTTAAAAACGGCCATGATGAAGATAAACCTGAGATGAGAAATCATAGGACTCTTTGAGTTAACATTACTAATTGGCTGATCATCTTACGATACCAAGTTACACAATTCCCGGTAAAGTGCTTTTTTTGATCTGCCGGATACCACAATAAACATAATTCTTCTTTGGCTTCCGAACAAATCATTATGTGCTTTCCCGATAATTAATAAACAACGGAATAAAAACTATTAATTTTACTAAATTTAAGGGTAAATTGCGTTTTTTATAATCAGGTCAAAAATGAAGGGTGGTAATTGGTTGACAATTTGAATTCGACATCAGAATGAATTATTTGGCACATATCTATTTATCAGGCGATTCGGACGAAATTAAACTCGGAAATTTCATCGGTGATTACGTGAAGGGCAATAAATACAATAATTACCCCGAAATGGTATCGTTCGGTATCCGGATGCACCGCAAGATTGATTCGTTTACCGATCAGCATCCCGATGTAAAAGCGTGCAATATGCTGCTGAAGCCCGGCTTTGGAAGATATTCAGGTATCGTGTCAGATATTTTCTTTGATCATTTCCTGGCCTCCAACTTCCATGAGTATTCGGCGTTATCCCTCCGACAGTTTTCCAGACAGGCCCACGGGGTATTTCTTTCCAATTTTATGCTTCTTCCTTTCCGGGTGAAGCAGTTTCTGCCCTTTCTGATCCACCACAGGCGGCTGGAATCCTATGCCAGGCGTGATACCATGTTTCATGTGCTCGAGATCATGTCCAGCCGGACTTCACTTCCGTCAAACAGCCGGTGGGCATCTGAAATACTGGATCAGGAATACCATCAGTTTGAAGCCCTGTTCCGTAGCTTCTTTGCTGAAATGGTTGCATTTGCGGAGGCGGAATTCGCTGTTGAGATCGCTAAACCAATGGTAGTCTAATCTTCCAATTAGGCAGTTTTGTAATAATTATTTTGATACATTTGGTTTTGCATTAATACCTGACTGATTGCAAATGAAACATTCACTATTCTTTCTTTTGCTCTTTGTTCCATCATGGTTGATTGCCCAGGTTGGCGGAACTATTGCAGACAAGAAAACCGGTGCCCCGATTCCATATGCAAATATTTGGGTTGAAAACCAGAATTTAGGCACAACATCCAATTTGGAAGGGAAATTCAATTTCAAAGAAAATATTTTAGGGAAAATTCTAATTGTTACGGCCATAGGTTATGAGAACCTAAGTTCCATCATCAGTACAAATAGTTTGAAGATTGAGCTGACTCCAAAAACCTACGAATTGGAAGAGATAGTGGCTAATCCGAGGAAGAAAATAGAATTAGTTATTGATGAATTTCATAAACTATCTTTGTTTACACATAGGTTTTCCTGCGGAGGGACACCCTGGATCATTGCAAAATATTTTGAATACTTAACTTCCTATGAACCAACACCATACTTAAATAAATTAAGAATGCATACAATATGTGAAACTGAAACGGCAACATTTAATCTGAGGTTGATGTATGCAAATGAAAAGGGTGAACCATCCAATGATATCCTGAAGAAAAACCTGATCGTGACTGTCGCAAAAGGTACCCGAAAAACCACCGTTGACCTTTCCGATTACCATATTTCTTTTCCCAAAAAAGGATTCTTCGTCGCAGTTGAGTGGCTTGTGATAGAAAGCAACAAGAGTGAATTTAATCATACCAGGAAAGGGAGTAATATTCAATCAATAGAATTAAGGTATAATCCAAGTTTCAGAGGAGTTGAAAATAGAAATGGTATTTGGGTTTATAATAATGGGAAAACCTGGGACCAATTAAAGAAGCATCTCCTTACGCCAAGTGAAATAGTAATTGATCTTGCGATTGAGCTGACTTTGACCAACTAATATTATAATATTGATATGTAACACTGTTATAGGATTTATTCAAAATTGAGGGCGTGACTAAAAATATATTTATAGATATATCAATTTTTTTTGGGCTGTAAAGTACATTTCAAGTTGACTTGTCTCATGAATGATAAACGAGCCACCATAATTATTTTCAATACTTAAATTTTCAGAATATGGAAAGAAGAAATTTTCTGTCACACATGGGAACAGGCACTTTAGTCGCCTGCTCTGCAATCCCGCTACTATCCTCCAAGCCGGATTCAACGTCAGGTATCCTGACGAAAGGAGAGATTCAGCACATGGTCATTTTTGACCTTATCCATGAAAAGGGGAATGAGGCTGCCGAAAAATTCCTGAATGACGGCAGGCAGTTACTATCAAAAATTCCGGGTGTCCGGAACTTTGAGGTGCTGGACCAGGTTAGCCTCAAGAATGATTATACCTATGGCTTCTCCATGTTTTTTTCAAGTCAGATGTCCTATGATGCCTACAATACGCACCCTGCCCACCAGGCTTTCGTGGAGTACCGGTGGAAGAAGGAGGTAAAACGATTTCTCGAGATTGATTTCAAGGCACATTAACAAGAACTTTTTACAGCAGATCAAAAAAATGGCAACATGGAAATACTTAAACTGCACCTAAAGACTGATCCAAATCCGAAACTGGCCAAAAAACAGCTGGCATTTGAGCGACTAACCGGGGCATTGGCAAGGAAGGAACTTCCGGTAACCATTGTTTCCGCAATCAACAAGGAAATTGAGCTTATCAATGATTTTTATGGTTCCGATTCGGGACTTATCAATAAATTGGCCGGGGCGCAAAAGAGAATACTGAAGATGGTCGAAAAACAACTGAAAATTGTGCCAAAGAACCATTACCTCAACTTGTGGATGGTGCTGGGAATGTCGGCTTTTGGCGTACCATTGGGCGTTGTATGGGGTACAACTTCAATGAATATGGCCAACCTGGGAATAGGCCTGCCGATAGGAATGGCCATTGGGATTGCTTTAGGTGGTTTCCTGGATAGTAAAGCAAAGAGGGAAGGTAGACAACTTGATTTGGAATTAAAATGCTGATTAAAAGTATTCCTGCCGGCTACAGGGATTCCATCTCAAAAAATTATATAAGCATAACCAAACCTAAATCAGATGAAAAAACTAAATTTAATTTCCCTGGTTGGGTTGATAGTAGCCTGCCTGTTAATGCTTTTCTCTTTCATTCGTCAAGTCTTCAATCTTTTTGAACATTTGAAAACTCCATGGCTTGAGATAGTCAATTCATTTACCCAATTGGTTGGTATATCAATTTTCCTGATTTTGAGATACATGGTAGTAATTGTATTAAAGCAGGTTAAATTCCGGATTGTCATGGATCTGATCATCCTGTTTGGACTTCTAGGTCTTATTACGTCCTTAATAGTCAAACACAATACACCTCATTCTACTTTCGAATTTTTAAAATCATCTGCAATCGGGTTAATACTGTTGGCTTGCAATATATGGTTCTTTGTTTCTTTATTGAGGATTCAACCTGAAAAAATCAGAGCGCTCATCTATTTGCAGATTTACGTCGGTCTGGGCATAATGATTCCCCTGATTAGTGCTGCAATCCCATTGCTACCGTTTATAAAGAGTAATCCAGCTTACTATTTTCATATAATACAACCGCTTTTTACTATCGGGGATTTACCGCTGCTGGTCTTCTTTTATAAAAGCATGTTCCCGATTGAAAGGAATAACAGTGAAATGTGATCAGAACCGGTAATCTTACCAATGCCTGTTTAAGGAACTTAATCTGTATAATCAGCAAAAATTGAACGCCATAGATAAAGATGTTTACCCTAATCTCAAACAGGGAATAATACTGATAGTTTTATTCCTCTCCTGTTATATTGTATTTATTCTTGCAACCGGATTATTGCCACAATTATTTGGATATCAGCCATCTGCGCATTATATAACGACTATTTTCAACTTCGCTATTTTTTCGGTTATACCACTGATTATCTATTTTAGTAAGAAAAGCAGAATCCCTTTGGATCCGCAGTTTGAAATTCCTGAAAGATATGTGTTACTCCTAATAGTTTTTTTGGCTGTTTCAGTTACCATTTTTACAAGCCAGCTAATGAATTTTGAAGAACATTACAGAAATCTTTTAGACGGAAAACTCAGATTTTTAGTTTTCAAACTACCGGTATTCAATTTAGAAATGATGATAAATTTTGTTTCCAGCGTAATTTTTGCTCCTGTAATTGAAGAATATTTTTTCAGGAAACAACTTCAGGGTCAACTATTAAAAAAATACCCGCATACATTGGCAATTGTAATATCCTCCTTGTTTTTTATGTTCTGTCACCTAAGGACATTTGATTTTTGTGGATTGTTTGTACGGGGTCTTTTCTATGGATTTGTCTATTACAAAACAAAATCGATTGAGGCCTCAATTTTGCTACATTCAATCCATAATTTAATTACTAAATTTTCAATAACTACATACTTTGATATAGCATCAAAACTTGTAATTTATATCGGCATGATGCTAGTTAGCGTCTTGGTTATGATATTAATTGTCAGATCTTTGAATTAGTATCAAAAAACCAGGAGCGATTTGTCTGAAGCGCAAATTGAAAATAAAGAACCTAACGGTTAAACTCAAAAATTAGTTTTCCAAATAACGGTGTTCTAACCAAATAAAGTCTGAGGTAAATGCTGAATATTTTCAGCGATAACAACTTTGGCTCAATTTCACTTTATTCCGTAGTTGTAGCAAGTTCCAAGGCATTCATGACTTTGTACACAGGGTAGGGAGAGTAACCTGATCCCCATTGTGGAACCAGGTACCGGTCGAAAAAGTTCCAGACCACCATGCCGTCGTTGGATTGCGGTTCCAGCAGGTAGGCTGCCAGGTTTGCCAGCGGTTGTGCGGTTCTTACGATAAAGGTCCCTTTTGCGAATTTCATTTTTTCTGAGACTGTTTTACCGGTTACCGTATTGGTGTAATGACCTTGGTTGAGCCTTGCCGCACCCTTAATTTCCGTTACATCAAACCGTTCAATGTCAACAGAGTATTCCTGGTTGAGCCGCTCAATTTTGATGCCGTGGGTTTTAAGGAATCCGATTAGCTGGGGATCGGTAACATTGAGCAGGTAGGCAAACGGAAATTTCACATTCTTTGTCGGATAATAATCAATGAAGTAGGGAACGGTAACTGTTTTCTGCCGGTCCGTTTTCCTGTGATTTGTCCTGCCGTTGCTGTCGGTATAAGTCTCTGCTTCAAAAGTTTGGATAGTCGCTTTTTCGGCAACAGGCCTGACCTTGTATTCTACTGCAAATGAATCAGTAACGGCAGGATTCATGCCTCTGTGAACGGCGTTTTTATCCGCTTCTTTCAACAGGTTTTTTATTTCTGCTTTGTTCGACGAGCAATAGTCTGCCAGCGAATGAATCAATGAATAACAGCCCAGAACGCGGGATTTATAATCGGCATAAACATAATTTTCGTTCAGGATACTGAGCCTGTTGCGCAATCCTACATAATTGGTCATGTATCTCGGTTCCGATGCGTCGTAAACCCATCCCTTTTCGGGCGCCATCAGGTCATCAAATTCTCCGTAGAAACAGTTTTCGACTTTGTATTTCTTTAGCAGGGTCTCCGACATTGCCGGCATCATTTTATCGCGCATATAGGAAATCAGCGAGTGATCCCCGTTCGGATTGACCATCCATGTAAATGTAACAGGTTCAACGTGGTAGGAGCCGTTTGTCGTATGGCAGTCCATAAAAACGGACGGATCCCATTTGTTCAGGATATTCGTGATAACGCCTTTCACCTCAGGTGATTCTGCCTTCATGGCATCCCGGTTAAGGTCGAGAAACTGACCGTTGTACCTGACGCCGACACCGTTAACCGGACCGTTCTGGTAAGTTCTGTTCAACGGGCTTATCTTCTGGTTCCCGTCTGCATTGAGCAACGGACAAATCAACAGCACCACATGCTTCAGTATTTCGGAATTTTTATTACTTAAGATATCCCGGGCAAACATCAGGGAGGCTTCCTTTCCTTCCACCTCGCCGGCATGGATATTTGCCTGTATATAAATTACCATCCTGCCGTCGTTTACAAGCGCTGCCGGTGATTTCGGCAAAGGCCGGCCAATTACCAGCAGCGGCACATCCCGTCCCTCGGTGGTGCGGGCAATATTTTCAACCCGGATGTCGGGCGACGACTTTTTGAGCTGATCGATGAAGGCCATCACCTCTTCGTAGTTTGCCGTCGAAGCAAAATCTGAATTTTCCGCAACTGTCTGAAATTTAACCTGGCCGTAACCGGGAAGGCTGAAAATCAAGATCAATGAAGCAATAATAATAAAAATTTCAGACTGTAGCTTTTTCATTTTTTTGCTGGTTGAGTATTTTTTTTTGTTTTACCGCGCCAATTTACATATTATTTTGAAAGTTCATTCCGGTTCAGGCCGCAGTCAGATTTTGGCCGTGATACCGGCTTTATTATTGATTATAATTATATTTGGATGCGTATCTGACAGATTGACGCCTTTGATTTCATGTTAACCAATGCAAACACAAAATTCAAACCATATGAAAATTCTTTATTGTTTCCTGGCCTTCCTGTTGCTTTCCGGGTTACCGGCTTCAGCCAAAAAAACCGAAAAAGATAAGAGTAAAGAGACCGCCAAAGGCGACACAATCATTTCCTCTGCACTGGTTGACGGACTGAAATTCAGGAGTATCGGACCTGCCTGGTGCAGCGGACGTATTTCAGATCTGGCGGTTAATCCGAAAAATCCGAAGGAATATTTCGTTGGAGTTGCCAGCGGAAATGTTTGGAAAACTGTCAACGGGGGAACTACCTGGGACCCGGTCTTCGATAAGTACGGCGCCTACTCCATTGGCGTGGTCAAACTCGATCCTGTTAATCCGAATGTGGTATGGGTCGGTACCGGCGAAAACAACCACCAACGCTGCCTGGGATATGGCGACGGCGTTTACAAATCGGTCGACGGCGGTAAATCATTTAAAAATATGGGTTTGAAAGAAAGTCGGCAGATCGGAGGAATCGTGATAGATCCCCGCAATCCGAAAACGGTATTCGTGGCCTGTGAAGGTTCTGTATGGGGACCCGGCGGTGACCGCGGACTTTACAAAACTGCAGATGGCGGTACGACTTGGGAGAAAGTGCTTAACGTCAGCGAAAATACCGGGATCAACAATGTGGTTATCGATCCTTCCAATCCGGATATCATGTACGCGACTTCGGAACAGCGCCGCAGGCATATTTTCACCAAAATCGGCGGTGGCCCCGAATCGGCTGTTTACAAATCGGATGATGCGGGGAAAACCTGGCGCAAAATCATGGATGGCCTTCCGAAAGTGGATATCGGCGGCATGGGCATCGATGTTTCGCCGGTTAATCCGAATATCGTCTACATTATAATGGAGGCCCAGTTTGGCAAAGGCGGATTCTTCAGGTCGACCAACAAAGGGGAAAGCTGGAACAAAATGAGCGATTATACCAGCAGCGGTCAGTATTTCAATGAGATATACTGTGATCCTGCCGATGCCGACAAAGTTTATTCGGCGGAAACAGTGACCAAAATTACTACAGATGGCGGTAAAACCTGGAATAATCTTGGTAACAATAAACGTCATGTCGACGACCATGCCCTTTGGATCGATCCGAAAGACACCGGCCATTTTTTGATAGGCGGCGACGGCGGTTTGTACGAATCGTGGGATGGCGGTAAAAATTACGATTTCAAGGAAAATCTTCCGGTGGTTCAGTTTTACCGGGTCTCTGTCGACAATGCGCTTCCGTTCTACAATGTTTACGGCGGTACCCAGGATAACAATTCGATGGGAGGCCCTTCCCAGACCACTACGAACGACGGTGTTGCCAACGACGAATGGTTTGTGACAACCGGTGGTGACGGTTTCTGGATTGATACCGACCCTGCCGATCCGAACATCATCTATACCGAATCGCAATACGGTGGAATGGTCCGTTTTGACCGCAAGAGCGGCGAAGAACTCACCATCAAACCCCGTGAACCCAAAGGAGAGCCCGGTTACAAGTGGAACTGGAATGCCCCTTTGTTTGTCAGCAAACATGCCCAAAAGCGCTTGTATACCGCTGCCAATAAGGTGTTCCGCAGCGATGACAGGGGCGATTCGTGGCAGGTCATTTCTGACGACCTGACGACAAAAACCGACCGGAACGCTTTCCCTGTGATGGGTAAATACTGGAGCGCTGAGGCAGTCGGCAAGGATGTTTCGACCTCCCAGTGGGGAACAATCGTTTCGCTGGAGGAATCGCCGGTCAAGGAAAACCTGCTTTATGCCGGAACCGACGACGGTGTTATTTCAGTATCTGAAGATGCCGGTAAGAACTGGATTCAAACAAAAACTTTCGCGGGCATACCCGAAAACACCTATGTGAGTGACCTTAAAGCCGACCGTTTTGACGCCAATGTGGTATATGCCGCGTTTGACAATTTGCAACGGGATGATTTTAAACCATACCTATTAAAAAGCGCTGATAAAGGAAAATCCTGGGTATCCATTGCCGGGAATTTGCCGGCAAACGGAACTGTCCACTGTATAGAACAGGATTTCAAGATTCCGAACCTGTTGTTTGCCGGTACCGAATTTGGCGTATTCTTTTCGATCGACGGAGGAAAAAACTGGGCGCAGATGAAATCCGGTTTGCCGACCATTCCTGTTTTTGATATTGCATTGCAGACCCGGGAGTCGGCTTTGGTGCTGGCTACCTTTGGACGGGGTTTTTATATCCTGGATGATTACAGTCCTTTACGCGAACTGTCACATGAGCTGGCTGACCGTGAAGCCTGTATTTTCAGCATAAAGAATGCGAAAATGTTTGTGCAGACTTCTACAAAAAACAATCAGGGAAGCACCTATTACCTGGCAAAAAATCCGGAGTTTGGCGCAGCATTTACTTATTATCTGAAAGATGTTCCGAAAACCAAAAAGGAGATCAGGCAGGAAGCCGAAAAAAAACTGTTCAAGGAGGGGAAACCCATTCCGCAGCCAAAATGGCGTGATCTGCAGCTGGAAACTGCCGAAGATACCACGCATCTTATTTTTACCATTACCGACGAAGCCGGGAATGTCGTCCGAAGGTTGACCAAAGCTCCTTCCAAAGGAATCAGCCAGGTGGTCTGGGATTTGCGTTATGCAGGCAACCGTTTGCAACCGGGTAAGTTCGATCCGCTGAAAAAATCAAAGGGAACCATTCTGGTCATGCCCGGTGAATATAAAGTTGGGATGAGTCTTTGGATAGATGGTCAGGAAAAGGAACTCGTTGCGCCGGTCAAATTTGCCTGTGAGAAGCTGAACCTGGCCACTTTGCCGGCCACCGATTACCGGGACGTGGTTGCCTTTGAAAGGAAAGTTGCCAAAATTTCGGTGGCAATCAACGGGACCGATCAGTTGATCAACGAGTTGATGGCCAAATTGGGAAATATCAAACAAGCCATCTATGCTGCTCCTGAAGCTGATCAAAAACTGATGAAAGTTGCCCGTAACCTGGCCGTGAAACTCGAAGAACTGAAATTCCAAATGGAAGGTCTGCCTGCCAAAGCCAGTTACGAGGAAATTCCTGTGACACAGGTACCGGTAATGGAAAGACTCAACAATGTGGTAAATATCCATTATGATTCAACTTCGGCCATTACATCCGCCGAAAAGGCCGAACTTGCCATTGCAGAAGAGGAATTTCCGCCGATTCTGGAGGCTTTGAAGAAAATTGTCGAAAAAGAGATTCCGGAACTGGAAAGTGCATTGAACAAAGCGGATGCGCCCTGGACTCCCGGTAGGTTGCCAGTCTGGAAGTGAGATTAATAAAAGAAGAATTATAAGATCTAATTGCACCAAAGAACAGACATTCCTATGGAAAAACAACCTTCAAGGGCCGACGCCTTTGCCCTCCTGTGTGAGTACAACCAGCAAGACAGCCTGATCCGTCACGGGCTGGCAGTTGAGGCCGTTATGTGTTATTTTGCTGACAAGGCCGGAGAGGATACAGAAAAGTGGAGGGTAATCGGCTTGTGCCACGATCTTGATTATGAGAAATATCCCGAACAGCATTGCACCATGACCCGCAAGATACTGGAAGAGCACAACTGGCCTGAAAGTTATATCAGGGCCATTGTCAGCCATGGCTGGGGACTCTGCTCAGATACTGAACCGCTGGAATACCTGGAGAAGGTCCTTTTCGCAACCGACGAACTCACCGGACTGATTACCGCCTGTGTCTATGTCCGGCCATCCAAAAGCATTCTCGACCTGACCACCAAATCGGTGATGAAGAAATGGAATACGCGTGCCTTCGCGGCCGGGGCCAACCGCGACGTGATTGCCAAAGGTGCCGGAATGCTTGGGATGACCGTTGAGGAACTGGTTGGAGAGACCATTGCTGGGATGCAAATGCGGGCTGAGGAGATAGGGCTCAAGGGAGATCTTTAGCGCAGAAGGAGGGGATTTAACTCATTTTTTACGCTGCTTTTTTTTGCTATTATTGTCAGGCAGGTAAACTGTCAATTCACCAAAATAAATATTAAACATGTTAAACATTAAGAAAGTCGGATTATTGTTCCTGTCCTCAATCATTTTGTCTGTTGGCGCTGTTCGGGCGGATGAAGGAATGTGGATGCTGCCGCTGATTCAGAAACTAAACAGCAAAAAAATGTCAGAAATGGGCTTTAAGCTCTCTGCCAAAGATATTTATGATATCAATAACACGAGTTTAAAGGATGCCATACTGAGTTTTGGTGGTGGCTGCACGGCGGAAATCATATCCAGGGAAGGGCTTGTTCTGACCAACCACCACTGCGGTTACGGAACGATCCAGAAACTTAGCTCAGTTGACCACGACTACCTGCAAAACGGCTTCTGGGCCTTGAGCCGCGACCAGGAACTTCCGGCCAAAAATTTGACAGTTACCTTTCTTGACCATTTCGAAGATGTAACGCAGGCTGTAACGGAGGCTATGGCTTCAGTGACTGATTCAAAAGCCAAAGATGATGCCATGAATGCTGTTTCCGATAAACTGACGGCCAAAGCAATTGAAGGAAATAAATACCTCAGGGCCAGGGTCGTGCCTTTCTTCGGCAGCAATCAATATTTTATGGTAATCAGCAAAACCTACAACGATATCCGTTTTGTAGGCGCTCCTCCCTCCTCCATCGGTAAATTCGGCGGGGAAACCGACAACTGGATGTGGCCGCGCCAAACAGGTGATTTCAGCATGTTCCGTATTTATGCAGATAAAGACAACAATCCAGCGGAATATTCTAAAGACAATGTCCCTTATAAACCTAAGAAATTCCTGACCATTTCACTCAAAGGAGTGAACCAGGGCGATCCGGCGATGATCATTGGCTATCCCGGTAGGACCAACCGTTTCATGACTTCTTATGAAGTGAAGGAAACCAGCGAAATAACCAATGCCGTGACCATCCTGGTAAGAAAAGTCAAGCAGGACATTATCCAGGCAGATATGGAGGCCAATCCAAAAGTCAGGCTTCAGTATGCCAGTAAATTTGCCGGATCATCCAATTCCTACAAGAAATCGGTGGGGATGAACGAGACCTTTGCAAAATTAAATGTTTTGGAAAGAAGGGCTGCCGAGGAAAAGACATTCACCGATTGGGTTGCTGCTGATCCTGCCAGGACCGGGAAATATGGCAAAGCCTTGCCGGATGTAAAATCCGCTATAGAAGCAAGGGCAAAGCTCGCCCAGATTTCGAGATATTACATGGAGGCATTGGGCTCAATCGAATTGACTTCGGCTTCGCAACGACTTGGTCCGCAAGTAGAAAGAGCTCCAGGTGAAGCCAGGGGCGGCAGAGATGGCGGCGGAGGAGGCCGAGGCTTCTTCCAGATGAATCCGGCCGATTTCTACAAAGACTACAATGTTGCAACAGATATCAAAGTAGCCAAAGCCATGATCAAGCTGTTCAGGGAGAAAGTCCCTGCTTCCGACCTTCCTGAATTCTACAAAACCATCGATACCAACTTCCAGGGTAACAGTGATGCCTATGTTGATGATATGTTCCGTCAGTCTGTCTTTGCTTCAGAGGATAGGCTCAAAGCGGCCCAGGCAGGCGACAAAAAGGCTATGGAGAATGATCCTGCTTATGTGGCAGGCAAACAAATTTCCGGTGCCATGATGAAATACAGTGGTGAACTTGAGCAATACCGCACACAATATTCCAACGGACAAAAACTTTACATTGCCGGCATGTTGGAGATGAAAGCCGGACAGGCCATTTATCCCGATGCCAACTCAACCATGCGGATGACCTATGGAAGGATCTTGAACTACTCTCCAAAAGATGGTGTGACTTATGAAAATGTTACCACACTGGACGGAGTCATGCAGAAGGAGGATCCCAACAATTATGAATTTCAGGTACCAGCCAAACTTAAGGAGCTTTACATAGCCAAAGATTTCGGTCAATATGCCTTAAAGGATGGCCGGATGCCTGTCAATTTCCTGTCCAACAATGATATTACAGGAGGTAATTCAGGAAGTCCGGTGATGAACGGGAAAGGCGAACTGATCGGAACTGCCTTTGACGGCAACTGGGAATCAATGAGCAGTGACATCATCTTTGAGCCGGCACTGCAACGTACCATCAGCCTGGATATTCGTTACACCCTGTTTATCATGGATAAATTCGGCGGGGCAGGCTATTTGCTCAATGAGATGAAAATTTCTAAATAGAATTATCGACTCCGCAATGCAACCACCTGTAAATATTCCTGCTCAAAAGCCGCTGTTTCATCAGTGGCGAGATTATACTTAGCATGCAACTCTATTGTTTCCCGTAATAACCGGTCTTGATTGAGTTCATCCAACGCAGCAAAAGTATGATTCCAAACGGGGTTATTCTGAATGCTGAACACTACAAAATCAGGTATACTGAACGGAAAACTGAACGAATATGTACCGCGTGTGATCTGCAAATCTGCAATTCCATTGCTCAGACGATCGCGAACTGTTTGTTCATGTCCCCACAGGAAGGGCGACGGAACTTTCGGCGGTGGCGGAGCGTACCTGGCAAAAAGCCTGAAGGTATCGGCAACGAGACCAACAGATGTAAAGTTTACCATGATGATACGCCCTCCCGGACGGCACACACGCGTCATTTCTGATGCCACACGGTCGGGATGAGGTGCAAACATAGCACCAAGCATACTGACTACCATGTCAAAAGAAGCATCCGGATAAGGTAATTGTTCGGCATCACCTTCATCAAACTGAATGGACAACCCTTCGGCCTCAGCGCGTATCCGGCCTTGTTGAATTAAATTTGCCGCTATGTCAACGCCTGTAACAATGACTCCGGTACGGGCGGCCGGAATTGAAATCTGTCCAGCGCCGCAGGCGATGTCCAGCAAACTGCTGCCGGGCAAAATGGACCAACCCGCCAGTATTTGCAAGGCTCCGGGTTCCAGGAATTTAGCAAACCCGGCATAGTCGCCTTTCATCCACATGGCCTTTGCCCGGGCTGCCATGGGATTCAGATCAGTTGTTGCATTCATCATATCTAATTAAGTAATTTGTTTATACTCTGAATGGACTTGAATGTTTCCGAATATTTATCCCAATGCCAATATAAAATGGTCAAAATCTTCTAACTTTTTATTCTTTTTCCTGCTCTTATTCCCAAAAGATTGTACATTTGCCTTCGCTTAAAATCGGGGTGTAGCGCAGCTTGGTAGCGCGCGTCGTTCGGGACGACGAGGCCGCAGGTTCAAATCCTGTCACCCCGACCTACGTTAACGCACCCTACATGTGCGTTATCCCGCCCCAGTGGCGTTCAATCGTACCCCGAGCTACGATAACGTACCCTGAAGGTGCGTCATCCCAATCCGTAGGTGAAATTGGCCAGAGAGTGTTGGATTTATCTTTTCAGTAAGACCCTTCAACCAGGCCTGAACCCGGATCAAGGTTACTATCGCGTTTGGCAAAGTCGATACTTTTTTCGACAAAGGATTTGCGCCCGTCATCGATGGATTGCAGCGACCCGCGGTCGCTTTTTGATAACTTGATCAAAAACGGCATGGCCGTTTTGGCCGCCCTGATGGATTGAAGAATGTTCTTCCTATCTTCAGGCGCCATAACAAAATCAATTCTGTTTTGCATGATTTTTGATTTTTAAAATGGTAATATTAATTTGAAATAAACAATCAAATCATCATACTACCTTTGAATTCCACTAACCCTCACATATTTTCATGTTTGAACAAACTTTCAAGAACATAGATGACATCCTGCACAAGGATGCAGGCTGCGGCAGTGAATTGGATTACGTTGAACAGACCTCCTGAGTACTGTTTCTCAAGTATCTTGATGATTTAGAGAAGGACAGAAAAACCGCAGCCGAACTTACGGGCAAGGCCTACACAGCCATTATCTCACCCGAATACCAATGGAACGTGTGTGCAATGCCGAAAGACAATGAAGGCAAGCTGGATTACCACAAAGGACTGACAGGAGACGACCTTAAAGACTTCGTTGACCACAAGCTCTTTCCTTATCTTAAAAACATCTTTCTGAGCAATACCGACAATGCTTCTGTCAGTCTGCGCAGGCTCCTGTTGGAGAGTTGCAACCTGCATACCGTGTTGGACCTTCCGGGCGAAACGTTTACCGGTGCCGGTGTAAAAACCGTTGTGCTGTTTTTTGAGAAGGGAAGTTCAACTAAGAAGATATGGTACTATCAACTGAATCTTGACAGAAATTAAGGCAAAACCAACCCGCTCAGCGAAAGCGACCTGGAAGATTTTATCCAAAAACAAAAAACCTTCTCCGACAGCGAAAACTCCTGATCCCTGGATGTCACCGCCCTCACCAATCCGTCACGCAAGTCCCCCGGGTCACCAACGTCCCAGGAAACCTACGACCTCTCTGCTAAGAATCCCAACAAAAAGGAGGAAGCAGCCTTGCGTCTACCACAAGCGATTCTGTAAGAGATGAAAGCCTTAGATGAAGAGAGCGCGGAGATTTTAAACTCAATCCTGGAACTGATCTGAACTCCCAAATCATTATTTATCAAACGCCGGATGGTAAAACCAAACTAGAGGTTAGGCTGGAAAACGAAACTGTATGGCTGACCCAAAAATTGATGGCTGAATTGTTTCAAACAACTTCGCAAAACATTACGATTCACCTCAAAAATATTTATGAAGAGGGAGAGTTGGAAGAATAGGCAACTTGTAAGGATTTCTTACAAGTTCGACAGGAAGGTATTCGAAATGTGGAACGCAACAAGAAGTTTTATAATTTAGATGCCATTATTTCAGTAGGTTACCGGATAAAAAGTCATGTAGCGACAAAATTCAGGCAATGGGCAACTCAACGATTGCGTGAATACATCATCAAGGGTTTTGGTTGGATGCCGAACGTCTCAAGAATCCTGACCTGCCTTTCGATTATTTTGAAGAATTACTGAGGCGTATTCAGGATATACGCACCAGTGAAAAGCGGTTTTATCAAAAAATTACCGACATATATGCCACAAGTATTGATTATGACCCGACTACCGAGGCGAGTATCCTATTTTTTAAGACCGTACATAACAAGATGCATTGGGCGATTACCGGAAAAACTGCATGGCTTTTTAAACCTAAACGATAGAGACATTCTGACTCATGCCGGCAAGATTAGTCACGAATTAGCCCTCGCAAAGACTGAACAAGTCTATGAAGACTATAATATTCAACGTATTGCGCAATCCAATGCCTCCGAAGGTGATTTTGAAAAGGCCATCAAAAATTTACCAACCGCAAAAGAAAAAAGGAATGATGCAGATTAAACAAGGTTGGGAAGTAAAGACATTAAATCAGATATCAGATAATTTAGATAGTAAGAGAGTTCCAATTACAAAAAAATATCAGAATAGGAGGCACTTACCCGTATTATGGAGCATCTGGTGTAGTTGATTACGTTGGAGATTACTTGTTTGATGAAGATTTACTTTGCGTTTCTGAAGGCGGTGCAAATCTTTTGGCACGAACCTATCAAATAGCCTTATCAATAAGCGGCAAAACCTGGGTGAACAACCACGCTCATATTTGAAGGTTTAAAAATGCGATAACTCAGAGATTTGTCGAGTTATACTTAAATTCAATTAAACTGGATGATTTTGTCAGAGGTATGGCTCAACCGAAGTGGAATCAGGCTATGCTTAACAAGATTCTGATCCCTTTTCCATCGTATGCCAATCAACAAGCCATCGTCCAAAAACTCGATGCCCTGTCAACTGAAACCCAAAAGCTGAAAACGATATACCAGCAAAAACTGTTAAATTTGGAAGAGTTGAAGAAGAGTGTGTTGCAGAGAGCATTTTCCGGAGAACTAACGAGCCCTGCAGGGGCGTAATTCATTAACGATGGGTGCAGCCCATCGCCAAAGGAGAGATACAAGGTCAACTAAGCCCTGAAAGGGCGTAATACTTTAGATATGGGACAATCACTCGTACAAAACTACCTCCACATCGTATTCAGCACAAAACACAGGGAATCCCTTATAGACTCCGCTGTAGAATCAGAACTATACGGTTATCTGGGCGGTTACGGGGCATTCTCAGTAAATCCAAGCGAAGTAGATGTTGTAATTGGCTATATTGCCAACCAAAAAGAACATCACCGTAAAAAAACATTTCAGGATGAATACAGGGCATTCCTGAAGAAATATAAAGTTGACTATGACGAACGCTACGTCTGGGATTAATATTGCGTCCTTGCAGGGCTTTGCGGCTAGGAGGATATGCCGTTAACATATTAGCACAGGGCTGCACCCTGCGCTAATATATCCCGCCCCTGCAGGGCTGTGTGGTATTCTTGAGGATATCTATACGTATGGTGATGCCCACCGCCAGTAATGACCCATACCTATCGCCCTGAAAGGGTGTAATACGATAACGATGGGTGTAGCCCATCGTGATTTCAAAAATTCCCGTACCTTCGGTGATGTAATTGATTTGATATTCCTCTATATTCGCAGTTACAAACTTACTGAATTTTGTCATAAAAGATAAACCATTTAACTAAACACAACAATGAATGCATTATTAGGTGTTATTTTTCACTCGATCGGCGGCTTTGCCTCAGGAAGTTTTTACATGCCATTCAACAAAGTCAAAGGCTGGGCCTGGGAGAGCTACTGGATTATCGGCGGACTCTTTTCGTGGTTAATTGTGCCGCCTTTGGCTGCTTACCTGACTGTTCCGGGTTTTGCAGCGATCATATCCCACAGTTCCATACAGATTATTCAGATTACTTTTCTGATGGGCCTCCTTTGGGGAATAGGAGGTTTGACCTACGGTTTAGGTGTCCGTTACCTTGGAATGTCGTTGGGAAATTCTGTCGTATTGGGCTTCTGTGCGGCTTTCGGATCAATAGTTCCGCCGATTTATTATACCTTCAACAAGGTTGCAGGGAAAGTTTCATTTACGGATATGATGTCTCATACCGGTGGACGAATTGTACTGCTGGGTGTTCTCGTTTGCCTGGTCGGGATTGCTATTTCGGGTAAAGCCGGCATGATGAAGGAGGGCGAATTGACTGAAGATCAGCAAAAAGCGAGTGTGGCTGAATTTAGCCTTGTAAAAGGGTTGATCATTGCAGTTATTTCCGGAATCCTGAGTTCATTCTTTAATTTTGGTATCGAAGCCGGTAAACCAATGGCTGAGGCCGCTGTAGCCGCCGGATTTAATCCGTTGTTCCAGAACAACGTCACTTTCGTGGTGATACTTTGGGGAGGTTTAACAACGAATTTGATTTGGACTACCATCCTGAGCCTGAAAAACAAAACATACGGTGATTTCACCAATAAAAATACGCCGATAGCACGTAACCTGATGTTCTCGGCCCTGGCCGGAACGACCTGGTTTATGCAGTTCTTCTTTTACGGTATGGGTGAAAGCAAGCTTGGGAATGGAGCAAGTTCCTGGATTCTGCACATGTCGACCATTATTCTGACAGCCAATATGTGGGGGATTGTCCGAAAAGAATGGACCGGAGTAGCTCCCAAGACTAAAATGACCATTGCAGTTGGTATTGCAACCATTCTTGCTTCCGTCTTCCTGGTCGGTATAGGAAATTCAATTTGAATGAAATAGCTTGATCATATGAGAGTTGCTTTTAAGATGCTCCTGAACAAAGGGCAAAAAGAGGAATACAAAAAACGTCACGATGAACTCTGGCCCGAACTGCACCGGCTTTTGAAAGATGCCGGCGTAAGTGAATATTCAATTTTCCTGGACGAGGAAACTGATACACTATTTGCCTTCCAGAAGTTAAGCGGCGAAGGAAGTTCGCAGGATTTGGGACAAACTGAAATTGTTCAAAAATGGTGGACGTTTATGTCCGACATCATGCAGACAAATCCGGATAATTCTCCTGTTACCAAGCCTTTGGAAGAACTATTTTACATGGAATAATTTTTAAAATTCAAACAATGAACAAGGATCTGATCCCAAAAGCATATGAAATTGCCAAAGCGCAATATGCCGAATTAGGTGTCGATACCGACCTCGTTCTGCAAAAAATGAACGAAGTCATCATCTCGCTGCATTGCTGGCAGACAGATGATGTGGGCGGTTTCGAAACCCCTGATGCAACCCTTTCAGGCGGCGGCATCCAGGCTACCGGAAACTACCCGGGCAAAGCCACAACCATTGAGCAGATGCGTGGCGACCTCGAAAAGGTGCTGTCCCTCCTGCCGGGAAAACAAAGACTGAACCTTCATGCCATTTACGGTGATTTCAAAGGCGCCAAGATTGACCGCAACCAGATTGAAGTGAAGCATTTTCAGAGCTGGATCGACTGGGCAAAGGCTCAGGGAATCGGCATGGATTTCAATGCCTCCTGTTTTTCCCATCCGAGGTCGGCAGATGGATTCACCCTTTCCAGCAAAAATGAAGAGAACCGGAAATTCTGGGTCGAGCATGTGAAACGTTGCCGCGCCATTTCGGCTGAAATAGGAAAACAGTTGGGAACGCCGTGCGTGCACAATACCTGGATTCCTGACGGGTCAAAAGATACCCCGATCGACCGGAACGGACATCGAATGCTGCTTAAAAAGTCACTGGACGAAGCCATGGCAGTCGACTACCCCAAAACCCAGATGAAGGATGCCGTCGAAAGCAAACTATTCGGCATCGGGGCCGAATCCATGACCGTTGGCTCTCATGATTTTTACCTTGGTTATGCCATCAAGAACAACATACTAATCTGTCTGGACAATGGCCATTTTCATCCGACTGAGCAGGTGGGTGATAAGATTTCGGCCTGCCTTCAGTTTATCGACGAACTGCTGCTGCATGTGACGCGCCCTGTGCGCTGGGATTCTGACCATGTTGTTACGCTGAATGAAGATCTTCAGTTGATTGCCTCTGAAATTATCCGCAACAATTTCCTGAGCCGCGTCAACATCGGCCTCGATTTCTTCGACGCTTCGATCAACCGGATAGGCGCCTATGTTGTTGGAACACGCGCTGCCCAAAAAGCATTCATGATTGCCTTGCTGGAGCCAACCGCAACATTGGTTAAAATGGAAGAAGCAGGACAGAATTTTGAACGCCTGGCCATGTTGGAAGAGTTGAAAACCAAGCCGTTCAGCGCTGTTTGGGATTATTACTGCCTGACTGCCGGTGTTCCGGTCGGAATGGATTATATTGCTGAAATACAGCAATATGAAAAGGAGGTGCTTTCCAAAAGATATCATTCCCATGAGAAAACTGAATACCAAACTGATGCACCCGCGGGATCAGATAACCATGATCATTGATAAGATCTACCGCAGCGGGATGACCACCACTTCGGGCGGAAATATCTCAATCATTGATGAAAGCGGTGATGTATGGGTGACACCTTCCGCCATCGACAAGGGCACACTCCGCCCTTCAGATATCATCTGTGTGCGAAAAAACGGCGCCATCGAAGGAAGGCACAAGCCTTCGTCTGAATACCCTTTCCACAAGGCGATTTATGCATGCCGCCCGGATATCACGGCCATCATACACGCCCATCCGCCGGCGCTGGTTTCCTTCAGCATTGTCAGGCAGATTCCAAATACCAACGTCATCCCGCAGGCGAAACATGTCTGCGGCCCGATCGGTTATGCCCCCTATGAACTTCCGGGAAGTGACGAATTGGGCGCCGTTATTGCGGATGAATTTCAAAAGGGATTCAATGCTGTGATCATGGAGAATCATGGAACCGTTGTTGGCGGGACAGATTTAAGCGATACTTTCCAACGCTTTGAAACACTCGAATTTTGTGCACGGACCATCATATACGGAAATATAATTGGTAAGCCAAACTATTTATTTGATAGTCAGATTGATGCGTTTGAGAGCCAGATTCCCCATTTGCTCCCAGAGATGGATGTCGTTGAATACCCTTCCGACGAAAGGGAGATTCGTGAACTGATCAAAAAAATTGTCCACCGTGCCTGTGACCAGGGACTGATGATCAGCTCTTACGGTACCGTTTCTGTGCGGTGGAAAGGGAATGATTTCCTGATTACTCCTACCAACGTTGCGCGGTGGGATATCCAGAACAAAGATATCGTCCAGATCAGGGACGGTAAGCGGGAACCCGGAAAACTCCCGAGCCGTGCAACCTGGCTGCACCAGGAAATTTACAGACGTAACCCGCACGTAAATTCCATCCTACTCACGCAGTCTCCCTATTTAATGGCATTCAGTGTGACTGGAGAGAAAATTGACGTCCGTACCATTCCTGAAAGCTGGATTTTCCTGCAGGACATTCCCAATGTGCCTTTTGGGTCCCATTTCGCAGGTGCAACCGGTATCCTGGATTTATTGTCGGTAAACACACCCGCCATTATCATCAACAACGATTCGGTACTGGTAACCGGCGACAAGCTCCTTGGCACATTCGACCGTCTTGAAGTGGCCGAATTCAGCGCTAAATCGCTTACGATGGGTGCAAAACTGGGCACCTTGGTCCCTATCAACGATGATCAGGTCGAAGATCTGAGGAAGAAGTTTCTGAGTTAGAATGTTATAAAGAATTATATCATGCAAAAAAAAGTATCCCTCCTGTTTTTTAGCCTGTTCCTGACTAACATGTCTGTAGCACAGCCGGCTGTTACTCCTTTGGTCAATGACCTCTTGCTCCCTGTTGCATCAGTTCAGATGAAAGGATTTGTGGGTGAAAAGCTAAATGCCTCCTATCAAAACCGTATTCTTGCGCAGGATGTGGACCGGCTGGTTGTACCGTTTAAAAACCGGACAGAGACGAGTTGCTGGCAAAGCGAATTTTGGGGTAAATGGTTCACATCTGCAGTACTTGCTTACCGTTACCGTCCGGAACCGCAGCTAAAAGAAATCCTCAACAGGGCGGTTGATGGTCTGATTGCAACCCAGACATCCGATGGCTATATCGGAAACTATGCCGGTGATAAGCACTTGGCCGCATGGGACATTTGGGGCCGCAAATACTGCATGTTGGGATTGCTGGCATTTTTCGATCTGACCGGTGAACGCAAAGCCTTGATGGCAGCCTCCGCTGAAGCTGATTATCTGATGAAGGAACTGAAGGAGCGCAAGGTATCCATTGTGTTGTTGGGCAATCACCACGGCATGGCTGCATCATCGGTGCTTGAGCCGATCTGCCTGCTTTATTCAAGAACCGGTGAAAAAAAATACCTGGATTTTGCCGAAGAAATCGTCCGTCAGTGGGAAACAAGTGAAGGGCCTCAGCTGATATCCAAATCCGGGGTTGACGTTTCCAAAAGGTTCCCAAAACCAAAGACCAACTGGTACGGAAGCGAACAAGGACAAAAAGCCTACGAGATGATGTCGTGTTACGAAGGATTGCTTGAATTGTACAGGCTTACCGGGAAACAGGCATACAAAGAGGCTGTCGAAAAAACCTGGCAAAACATACACGATACGGAGATCAACATTGCAGGGTCCGGATCATCTGTGGAATGTTGGTTTGGCGGCCAAAAACTGCAGACCATGCCCATCTTCCATTACCAGGAAACCTGTGTGACGGCCACCTGGATCAAATTCAGCCAGCAGCTGCTGCGCCTGACAGGTGAGGCGAAATATGCAGATGCCATCGAGCAGACATACTACAATGCCCTGTTGGGTTCAATGAAACCGGACGGTTCGGATTGGGCTAAATATACGCCGCTTTCGGGACAGCGGCTCGAAGGGACAGAGCAGTGCGGTATGGGTTTGAACTGCTGCGTTGCCAGCGGCCCCCGCGGATTATTTACTTTTCCGCATACCGCAGTAATGTCAGGAAAAAATTTGGTCCAGGTCAATTTTTTTGCCGAAGGCACCTACGACCTGCAAAGCACCGGAAAACAAAAGGTTACGCTTACACAGGAAACCGATTACCCGGAAACCGGGAAGGTCAGGCTGATTGTTCGGCTTCAAAAACCTGAAAATTTGTCTGTCAGAATAAGAATTCCCCAATGGAGCAAAAAATCGGAGGTAAAAGTAAACAGCGAGACCCTGGCAGGAATAGTTCCTGGAACCTATGCCGCTATTCAGCGAACCTGGAAATCCGGTGATTTGATTGAATTGGAACTGGATATGCGCGGAAGGGTAATCACGTTAGGCGACCGACCGGAGAATCTGGCAATCATGCGCGGACCGGTTGTTTTATCGAGGGATTCAAGGTTAGCCGGTCCGGCACTGGAATCTGTCATCCGGCCGATGGCCGACAAGGAAGGCTATTTGAAACTGGAATCCATTGATCAAAAAAATCCGGAAATCTGGATGGAATTTAAGGCATCTTTTATGCCTGAGTCATTTGCCGAGGGCGGTGCGCAGCCAATTCCTGTGGTTTTATGCGACTATGCTTCTGCCGGCAATACACTTGCAGACCACCCGTATTTTAAGGTTTGGCTTCCTCAATTGCTCGATCCGAGAAAGATGGAATAGTCGGCGTTCAGCCTTTTTCCGCACAAGCGGGGGCATATAAAACAGAAAGAGCAGGCTAGGCGCAAAGGAAATCCCTGAGATTGTCGAAATGAGATTGTATCTTTAGAGGGATAAATGCAGATTGACAGAAGAAGATTAAAATTATGAGTAATGCAAAAATATCCATTCGTTTTTTTGACGACCGCGAAGTGCGGGCCTTATGGGACCAGCAAAACGCTAAGTGGTGGTTTTCGGTAATTGATGTTGTTGGTATTTTGAACCAAGAAGCCGACTATACCAAAGCCGGTAACTATTGGCGTTGGCTAAAACGCAAATTGCTCAAAGAAAATGTTCAGTTCGTGAGTGGTACTCACAGACTGAAATTAACAGCGGCAGACGGTAAAAAATACCTAACAGACACATTGGATAGTGATGGCATTATTGCTTTGGCAAAACATTTCCCTAACAACAGGGCAATGAAATTCTTAGATTGGTTTTTATACAGCGATAACAGTATTGACGGGCAAAGCAAGAAAAAAGCATACACGCTTTTTGAAAGTAATTTGATTGGTGAAATCGAAGTTGGCACTGCCAAAGGTTTACAACAGATTCACGCTTATTTGTTTGGCGGCTTGTATGATTTTGCCGGGCAAATCAGACAAAAAAACATTTCGAAAGGCGGGTTCCAATTTGCAGTATCACAATTCCTGGGTGCCACATTAAAATAAATAGAAAAAATGCCCGAAAATACATTGGATGAAATTGCAGGAAAATATGTAGAAATGAACATTGCACATCCGTTTATGGAAGGCAACGGCAGAAGCGCCCGAATATGGTTGGATTTAATATTGAAAAAACGCCTGAAAAATTGCGTAGATTGGAGCAAAATAAGCAAACGAGATTACATGAACGCAATGATGCTAAGTTCAACAAAAAGCAGTGTTCTAAAAACGCTTTTGAATAATGCGCTCACTTCCAAAATAAACGACCGCGAAATGTTTATGAAAGGAATTGACTACTCCTATTACTACGAAGAAAATGACTAAAGAAAAAACGGCAAAAAGGGGCAGTACAGAACGAAAAAATTTAAAAAAATGATATTTGTCTTGATTAATTGGGTCGAATTCCATCAGGACATAATGAAACAAATTTACCTTGAATGAAACATCCATGAACTAACGTTCACAAAAAAACATGAATTGGAGCGAAGCGGAAATCAGCGTAGCTAATATAATTGTGGATGTTCCATGTGGCCAATGCTTTAGCTTAATAATATACACATGAATATTGTCAACCAAACCATATCCCTGAGTTTAGGGCTTGCAGCTGCATTCAGTCTGGGTGCTGCCGGTAAGTGCCGGGCTGAAAAAATTTCCAAACTGCCTCAGAAGCCTAATATTCTGTTCTGCATCGCTGACGACCAGTCGTTTCCCCACGCAGGCGCATACGGATGCGGTTGGGTCAAAACACCTGCGTTCGACAGGGTGGCAAAGCATGGTGTATTGTTTACCAATGCCTATACACCCAATGCTAAATGTGCGCCTTCGCGCAGTTCCATTATTACAGGCCGCAATTCCTGGCAGTTGGAAGAGGCCGGGAATCACGTTTCCTACTTTCCTGATAAGTACAAAAGCTTTTTTGAAGTCCTGAAAGAGAGAACTGACTATGTGGTCGGGTTCACAGGCAAGGGTGTTGCCCCTGTCACCGTTTCCCCGGGACGGGAACTAACCGGGCAGGCATGGGATTCGGACAAAATGGTACCTCCTGCCACAGGTATGAACAAGAACGATTATGCTACCAATTTTAAAAATTTTCTGGACCACAAACCCGGGGGCAAGCCGTTTTGTTTCTGGTATGGCAGCACTGAACCACACCGTCCGTACGAAGAAGCATCAGGAATTAAAAAGGGGAACAAGTCTCCGGACCAAATACCAACGGTTCCGAAATTCTGGCCGGACGACGCTACGGTGCGCTCCGACATGCTGGATTATGCCTTTGAGATTGAATATTTTGATCAGCATTTGCAGCGCATGATTGAGTTGTTGGAGGCAAGGGGAGAATTGGAAAACACCATTATCGTGGTAACATCCGACAACGGCATGCCTTTTCCCCGGAGCAAAGGGACCGAATACGAACTTTCCAACCATATGCCGCTGGCAATGATGTGGCCGGCCGGAATTGCCAATCCCGGAAGAAAAATTACAGACTACATAAGTTTCATTGATTTTGCCCCTACCTTCCTCGAACTGGCAGGGGTGAAGGATCCGGTTGCAGCCGGCATGCAGCCCCTGCAGGGGAAATCACTGACATCAATTTTGCGTTCCCGGAAGGATGGAAGAGTAGAACCCGGGCGTAATTATGTCCTGCTCGGTCAGGAACGGCATGATGTCGGCCGTCCCGGTGATGTTGGGTATCCCGTCCGCTCCGTCCTCAGCGAAGGAATGCTCTACATCCGTAATTTCGAGCCGGACCGCTGGCCTATGTGTGATCCGGAGACCGGTTACCTGAATACGGACGGCAGTCCGACGAAGAGCCATATTCTGGAGATGAACCGAACCGGAGAAAACAATTATTTCTGGCAGTTATGTTTTGGAAAACGCGGAAGTGAGGAGATGTACGATGTAAGAAAGGACCCGGATTGCCTGGATAATCTGATAACGAAGCCAGAGTTTTCCTTACTCGCAGGAAAATTGAAACAGCAACTTTCCGATCAGCTGACAGCGCAGGGAGATCCGCGGATGTTCGGAAACGGGAAGATTTTTGACGCTTATCCCTATGCCGGACCCGAGAAAGATTTCTACAACCGCTATATGCGGGGAGAGATCAAGGCGAACAACGCCAACTGGGTAAATCCGACAGATTTCGAGAAAACAATAAAAAAATGAGCTTTTCCGTGATCCTAACAAAACATACACAAATCCTCCTGTTCCATAGAACAGGGAAGAAGCGCATGAATAAATAATTGTAAATTGTCTTAATACTTTGAGAAAACCATGGTAAAATTAAAAATCTCTTTTCGGAAAATGCTGATTGCAACCGGCGGCGGATTGCTGTTGGTCCCATCGTATGCGACAACTCCCTTGCCGGCAGAGGCAAAGTCCAAACCCAATATCATAGTCATCCTGGTAGATGACATGGGGTTTTCAGATATTGGCTGTTATGGCTCCGAGATTCCAACACCAAATCTCGATGCGCTGGCTTCCAACGGATTGAAATACAAACAGTTTTACAATACGGCGCGCTGCTGTCCTACGCGGGCGTCGCTGCTCACCGGCATGTATTCACACCAGGTTGGCGTCGGCAATATGATGAACGATCAGGGCCAGCCCGGTTACCGCGGCCGTTTGAATGAAGACTGTGTGACGATTGCGGAAGTGTTGAGGCCGGCAGGTTATTTCACTGCCATGTCCGGCAAATGGCACGTAGGCCAGGAGCAGGGAGTTACTCCGTGGGGCCGGGGTTTTGACCGTAGCCTGAATGCACCGGCCGGTGGTTTCTATTATCCGGAAAGCAAGAGAGCGCAGCTGTTTTTAAACGGGGAAGAAATTAAGAATGATGATCCGCGGCTGCCGCCAAAATGGTATACCACGGATCTATGGACCACATTTGGATTGAAGTTTATCGATGAAGCGTTGGCAGCGAAAAAACCTTTTTACCTCCATCTCTGCCACAATGCACCGCATTTTCCACTCCAGGCCCCGGCTGAAGAGATTGCCAGGTTTCGCGGCAAATACAAAGACGGCTGGGATAAAATGCGCCTGGTCCGTCATGCAAAACAGCTTCAGCTTGGCGTAGTAGATAAAACCTGGCCTGCTTCACCTCGGGCCGAAGCAGTTTCTTCATGGGACAGCCTTACCGCCGAACAGAAAGATCGTTTTGATTACATCATGGCCGTTTATGCTGCGGCTGTAGCTCATATGGATCGTGCCATCGGCGATTTGGTGAATGGTTTGAAGCAGCGCGGAATACTCGACAACACAGTAATTCTGTTTATGAGCGACAATGGCGGTAATGCCGAGTCCGGCCCGAACGGACGGGATGAGGGTGATCCGGCTACCGCCGAATCAAACTGGTTCTGCGGTGAAAGCTGGGCTTTCATGGAAAACACGCCGTTCCGTCGTTACAAACATTTCACCATGGAAGGTGGCATTGCTACTCCGCTGATCGTGCATTGGCCGGCAGGTCTGAAGGCGAAAGGCGAGTGGCGCAACCAGCCCGGTCACGTCATCGACATCATGCCTACTTGCGTAGAACTTGCCGGAGCGATTTATCCTAAAGTATTTAACGGCAAAAATATTCTGCCAATGGAGGGCAGGAGCCTGGTCGGCTCTTTCAGCAACCAACCCATCAGCCGTGACGCCATCTGCTGGGACCATGACAACAACAGCGCTATCCGGGTGGGTGACATGAAACTTGTGCGCATCGGGCGGGCGGGTCCATGGGAGCTTTACGACCTGGCGAAGGATCGCACAGAAATCAATAACCTCGCTGCCAAAAATCCATCCCTGGCAAAAGAGCTTGAAGGAAAGTGGGAAGCCTGGGCGCTCCGGGCGCATGTAAAACCTTATCCGGGTAATGGTAATAAGCAAAAGACCAATAATAAAAACCAGGCAGTCAGCAATAATGCCGGCAACTCAGAATAATAAATCACAATATCCACATGATATCAAGCACAATTTCATGAAAAGAATTAATCTACTGCTTCTGTTATTGTTTACTTTGGTAAACCTTCTCTATTCTGCCGAACCGGTGAAGCCCAAGGTTGCTGCCGGTGCGACACTGCAATCCCTTCATGCAGGTTGGGATAAACCCGCACGTACTTACCGGCCCCACACCCGTTGGTGGTGGCCCGGAAATGCCCTGACCAGGGCTGACATTACCTTTCAGCTTGAACAGATGGCCGCCCAAGGTATGGGGGGAGTTGAAATTATGAGCGCGTTTCAGATGTATGAAAAAGGCAATGCTGTTTTCCTGACTCCTGAGCATCTCGAATTAATGAAGTTTGCCGTCGCCGAAGCCCGTCGTCTGGATATTGAAGTGGCCCTCACCTTCGGACCGGGCTGGAGTTTCGGCGGACCATGGGTGAAGCCCGAAGATCAGAGCAAGGTACTCTGCATGGGCAGTCTGGACTTAACCGGCGGCACCACCTTCAAAGGTGAGTTGCCTCTACCAAAGGACGGATCAGGGAAGGAGAAAGTCGATACAGGCTTTGTTATTGCCGTAGTTGCAGCGCGGATAACTGACGGTAATCAGCTTGATGCCGGTTCCCTCACTGTTCTCTCCCGGAAAATCAAACCGGGAGCGGCATTGCCGGAATGGAAGGTACCTCCCGGGAAATGGCGGCTGATGGCCTTCTGGCTGAAGCGAACCGGTCAGGAAAATCAGGCCTACAGCGGTCCGCAACCGAGCATGGTAATTGACAATATGAGTCAGGCTGCCATGCTGCGCTATTGCGATTATCTCGGCGGCATTTTTGAGAAAGCCCTCGGAACGGAGTTCGGGCGCACCATTGATTCATTCTTCTGTGACAGCTTCGAGATCATGCCGCTTCCAAATTCCCTGCTTTGGAGCGATGACCTCCTTGCCGGTTTTCAGCAGCATACCGGTTACGACTTTACAAAATATCTCCCGGCTATCTGGTTCGACATTGGTCCGCAGACCTCCCGTGTGCGTTATGACCTTGGCAACTTCCTGGGCGATCTGGGTTTGAAAACTGTTTTCAAGACTTTTGACGACTGGTGCAAAGCCCACAAAGTGCAGGCGCGCATCCAACCGCATTACCGGTTCACGCAAGAACTGGTGCAGGGTGCCGGTGCCATTGCCCGGCCGGAAACGGAGGTTACAACTACCCGGTTTGAACCTATTGCCGACCCCCACAAGGCCACTGTGTCAGGTGCAAGGTTCTACGGACGTGAAATTGTCTCTGCAGAATCCTATACCTTCATCCATCCCGACCGCTACCGCACCTCTCTCCAGGAAATGAAGATCGCAACCGATGCCTTCCTGCGTGATGGCATCACACAATTTTACAACCACGGCTATTTTGCCTCACCTGAAATGCATGTGGCCCCAAGCCGCGATATGCCGTGGGCCAGCCGCATCAGCCACTGGAACACCTGGTGGAATTATTATCATTACCTCACCGGGTATGTCTCGCGCGCGGCTTATCTCCTGCGCCAGGGTCGGCTTGTAGCCGATGTGCTGATTTATTCCCCCCAGGCCACAGTCTGGAGCGAAAAGGCGCTTTACGGCACTGAACGCCGCATAATGCCTTATGGCGACCTGGCAAAGACACTCGTCGCAAACGGCTATGATTTTGATATCGTGAATGATGACCTGCTCCGTCACCGTGCAAAGTTCCGGAACGGCAAAGTTGAAATCAATGGTTACGCTTACCGTGTGCTTCTTTTACCACGTGCAAAAGTGCTTCCGATAGAAACTGCCCGCGCCATCCGCGACTTCGCCGCGGCGGGTGGTACGGTCATCGCGCTGGACGAATTGCCCTCATCTTCAGCTGGTTTAAAGAATGCTGAGGAGAATGACCGCGAATTAAATCAAATAGTTGCAAGCCTATTTACAGGTAAATCCGCTGCAAATTTCTTTCCTGAGTACAAAATAATCACTCCACCTTTCAACCCGACGCGGCAGGAAAGCTTTAAACCCACCCCTCCGCTCGCCGATCCGCAGCACAAATTGCTTGCGGCAATTGCACGTGTCACTCCGCCTGACTTTATGATAGCCGATGGGATACAGAGTGACGGACTCACTTTTATCCACAAGCAAATTGCCGATATGGATGTTTATTTCGTCACCAATCTGCAGCCAAACCGCATCACTACTGATGTCACATTCCGGGTTACCGGCAAAACACCGCAGCGTTGGAATGCCATGACCGGCACTACCGGCGGGGAGGTGTACGGTTTCCGCACCAATGCCGGCGGCACAACTATCCCGCTGGATTTTGAACCCTGGGAATCAGCATTCTTTGTTTTTACGCCCGGCCTTACGCCTCCTTCTCCCATAAAAAAGATGGTCTCAGCGTCTGATCCGTTTCCGGTTGCCGGTGAATGGAGGTTGAAACTCCAAGGCTATGGTTTCGAGACCTTTGAGACAAACACTTCCCGGCTGACTTCATGGACTGATTCACCCCGAACGCAACATTTTTCCGGTACAGGCCGCTATGAAATTGAATTCAACCTGTCCGCCAAACCTTTGAATTCAAATGGCCGGATGATTTTGGATTTGGGAACGGTTGGGGATATTGCAGAGGTTGAGTTGAATGGTCAATCGGTCGGAGTAGCCTGGATGTCGCCCTACCGGCTTGATGTCACCCGGGCTGTACACGCCGGAAAAAACAATTTAGTGGTTTTGGTAACCAATCAACTGGTCAATTATGTTTCCGGATTAAAGGAGGCGCCTGATGTTCCGGTCGAATTACAGTCGCGGCTTGGCAAAGCCAACCCGGAGCTGTACAAGCAAAGCAATATTGCCCAAAAAGACATGTCACAAACCGATTTGCCGCCATCCGGGTTGATGGGGCCGGTGCAGTTAGTCTGGAAGGCGAATCAGTGAATTTCTCATTTTGTAGTATTTTAAGTAATATGAACAATATATTATCGTAAAATATTTCATCATGTTTAAATAATTCGTAGTATTGTAATAATATTTAAATACGTTTAAATTTATAACATGACGATAGACCTGTTTGAAACTATTCGTAAATACAATTTTTGGGACAATCAGCCGATAAAACTTGGATTAGGAAGGACTGAATTGGTTGGAAAGCTCTTTTCATATGTCGGAAACCGATTAATCAAGGTTATTACCGGACAAAGAAGGACAGGAAAGAGCTACTTAATGAGGCAATTAATCTTTCATTTGCATAATAGCGGCACTCCGCCTCAGAATATTTTATATATCAACAAAGAACTTGCTGATTTCGATTTTATAAGGAACAATACTGACTTGCACGAATGCATTCAACTTTATCTGGTTAACGAGAAACCTCAGGGCAAAATTTTTCTTTTTTTTGATGAAGTGCAGCTCATTGAGAATTGGGAAAGGGTAATTAATTCCTATTCACAAGACTATACGGGTGATTATGAAGTATTTATTTCCGGTTCAAATTCTACTCTTTTATCGGGCGAGTTGGCCACATTACTTACCGGAAGATATGTTGCATTTCAGGTTTTTCCTTACTCTTTCAATGAGTATTGCAGGGTAACTGAACGTATAGCTGAGAAACCGGTTTTTATCGATTATTTGACAAGCGGGGCCCTTCCTGAATTATTCCATCTTCCTGACCTTGAAACCAGGCAGCATTATGTTCATGGACTTAAGAATACGATTATCTTAAAAGACGTTGTGATCAGAAACAATATTAAGGATGCCGGATTACTGGAATCACTCTTTGCGTATCTTGTCAACAATATTTCCAATCCTGTTTCCATTCAAAACATTGTTAACTACTTTAGAAGTTTGAAGGTTGTTACCAATTTCAATACAATATCATCTTATGTTGAATATCTGAAACAAACGTATATTATTCACGAAGTTTCACGCTACGATTTGAAGGGGAAAAAAATTCTGGGAGGGACCAGAAAGTATTACTTAAACGATCTATCCTTCAGGAACCTTCTTTATCCCGGTTTTGAGCCTGGCTTGGGCTATCTGCTTGAAAATGCTGTTTTTCTCGAATTTAAAAGAAATGGATACGATGTATTTACCGGATCTGACCGGGATAAGGAAGTGGATTTTGTTGTTAAAAAGGGAGAAATTTTAAAATATGTTCAGGTTTGCTATTACCTGGCTGATGAAACCGTAATAAAAAGGGAGTTTGGAAATCTGGAAGGTATCAGGGACAATTATGAAAAAATGGTCATTTCGCTCGATGATGTATCTTTTGGAAACAGGAATGGCATTAGCCACCATCTTGCCTGGAAAACAGAGATATTCAAGTGAAACATCCATGAACAAAAGTTCACAAAAAAGTACGAATATAAATGTGGATGTTCCATGAGGCCAATGCTTTAGCTTAATAATATTCTTATGAATACGTGAATTAGTAAGGTTAAAAAACAAATTGAAAACAGATGAACAAAAAGTACTTGGTATTCCCAATTGTAGGATGTTTTATCGGAGCATCGGCTGCACCAAAAGCAGAACCTGTCAAAAAGCCAAATATCCTCTTCGTCTTTGCCGATGACTGGGGGCGATATGCAAGCTGTTACAAGGGTCTCGACGGGAGGCCTACGCTGAGCGATGTGGTGAAGACACCGAATGTCGACCGGATTGCAAAAGAAGGAGTTTTGTTTCGCAACGCTTTTGTGAATGCACCGAGCTGCACCCCCTGCCGCAGTTCGCTTTTGTCGGGCCGTTATTTCTTTAACTGCAACCAGGGCGCGATTCTGAACGGCGCCGTGTGGGACGAATCGATACCATCCTACCCGCTGATGCTCCTTGAATCCGGTTATACCATCGGGAAAAGTTACAAGGTCTGGAGTCCGGGTACGCCGGTGGATGCCCCTTTCGGCGGACAGAAATACGCCTTCGAGAAGCACGGCATACTACCGCAGCACTTTTCGACCAATGCCATGCCATTGGTGGACAAAGGTATGAGTGTTGCCGATGCACGACAGAAGATTCTTGATCAGGTTAGGGGAAACTTTGAAGACTTTCTCTCTACAACTGAGAAGGGCAAGCCGTGGCACTATTTCTTCGGTCCGGTAACGACCCACCGCACCTGGATAAAAGGCAGCGGAAAGATACTCTGGGGCATTGAACCTGGTTCACTGAAGGGAAAACTGCCGAAATTTCTCCCGGACGTACCCGAAATACGCGAAGATGTGGCCGATTATCTTGGGGAATGCCAGGCAGTTGATGCCTATGTTGGTGTATTGCTCAAAAGGCTGGAGGAAACCGGTGAGGCCGGCAACACGATCATTGTACTGAGCGGCGACCACGGTATGCCGGGTGTCACTTCCGGCAAGTGCAACCTTTACGACATGGGTGTAAGCATTCCGTTGATCATCCGGATCCCTGGCGGGAAAGGCGGACGAATCGTGGACGATTTTGTCCGCCTGCCCGACCTCACGCCGACCTTTCTGGAGTTCGCCGGAGTAAAACCACCCGACAATCTCTATGGACGTTCGCTGGTTCCACTTTTGAAGTCGGGCAAGAGCGGCATCATTGATCCTACCCGCGACTGGGTCATCACCGGACGGGAACGGCACGTATCGACGGCGCGTGAGGGAAACCTCCCTTATCCGATGCGTTCGCTGCATACACCGGATTGGGTCTACATCCGGAATTTCGAACCCGACCGCTGGCCGATGGGATCGCCGGGCGCAGTCACCCCCGAAGTCACTCCGGATGCAGAGGAACTCGAACACAATACCCGCATCGGTTTTGCTGATATGGATGCGAGTCCCACAAAATCATGGCTGGTACAAAACCGCCTCAATCCGAAATGGCTTTGGTTTTATGAAATTGCTTTCGGCAAGCGCCCTTCCGAGGAGTTGTATGACGTGCACAAAGATCCCGATATGGTGAACAACCTGGCCGGAAAAAAAGAATTCAGCGGTATCAAAAATATGCTGGCCGACCGGTTGATGAAGGAACTCACCCGTGCCGGTGACCCACGTGTTGTGGAAACTCCACCCCGGTTCGAGCAGCCTCCATTTACCAATCCGTAAATGGAAACAAGAAAATGAGAATTCATATTTATTATATCTACATTGTAGCTAATAAAAACAACAACGTAATTTATGTTGGTGTTACCAATGATTTGGTAAGAAGAATTCATGAACATAAAAACAAACTCATGAAAGGTTTTACTGAAAAATACAATGTTGATACATTGGTCTATTATGAAATTTTTGATTTTATTGAAGATGCTATAAAGCGAGAAAAACAAATAAAAGGATATTCGAGAACAAAAAAGGATGCATTAATTGACAAATTAAATCCAAATCGGGATGAACTTTATAATAATGGAGAAATAAGGAAGATTCCTCATTGCGCTTCGCTCCATTCGGAATGACAATGAATAATGATAAATGGAGGGGGGAGTTGGGGGGGGGGGGGGGCCCCCCCCCCACCCCCCCAAAAAACACGGGCCGCGGGA
>JBBQHB010000009.1:0-82730 GCA_038323575.1 Bacteroidales bacterium | reverse complement strand
CCTTTGGGCAATTCCATGTATACAAGTATCGCAATAAATTGGTTCCAAGTCAAATAAAGTTATAAACCAATTTTTTGACCACCTCTGATTTTATATCTTTGGTGTGTTAATATCTTTTATCACCTGAACAGTAACGATTTTTTTAGTTATTACAGGTGGGATTGTATACCCTAGAGTAATGTTTTTCAGTCTCATATAGGCTAAATTCAGAAGATATTTATCCTGGGGATAGAAATTATTTCCCGAAACTGCAGCAGCACCTCCTGCCATGGTGTTAATTCCGGAAATAGCAGAAACTGCATTGCCGGGGTAAGGACGAGGATAACGTGCATTTGGATTTTGAGGCGTCCAGAAGTCCATTTGGTGTTGGTACATTACGTCTGCTCCACGATAATAAGGAATAGCTTCATTACCTGTTGCCCACCAATCTCTTTTCCCAACGCCCTGAAAAAACACATCTGCGTCAAAGTTTTTCCAGTTGGCACCAACTCTGAAACTGTATTGGTACCGTGGAGATGTATTCCCAATAACCACAAGGTCTCCATGATCTGCCTTCGTCGATAAACCAGCAGAGATAATATTATCGCTGTTCTGGTTCTTGTATTTGATATCGCCCGGACCATAAACGAAGTTACCTGACTGTAATCCTACCTGACTTGGTGAGCCCGTAACATCAGCAGCATCTTTAAAGTAGCTGTCAGTCCGGAATCCCCATATTTCGCCAATCTTCTTTCCGGCATAATTTTGAGTAAGCAATTTAGCATCATTGCTGTTCCAATCCATTATTTCACTTGTAAAATCAGAAAGAGATACATTTCCATATACATTCAAACCATTTGAAAAAGTGTGGTTGATATCAGCTCCAATCTCCCATCCCTGGGTTCTTAATGAACCCGCATTCTCATAGGCGGCAGTTGCACCAAATGTTGAAGGCAATGTAGCTCCGGCAGCAAGCATATTTAAATTATCCCGTTGGAACCAGTCAAAAGTGAAACCAACCTTGTTTTTCCAAAGCCGAAGATCCATCCCTAAATCGAGCGTATTTATTGTTTCCCATTTTATATTTTCGGAGACATTGGCAGGAGATCCGGCATACGGAACTTTTGCACTTCCCACCACCCAGTTAGCTGTATTGGTGACCATTGTTGCGACAAACCTGTCTGAGCCTACATTTTGGTTGCCAATACTGCCAAATGAACCACGGATCTTAGCATCAGAAACATATGGTTTAATAAAACTCATCCAATTCTCATCTGAAATTCTGTATCCAAGAGATAAGGAGGGAAAGAATGCCCAACGGGAACTTGCCGGGAAGTTAGATGACCCGTCATACCGTCCATTCAATTCAGCCAGGTATTTACCTTTATAATTGTAATTCAATCTTGCAAATACACCTGCAACAGACCAATTACTATGGTCGCCGTCCACTGAAGGAGTCCCGGTTGCCAATGGTAATTCACCTTTGCCTGGATCCATTAAACCTAATCTTTTGCTAAACTGCATGAAGTATTGCCCTTGCTCCATGTTTAAACCGCCTGTTAATTTAATTCCATGATCATTGAATTTTTCATCCCATGTAAAATAGGTGTTTGAAGTTATTTGGGTTGATTTTTCAGACCTGAAATCTGTTTCATCGTATGCCGCGCTCGGCAATGAAGTATTTAGCGGAAGACCGCCTCCCCAGAAGTCCCAAAGGGAAACATAACCACCTGTTTCATGTGTGTTTGTATTGGTAACACCGTATGCAAAATCAGAGCGTAGCGTCAATGTTTTCGATAGATGAATTGTCGCACCAAGCGTGTTATTCAGGTAATTTTGCCTCCTGGTACAATAGCTGGCTGCGTCTATAAAACCATTAACGTTTCTGAAATTTGCCTTGATACCATTTGGATCAGTATAGCTTCCGTAAGGAAAGAATGCCCCCCATCGCCACATGTAATAATAATAATCCTGGTAGGCATATGGATAATCGTAATCCGCTTCGCGGGTCATTATTTTGGCATCTATGTCAAGCCAGTCATTGACTTTGGAGTTTATTCCCAATGTGAGATTGTACTTATTCAATTTATCAGGTTTAATTTTCATGATTCCTTCCTGGTAATTATAGGCTCCTGATAAATAGTAATTTAGTTTTTCTGTGCCTCCTGTTAGTTGGATGTTATGGTTTTGTGAAGGCATTTGGTCCTGATACATCACTTTAATCGGGTCCCAAATACGATAAAAATAGGCGACACCATTTACAATATCCCAGTCCTCACCCTTGATCATCTCATTACCCTTACGGTTGTTTGCATATTTTTGCTGCCAGTTGGTAATTCCTGCAGCAAGCGGACCAGCTTTCATGCCAAACAAATCAAATGCCTGACCCGACCTGGTCATTGCTGCATCCATTGCATTAATTTCAGCTACCGGATCATTTGGAAATTGCGGCAAAATTGTTGGAGAACTCCATGCAAAATTGTTGGAATAAGAAATAGTAAACTTTGCCCCTTTATTCCCTGATTTAGTTTTGACCAGGATAACCCCGAATGCAGCGCGGGCTCCGTATATGGAGGTTGAAGCCGCATCTTTTAATACAGAAATACTCTCAATATCCTCGGGGTTTACCAGCGATATATCTGATACAACAAAATTGTCGACCAGAATAAGCGGAGATCCGCCGTTTGTTGCATTCAAAGAACCCATTCCGCGTATGCTCATCACCGGTGATCGGTTAATATCACCGTTCGAATAAGTGATGGTAAGACCCGGCACTACACCTTGAAGACCTTTTGCAACATCATTGATTGGTTTGCCTTCCAACGACTTGACCACATCAACAGTTGCCACAGCCCCAGTCAGATTCGCTCGTTTTTGCTGACCATAACCAACAACAACAACCTCATCAATTACTTCAGTGGAAGATTCCATAATGATGCTGAAAGTTGTGGAATTGCCTACTTTAACTTCCTGAGATTTCATGCCAATATAGCTGATGACAATTGTAGCACCTGCAGAAACAGAAAGCTCAAACTTGCCATCTATACCGGTTGTGATTCCATTGGTGGTTCCTTTTTCAAGTACTGAAACACCCGGAAGAGTCTCATTGGTCGATTTATCACGGATGACACCGGATATCAACCTTTTTTGTGCAGTTGCCAGCTGAACAACCATGCACAGGATGAAGATGAATGCTAACGTTTTTTTCATAACAAACATGTTAAAATAACATTGGATTAAGTTTAAATATTAACAAAGCATGCAAAATTTTAATAAAGTTAAATAATTAATCTGTATGTTGTATTACATCTTTGATAAAATTGAATTATATTTCTGATTAACGGATATTTGCAAAAATTTGATAACTTCATACGGATTTCACTATGTTTAATTTACTTTAATTTATTGACTCCTTAAAGCATAACAAATGCATATATTTACATATTATCCCCATTCCTTATGAAATTATTTCTTTTTTTTATACTTTTTCTTTGGTGCTGCACCGAATCACCGGCACAGGTACTTCACTTTGCTCATGTAACAGACACCCATATAGGTGGTAATACCAGTTCGGCTGATCTCACTTTAACCGTAGACGATATCAACCGTCAACCAGAAGTTGACTTTGTTTTGATTACGGGCGATATAACTGAATTTGGTTCCGATGAAGAACTGCTGGAGGCCCGGAAGATCATTGATCGCCTCAATATACCCTGGTACATCGTACCCGGAAACCACGACTCCAAATGGTCTGAGAGTGGCAACAACAGCTTTGTGAAAATCTTCGGGGCTGAACAGTTCTCTTTTGATAAAGGTGGTTTCCTTTTTGTAGGGACAGCGTCAGGTCCAAACATGCGAATGGCTCCGGGTTTGGTACCAAGAGAACAGATTGTCTATCTGGATTCTGTTCTGAAACATCACGAGATTTCCGGCGAGCCTGTAATATTTGTCAATCATTATCCGCTCGATGAATCCCTCGCCAACTGGTACAAAGTAATTGACCTACTCAAAAAAACTAATATCAAAGCGACCCTTCTGGGACATGGACACGCCAATCATCTCTATAATTTCGAGGGAATTCCTGGAATTATGGGGCGCGCAAATCTTCGCACGGCAAAATCAGGAGCAGGATACAACCTGGTAAAAATAGAAAAGGATACCATGTATTATGCAGAACGACTTTCCTCCGGCAAAACCCTTCCGGTTTGGTGTAAGGTTTTTGTCGGTAAAACCCAAAGTATTGCGCCATTCCACGAATATCCCCGTCCCGATTACTCCATCAACCAAAAATATCCAAATATAAAATTGGAATGGTCTTTGCAGGAAGGCAGCGACATTGGCACAGGCATAAGCTGTGTGAAAAATCTGGCCGTCTTTGCAACAACTACCGGTGATATTGTAGCTGTCAACTCCAAAACGGGAAAAAAAATCTGGCAATACCATACTGCCGGGAAAATTTATTCCACACCGGCAATCAGTGGCAACAAAGTGGTTTGTGCTTCGACCGATCAAAATATCTACTGCCTGGATCTGAAATCAGGCAGGCTTATGTGGATGTTTCCAACCGTAAAACCAATTGTGGCATCACCGGCCATTGGTAATTCGAAGGTATATATCGGCTCTTCGGAAGGTGTATTCAGGTGCATTGACTTAAAAACCGGGAACCTGGTTTGGACGTACGACAGCATCAAAAATTTTGTGGAATGTAAACCGCTCCTATTAAGGAAAAGCGTTTGCTTTGGTTCCTGGGGAAATGAATTCTATTCACTGGACAAAAACAGCGGCAAACTTCTCTGGAAAAGGGTAAAGTATAACAACAGGATGCTTTCTCCTGCTGCAGTGTGGCCAGTAGCAGCGCACGGCAAGATCTTCCTTGTTGCCCCCGACCGCCATATGACCGCACTCGCTGAAGAAACAGGCAGTGAGATTTGGGATTCCGGGAAATACTCCTGCCGGGAATCCATCGGAATTTCGCCCGACGGCAGCCTGGTTTACATCAAAAACATGACGGAAGGGAATGTGGATGCATTCTATGCACTGTCCAACGACCAAAAACTCTCCTGGGAATGTAAGGCTGAACTGGGATATGATATTGCTCCTTCACCCATCGTTGAGTCCCGAGGAATGATTTTTGTCCCTACCTCTTCAGGCATAGTTGCTGCAATCAGCAAAAAAACACATCAGGTCGTATGGAAGTACAAAATATCCAATGCACTGGTCAATTCGATACTTCCTGTAGGAAAAAATCGTTTGTTGGTTAGTGTGATGGATGGACAGGTTGTCTGCCTGGCTTACAAATGAAAGGATAAAGGATAAAGGATAAAGGATACAGGATAAAGGAAGAACGCTACGATGTAACATTGAAGCAGTATAATTCATAACTCATAATTTACAATGAGTCAATGATTCATTGAAGCACAAATGCCACTTTATCCTTTATCCCTTATCCCTTATCCTTTCACCAGAATCGTATCTTTGATTAAATTTATAAAAATTTAGCCAATGTTTTTTAAGGATATTCAAGCTTTTATTTTCGACATGGACGGGGTGCTGATCGACAGCGAAAACCGCTACAAAGTAATTGAAAAAGAGCTTTTCGGGGAGGTTGGCGTAGAAATTGCCCATGATGAGCACATTTCCTACCAGGGATGTTCCAATCCCGTCATGTGGGGATTGATCAAGGAGAAACACGGTCTGGCGCATTCCCTTGATCATCTGGTAGGGATAACGGAAGAAAAGGTCATTCGTTATTTCAACTCCCTTCCTGAAATTGAACCAATGCCCGGAGTGGTCGGATTACTTCAGTGGTTGAAAGCAAAAGGTATAAAGCTGGCATTGGCCTCCTCCTCAACGATTGAAGTTATCAGGATTATCCTGTCCAAAACCGGATTGGATCAATATTTTGAAATCCTGGCTGACTCAACAGAAGCAGGTGCCGGGAAACCTGATCCTGCCATTTTTCTGCTTGCCCGAAAGAAGTTGGGTATCCCTAAAGAAAATTGTATTGTTATCGAAGACTCCACCAACGGAATCAAAGCTGCCAGGGCAGCCGGAATATACTGTATTGCCTTTAACGGTCCGGGTTCTGAACATCAGGACCAATCGGCCGCTAATTGGCGTATCACAAGGTTTACCGAAATTATTGAAAAATTTGAACTGGATTAAAGTATAATTAAACACATGAGCCATGAAAATTACACTGGTTGCTATTCTCTGTTTCTGGACATTGAATCTGACTTCTCAGCCCAAAGCTGAAACCAAACTTTCCTGTAGTTATGATGAACTTACTGCCCCCGATTTTGTGAAAGCAGTTGCCCAATCTTCAGGCGTCTGCTTGCTTACCATCGGTATTCTGGAGAAGCATGGTCCACACCTGCCACTGGGAACAGATATTTTTGAATGTCGCAAAGTCGCCACATCAGCTGCAGAGCAGGAATATTGCGTCGTGTTTCCAACCTATTTTGCCGGACAAATCAACGAAGCCAGACACCAACCCGGGACCATTGCCTACAGCCCGGAGCTTATCTGGAACGTGCTGCAGGAAACCTGTGATGAACTTTCCCGCAACGGGTTGAAAAAAATTATCATCGTGAACGGCCATGGAGGCAACAATGATTTTTTGAGGTATTTCTGCATGTCCCAGCTTCACAAACCGAAAGATTACATCCTGGTATTCTTTCAGCCGAACGAAGACAAGGAAACTGCCAAAAAAATCGAAGCTTTGCGCCAGACAAAAACCGGCGGCCATGCAGATGAAATGGAAACGTCGATGATGCGCTTTATCAGGCCTGACCTGGTAAAGGCTGATCTCGCAGGAACACAGTCGGGGAAAAACCAGGAGCGGCTGGCAGAAATTCCTTTGCAGTATACCGGGATATGGTGGTATGCTCAGTATCCCAACCATTATGCCGGCGACGCGACAAAAAGCAGTGCAGAACTTGGAAAATTGATTGTAGACGCTGATGCGGGACAACTTGTACAGTTGATTAAAAAACTAAAGTCGTCCAGCAAAATTGAGGAGTTACAGAACCAATTTTACAAAGAATCGGCTAACCCATTGAACACAAAACAATAATCAAAAATTATCCATTGGAAAAAATTTATACGATTGAGGAAGAACGCTGGAATATCCGCACACACGCATTTGGTTTGGGCGTTTCTTTGATAGGAGACATTGCATTGTTGGTGAAGGCGGTTCAGCTTAATTCAATAAAGATTTACATAGCTTTTCTTATCTACGGGATAGGCGTAACCACCATGTTCCTTGCTTCTACGCTATACCATTCTGCAAAGAATCCTAATATAAGAAAGAGGCTGAATGTATTCGACCACAGCGCTATATATCTTACTATCGCAGGAAGCTATACACCGATTACCTTGGTCGCTATGCCTCCTTTGTGGGGAATTCCGGTGTTGATAACTGTCTGGCTGATTGCAGCAAGCGGTATCATCCTGAAATTCTTTTTCATCGGGAAATATCCAAAATTATCGACCGTAATGTATGTGCTGATGGGATGGGTAATTGTAATTGCCATCAAACCATTGGTCAACAGCATGGAAACTGCCGGTCTGCTGTGGCTGCTTGCAGGCGGACTGGCATATACCTTAGGGGCACTGCTCTACCAAATCAAAAGCTTGAAATTCAATCACGCCATTTTTCATATCTTCGTCTTAATCGGTGCAGCCTGCCATTTCATTGTAGTCTATAGCTTTTGCATAAAATAAATTTACTTTGTGTTTCTTTGTGCGGTTCATTTGTGTTCTTCGTGGTAAATAAATCTAACCACATAGGTCCCAGCGCGCAACACAAAGGAAGACACAAATGTTTGAGTTATGATTAAACAATTGAGTTTTGTCTTTCTGTTGCTTTCCGCCTGTTCTGCAGGCGTTGACCAGGCAAAAATGGGTAAAGCCAGGGAACAGATTGTTCAAACTGAACATGATTTTGAACAGATGGCAACTGCCAAAGGGCTTTCAGCCGCTTTCGCCTATTATGCCGATTCTGCAGCAACACTTAACCGGGGAGGTTATGTCGTTCACGGAAAAGACTCCATCCGGCTCATCTACCTGGCGCCAAAGTTCAAAGGGGTAAAACTGGAATGGAAACCTGATTTCGTAGAGGTTTCAACTTCTGCCGACCTGGGATATACCTAGTACTGTTTAAGAAATTTGGTGTAAACCTGCATGTTGCGGTCGAGGTGTGCCTGCATTTTCTCGTAGGCACGGTCTGCATCTTTTTCCCTGATCGCATTGACGATCTCTTTGTGATAGCCAAGCGTAATCTCTTTTTCACCTTCGATATTTGCATAGATGAAGTTCCGCATACGGGGCAACAGGTTGTAAACAGGTTCCATGGTGACGATCACGAAGGGATTGGTGGTAGCCCTGGCCAGACAGAGGTGAAATTTGTTGTCGATATCTGATTCCAGCTGGGTATTATCCGGGTTGCATTTGGAAAATTCCAACAGATTAGCCTCAAGGTTTTTCAAATCTTCATCAGTTCTGTTGCCTGCAGCCATTTTGGCAATTTCGGGTTCAAATGCCAGCCGGAGCTCAATGATTTGCAGGATCAGCTGATCGTCGAATTTTAAATCGTAATAGAGATTGAGGGAGCTAATGGCATCTTTGATATCAATTTTAGTGACTATCATCCCGCTTCCTTTTTTGATCTCTATCAAGCCCCTGGCGCTCAGTCGCCTGAGGGCCTCGCGCAATGCAGTGCGGCTAACGGCAAACATCTCACAAAGCTCCCGCTCGGGTGGCAGCTTTGCGCCGATAGGCAATTTCTTCTCCCTGATGGCCCGCTCAATGTTTCGTTCTATCTTTTGACTAAGGGTCTGTGAGGTCCCGATTTTTTGGAAAATATCATCCATGTCCATGTTACAGCTGTTTTTCGATCTTTGCGCAAGGTAAGCATAAATGCCTCAATGTATTTTATCCCGATTTCCCGGTTAATTGAAGAGTTTTTTCAGTATATCGCTGAATCCTCCGGGATGGTCAAGGGCAAAAGCATATGATGACGGATTTGTCTTTGAATCATTCACCAATGAAAAAGTAATTTTCCCGTCTTTGTCGAATAATTCAACGATTTTTTTTACTTCGGCTTCATTGATAAATATCCTGTCAGAGACATTTTTGGCGGTGAATTGAAATACTTCATTATCCTCCGTTTTTACGGCAACCTTGTAACTGGTCTCATCTCCTTTCTGTACGATTTTATTGCCGCCTTCATAGAGTTTAAGACAAAAAGAGACTTTATCGATCAAAAATTTCACTTTAAGCTCCGAATTATCAACCGTACTATTGCTGTATGTGCCCCATATTGTAATGGTATTGGTCATGTAATTCGAATTTTTATTGTCGCCAAGATCCCCGGAATAACTGGCAATCTTCCACATAATCGGTCCACTCAGCGGAGCAGCTTGTGCAGCCTCGTTTTTAACAGATTCTGCTTTGCCGGTTTCTGCAGTAGCTGACTTAGGCGGTTTGGATCCACAGGCTGATAACAGCAAGGAAAGAATTAACAGGTTGAGTAATTTTTTCATTGTAAATCTGGCTTTATAGTTTTAGTCCTTGTAAATATAACACAAACCAACCATAATTAAAAGAACAAATGATACTGATTTAATGGGATTTTAAGGTCTGCAACCTGCACCCGGGGCGGCAGTCAATTGTTTAATAAGAGACGGACATATTTCTCTGTGATTTAGCTAATTAATTTAAGTTTATACTTTCCGGCAAAAGGTGGTCAAGATATCCGGCTTACTTTCCACACTTTACATTTTTAACTACATTACTAATTAACAAGAAGTGGGAAATGTTTAATAGCCGGATCCCTTATTAAAGATTTTTGCAAAAAAGTTAAATACGCAAATGAAGATCCATATAGAATTTTAATTACTATTGTTTAAATTTGTAAACAGCCGTATGTTAATAACTCAAATTTTGTTCTACTTTTGCGGAACATTTTCATAAAATTTGCGTCACCTTTACTGTACAGTACTTCTAAGACCAATAAACCATTTTGAATCAAAACCACCAAATGGAACAATTCACGTATGAAGAGCCAAAAGCGGTAGCAGCCGTTTTGCTTGTTGTAAATGAATTAACCAAAGTAGACAAGCACAAACTCACAAAGATTCTTTTCTTCGCGGATCAAAAACATCTTTCAAGATATGGCCGAACAGTCACATCAGATTCTTACTGCAAGATGGAGAACGGACCAGTTCCTTCAAATATTTACGGATCTGTAAAAGGCATTGTAAAAAATCATCCTTTTAATAAGTATCACGGTTTTGAAGGAAAGATTGAAGTAACTGGTAACGATATTACTGCATTGGAAGGACCGGATATTGATCAGTTATCTGCTACAGATATTACTTGTTTATTGGAATCGATAAAGGAAAATTCGGGATTAAATTTCAAGAAACTCACCGATAAATCTTATGGTCCAGCTTGGCAAAGTGTTCCGTTGAATCAGACAATTCCTTTTACCGAAATGGCAAAAGAGGCAGGCGCTCCTGATTATATTATGGAGCTTGTAAGGATGAATCTTGAAGCTGAAGAGTTGTTAAGCTTATGAGCAGCTTAATGGATTCGCTTCCTGAAGAAAAGCTGAAGGAAATAATTTCAAGTCAAATACAGCCAGGGGCTGTATTTTTCATTTCCGATCAAATTGCACAAAAAAATAAATTCATTGTGATTTTAGGAATTGGACCTAATAAAATCATGGTTGGTACTCTTTTTGTTAACAGCGAGATAAATTACAATGTTATAAGAACGCTTGATCAACAGCAGCTACAATTTAAAATTAAGTCTTCCGACTATGAATTTCTTGATCACGACTCTTATATCAATGCCTCATTAATCCACAAAAGAGATTTTGATGCCCTCCTAAACATTATAATTGTAAAAAAAGGAAGATGGATGGGACGTATTATTGAAAAAGATTTTGATAATATTCGTTCAATAATGGCTGTTTCTCCAGAGATAACAACTATTGAGAAAAGAGAGTTTGGATTGATATAGTCTGAATAGCAACAATGCCTACTATCTCAAAATATAAGAAAATCAAAGGAAAACACGCTATTCCCTTCTTTTTCCCTTCCTTGGCAAAGAAAAAGCCCTCACAATCAATTGACTGTAAGGGCTCTTAAGGTCTGCAACCTGTACCCGGGGCGGGAATCGAACCCGCACGATGTTGCCATCACTGGATTTTGAGTCCAGCGCGTCTACCAATTCCGCCACCCGGGCGCTGATCCGCTTTTCTCAATGCGGAGCAAAGATAAACCAAAAATCTTAACCCGAAAATATTTTTTCAAAAAACACCTTACCGAATAAATTGTTTGTCGTAAATTCAGAAATTATTTCTGTAACAAAGAAAAACAGTTTATGAGTCCCTCAGATGACCTGAACATATTTGACGCAATCCGCCAGAACGACCGGCAGGCATTTGAACGGCTCTTCAGGGAGTTCTACAGGCCACTGACAGCCTATGCATTTCGTTTTGTCCGTGATTTGCCGACTGCAGAGAACATGGTTCAGGATGTCTTCCTTAAATTATGGCAAAACCGAAGGGAAATTGTCATAACAACCTCCATGGAGCATTACTTGTTCAGGTCGGTCAGGAATCACTGCCTCAACCAGCTGGACAAGGCAAAAGTACGATCCGAATACCTCAGGATGCAGTTGGTACAAGACACAAATAATGAAAATTTCAGCGCTTTTTACCCTGAAATCGGCTTAATGGATAAAATTGAAAGAGCCATTCATGCACTTCCAGAAAAAAGACAGGAGATTTTCCGGATGGCCCGCGAAGAGGGACTCAAATACCGGGAAATAGCCGAAAAACTCAATCTCTCTGTTAAAACTGTCGAAGCACAAATGACATTGGCCCTCAGGCAGCTTCGCGAATCCCTGAAAGAATTTCACCATCCGATACTTTTTTTCATGCTTTCGGGTAAGGGTATTTCGGAGTTGACTTGTCAATGTGGTAGCGAAGGTATGACGGAGAGACGGAATGACGGAGAGGACTGGTGGACCGGACGACTGGACGACAGATGAAACGGGAAACGGAGAAACGAGAATCGGAGAGTGCGATTCCGAAATAACAGCCGCATAGCGGCGACAGATATTGTAGCCTCGGGTTTTAACCCGTGGAAAAAGAATGCCGAATAACCGCCGTCCTCGGTAGCAGATTGAAAAATGTGATCTGATCATTTCGGACGGAAGTCACAAATTTGGAAAAAAGAGAAATAAGGAAATAAATAATAAAAAATTGCTAATAATCAATATTGAACACCTGATTATTAGCTGACCAGTTTACCGTTTAATGGAAGAAAACAAAAATATAGAAGATACATGGGTTGCCTGGATGACAGGAGAATCAGCTAATAAGCCTGAATACGGCGCCACCGACCAGGAGACTTTCCGGGAACTGGAACAAACCTGGGATCTGGCCGGAACAGCCTATGCCCATCAGAACAGCAATCCTGATAAGGCCTGGTCAATACTCAGCAGGGAAATCAACACTGAAACCCGTGTGGTAAAACTGAAACGGTTTAACTACCTGCGTTATGCTGCCATTTTTGTCGCGCTGTTTGCATTGGGTACTGTCACCTTACTGCTGACACGCAGCCACAATACGGTGGAGGAAATGTATGTATCAGCCGGACCAGTCATAAAAACCATCCAAACGGTTGCCAAGCCTGCATTATTTACAACAGTCATCCTCCCTGACGGCTCTACCGTTAAGATTAACGCAAATTCCACCCTGAAATATCCCGATAAATTCGCAGCTTCCGACAGAATAGTGCAACTTTCAGGCGAAGCCTACTTCGAAGTAATTCATGATTCCGCCCACCCGTTTGTGGTAGAAATAAACAATATCAGGGTTGAAGATATTGGTACCTCCTTTAATATCTCTGCCTATCCCGGCAGAAACCAGGTAGAGGTCAATGTGACAGCCGGCAGCGTGAGGCTTGTAGACAATAACCGGAACGAATCGGCAATTATCGCTGCAGGATCAAATGGAAAGTTCATGACAGAAAACGGCCAGATACTGGTATCCAATGAGCTTACACCCAATTTCATGGCATGGATTACCAAAGAACTCACCTTTCATCGCACACCACTGTCAACGGTCTTTGATGAATTGGAAAATATCTACCATGTCAGGATTGAAATCGCTGATCCTAAAATTTCCAATATCTCCTATACAGCCAACTTTGAAAAATTTCAACTCGATGATATCGTAAATATAATAGCCAGAACCCACCACCTTACAGTGGTAAAACAGGCCGACGGCTATATTTTTGCCTCCAGATAGGAATCAACCCAACGACTTACTGCTTAAATTAAAGAGAGAAAACCATGCAACTCAGATCAAAGATCCTTTTTTTGATCCTGTTTTTAGGCTCTCTGATGCATTTGTCGGCACAGGAGAAGGGTGATCCGCTGAGCAGGCTGATCACGCTTAAAATAGACTCAACCACAGTTGAATCATTCCTGGAAACACTGGTTGCCGACAATGAACTGTACTTTTCCTACAATCCGGATCTTCTGCCTGCCGAAAAGACAAACTTTTCAATCGTCGGTCGTCCGCTGGGAGAAGTCCTGAAAGGACTGCTACCCGACTCCATTTACAAAGTAACCCTTATCGACCGCCAGTTGATCATTACCCGGGTCGAGCCCAAACCACTTAAAGTTACAGGAAGGGTAGCCGAAAAAGACGGAAAGACACCAATAGCCTATGCCGCAGTTACTATTGAAGGAACATATATTGGCACCATGACCAATCATGAAGGAAATTTCGACCTGAAAATTCCTTATCCGCTTCGCAACAGCAATCTGGCTGTCAGTTCACTGGGTTACAAGCAAAAGATCGTTTCCCTTAAAATGCTTGAACAAGATCCGCTTATCAGGCTTCAGGATGAGACGATCAGGCTTCGTGAGATTCAGGTTAAGCCGGTTGATCCCAGGGCAATCCTGCAGCAATTCAGGAATAATATTGTTATAAACTATGCGGATGAACCTCAGCTGATGATGGCTTTCTACCGTGAAACAGCCCGTCAGGACGGAAATTATGTCGGCGTATGGGAAGCAGTAATGGAAATATTGAAGACCCCCTATGAATATAACGATCCCGATAGGGTGCGCTTTATAAAAGGAAGGAAAGCTGACCTAAACCGGAAGCCGAAAGAGGTTTTTTTAAAGGTTCAAGGCGGCCCCTTGGGCGTGAATAATCTTGATTTGGTAAAAAATCCGGAAACATTTCTTGATCCCGAATACGAGTTTCTTTACCAATACCGGTTCGATCAACCTGAAATGGTTAACGGAAGGCTCACGTGGATCATCCGTTTTGACCGGATAGCTGAAACTGATTTCCCGTGTTTCAACGGCAAGTTGCTGATAGATACTGAAAGTTACGCCCTTGTCGGAGCCGAATATTCATATGACAAAAAGAGTTTGAAAATCAACGGTGAAAGTTTCATCCAAAAGGAGCCATTCGGATTCGATACCCGACCTGAAAACGTAGAATATTCGGTTCAGTACCGTTTGGCAGACGACAAATGGCAATTCTTCTCCGGACACAGTGACATCATTTTCAGGGTAAAGCAGAAACGAAAATTCAAGACTGAATACCATAACGTCACTGATGTAATGGTTACCCAGCAATATCCTTTCCCTAAAAGAGCCAGGTTCGGACCGGATGGACTATTTCATGAACAAGACATCTTCTCGGAAAAGATCGGTATTTACGACAAAGCCTACTGGGAGAATTACAATGTCATCAAACCAGATGATGATTTAAGCAAGGCAATTAAAGAAGCTAACCCGAATGAATAAGGTTTTCCTTCAGAAATACCTGTCAGAAAAGCTATTCCCTTTTATTGTTATTTCTTTTTGTGGTATGCTTCAATTTAATCAACGCTAAATTTAATTCAATGGTTGTCTCCGATTCAGTCAGACTCTTGGCATCATCCAAAAGAAAGGTAATAATTTCACCGCCTTTTTGTACAAGTGACTTTTGTTTTGAGTTGTTTTTAGCGGTCGTTAATTCTGTAAATACTTGAGACAGTTCCCTTATCTTTGAAAATGTCTCAACAATTGCAATAGTTGTGGCTGTTGCTTTAGGACTCCTTAAAATTGTGGCAAGCATATAAAGACCCTTTTCAGTGAAAGCATTAGGTAATTGGGGAGAATATTTTAAACTTTTCAGGTGGTGGAAATTTTCCACCACCTCCTTTTTCTCTTTCGGCGTCATTTCAATAATATAGCCATCCGGAAATTTTTCAGGGTTGTTCTTAACCGATTTGTTAATATCACGTGTACCTACACCATAAAGATTTGTTACATCGCTGGCAATAAGTACTTTTTGATTCCTGATTGTTATAATTTTATCTTCAACCTCCTTCAATCCAATTTCCTCTTTAATCATAAATTAAATCATTTAAATTGCTTTTGACCGATTCTGTGCAATATTCACTATAAGTTACACCAAAAAAAGCACAAAAACGAATAAACGGGTAATAGATTGGCGGTATTATCCTAAGGATGGAGGTTCCGGGATTAAGCAAAGAAAATGCATGTTTTGTCCCGTCGATTACCGATAGGCAAATGATCCTGAAGTTGAAAAATGATCCAAAAAATCAGAAGAAATCGTGCTCTGTTGAAGGATCTTCTTTCTCTTCCCTCATGACTTTGCTGCAGTCCATATCGACATTGAAACCAGGCGGAACTTCAAAAACTGAAGATTGGGTATATCCCAGTTTGTGATCGCGGAACAGGCTGTTCATGTAATAACCGTAAATCGGCAGCGCCATGCTGGCGCCCTGCCCTGCAGAGAGCCCTTCGAAGTGGATACTGCGAAGGTCGCCACCGGTCCAGACGCCGGTAACCAGTTCCGGAGTGATCCCCATAAACCAGCCATCGGACTGATTCTGTGTGGTGCCGGTCTTGCCCGCCACGTCGGCCTTGATATTTCCATATTCAACGTCCCTTCGCAGCCGTGCACTTGTTCCTTCATTGACAACTGCCTCCATCAGATTAATCATCAGGTAGGCCGTTTTGGCATCTATGGCATCGTGAGATTCCGGAGAAAAACGGGCAAGTACGTTGCCGTTGCGGTCTTCAATCCGGGTTACACAATAGGGTTTGGTATAAACGCCGTGGTTGCCGTAAGTTCCGTATGCACCAACCATCTCATACACTGAAACATCCGAAGTTCCCAAAAACATGGAGGGAACTGCATCAATCGGACTGGTAATTCCCAGTTTGTGCATCATGTCGGCCATCGCCTGCGGATTAAACTGCTTCATTACCCAGGCAGAGATCTGGTTGACCGAATTGGCCAGTCCCCATTTGAGGGTCACCATCTTGCCGTCCATCTTGGTCTCACCGGAGTTTTTGGCTGTCCAGGTTGTGCCATCCCACAAGGTAAAAGAGTGCTCGGTATTTGGAACCAGGGTGCAGGGCGAGAAACCATTCTGCATGGCCAGTGTGTAGAGGAAAGGCTTCACGGTGGAACCTACCTGGCGGCGGCCGCTCCTGACCATGTCGTACATGAAATGTTTGTAGTTTGGTCCGCCGACCCAGGCTTTAATCTTGCCTGTTTTAACCTCCATGGTCATCATGGCTGAACGCAGGAATCCAAGATGATATTTGATGGAATCCAGGGGAGTCATGACAGTATCCTTTTCTCCCTTGTACGAAAAGACAGTCATCTCGGTAGGAGTATTGAAGACCTTTGTGATTTCATCAGGTCGCATTCCCTGTAAACGCAGGGAGTGATATCTTTCACTTGTCTTCATCAGTCTGTCGTATTCCACTTGTGCCTGTTCGGTCGTTAAATCGTTGGAAAAGGGACGATTTCGCTGACTTTTAATCCGTTCATTGAAGAGTGGCTGAACATTCTTACTCAAATGAGTTACGACAGCTTTCTCGGCATAGGTCTGCATCCGCATGTCGATGGTGGAATAAATTCTTAGTCCGTCGGTATAAATATTGTAGAGTTTGCCGTCCGGTTTTGGATTTTTGGTGCACCAGCCGTACAAAGGATTGGTTTCCCATTCAATAGAATCTTCGTTGAATTGCTGCAACTGCCAGGCCCTGTAGCGTTCTTTGCCGGGCATCGGTGCAGTCAGGATATTGCGCAGGTATTCTGTGAAATAAGTGCCCGGGGTTGACTTATAGTCTTCTTTGTGAAAATTCAGGTTCAGCGGCAGATTCTTGTATGAATTGTGTTCGGCTTCAGTAATGTAACCGTTCTTTTCCATTTGCGCCAGAACCACATTCCGCCGGTTTCGTACCAGTTCAGGTCTCCGGACAGGGTTGTACAGTGAGGAATTTTTGGCCATTCCAACCAGCATCGCAGCCTGCTCCAACGTCAGCTGATCGGGCGTTGTGCCGAAATAGATTTCAGCGGCAGATTTGATCCCAACCGCAAGATTTAGAAAATCATACTTGTTGAGATACATTGAAATAATTTCCTCCTTGGTGAAGTTCCTTTCAAGTTTCACTGCAATCACCCACTCCCGTAATTTTCTGACCGCAAGTTGAAATTTGTTGCCGATTTCCTCACGGGGAAAAAGCATCTTTGCCAACTGCTGGGAGAGTGTGCTTCCTCCTCCGGCGTTCTGGTTTCCGGTTATAATACCTTTGAATACCCGGAAAAGTCCGCGGAGGTCTATTCCCGGATGGCTGTAGAAGCGGACATCTTCCGTGGCAACCAATGCATGGATGACATTCGGACTAATCTCGTCAAAACCGATAAAGGTGCGGTTCTCTTTGAAGTAATACCTGCGCATCACGAGGCTGTCGGCCGTATAAACCTGTGACGCAAGGGAAGACTCGATGTTTTCGAGTTCGGTTAGCGTGGGCATGTAACCCAGTTTGCCGTTACCGATAAGTGTGAAAAGGATCACTACTGTCAGCACTCCGGCTGCAAAAACAGACCAGAAGATTATCAGGTATTTCTTGAAAGGGTTGTTCGATTTCATAGATAGGTGCAAATATAGCAATGAATTTTCTTCGTGCTAAGAATTTTCAAAATTACACAGAGAAACGCCAAGAGGTTCACAGAGATTATTATTTTCTCTGCGAACCTCTGTGCTTCTCCGTGTAACTCTGTGTGATATTATTTTGAGCTGATCTTTTGAAGAACCCGTTTATGAATTTCCCCGCATCTCCGGTTGGTCTCTTGTTCAAGAAGTTCTGCCTGCAGTAGCGTCTCTTTTGCCAGGGAAGGATCGCGCAGTTCAACTGCATTAATTCTGATATTCAGAAAAGCCCCCGAAACGGCTGTTTGCAGGCAGAGCGCGCCCACAGCAACATCGCTGACAGAATTTGGATTACCTGTTTCCGCCATTTTTTCGAGTATTCCGACGGCATCAGCTGCCAGTTTCATCACCCGGAAAGGGACTTCAATCGCTTTTAATGTTGCCTCAAGGATAGCATCTTTACGCTTTTCCTTTTGATCCTCACCCTCCTTCGGCAGGCCAAAAGCATCCATTACACCATTGTAGGCAAGGGTATCCTCGTCAACCATTGTCAGCAACTGTTCATAAGCCAACTTGCCCTTCTCAGCCCAACCGGAAAACTCTTCCCATCTGTCGTCCCATCCGCGTTTGTGTGCCGAAAGGTTGGCAACCATCGATCCCAGTGCTGCACCAAGCGCACCAACAGCTGCAGAAACGGACCCTCCGCCAGGTGCAGGTGAGTCTGAAGCAGTTTCATAGGTTAATTTTCGCAGGGAAAGGTCTGCCAACTGCTCCTTCGGTTCTTCCTGCAGCAGGTATTCGATGATCCTTTTTTTCGGTTCGAAAGGAGCAAGTTCATTCAGCCCCAGGGTACGGACAGCCACCTCAATGATCTCTTCATCAGGTATTCCGGAAGATCGCTTTTGTTTGTGAAGGAAATACTTGCCTGCATCAAGCATGCACCTGAGGGGCACTAAGCCAATCAGCTCCGAACCGGTAACCCGGATGCCGCGTTCACCGGCTTTTTCACAAACCTCATCAAATGCAATGTGAACAGGGGTTACGGTAATACCTGTGAGATTCATGGAGATCTGGGCCATCCTGTATTCTTTGATGTACCATCCGATTGCCCTCACTTTTTTAAGTGTACCGGGAATGCGCACCGGCTCGCCATTTTTATCCTTGACGATTTTCCCGGTTACGGGGTCTCCTTCCCGCAGGATCCTGCCGGCTTCCCTTACATCAAATGCAATGGAGTTGGCCCGCCGCACAGAATTCGTATTGAGGTTGATGTTGTAAGCGATCAGAAAGTTGCGGGCGCCGATGGCAATGGCACCCGATTTGGCATTGAACGCTGCCGGACCAAAATCCGGTTTCCACTGCGAGGAGGCTAATTTTTCAGCTAACCCCTCGTATTCGCCGGAGCGGCAATTGGCCAGACTTTGGCGTTTTGGCTCGAAAGCAGCCTCTTCATAACAATAAATCGGAATCTGCAATTCGTCTCCCACCCGTCTGGCCAAAGCCCTTGCATATTCGACGGTTTCTTCCATGGTAATGCCTGAAACAGGGACCAGCGGACAAACATCAGTCGCCCCGAAACGTGGATGTTCGCCTTTATGGTGGCGCATATCAATCAGTTCAGAGGCTTTTTGGATGGCCAGAAAGGCCGCTTCCACAACGGCTTCAGGTTCACCGGCAAAAGTGACCACCGTACGGTTGGTGGCATAGCCGGGATCCACATTAAGCAATTTGATACCGGGCACATTTTCGATAACCCCGGTTATCAGACGGATAACTTCCATCTCTCTTCCTTCCGAAAAATTGGGAACGCATTCAATTATCCTTTTCATAATTAGAGCTTTGTCAGGTATTTTCTTAACTTATAATAATTTGTGATATTTTCAGCAAGATATGAGATATAAGACATAAGATATAAGACATGAGACATGAGACAAAAAAAGTTTAAGCAGATATTAAAACAAGTAAATTATAATTTATACCTGTTAACCGTCAATAAATCTGTACTTTAAAAAACATCTCATGTCTCATATCTTATATCTCATATCTTTTTATTGACACTAAAAATAATGAATTTCTCCGCAATATTATCAGGGAATTTGAACGCCGTTTTTCCAAACAGTTGCCGGTTTCAGCATACCCTGGTTATACAGTATTTCCCGGTAATTCCTGCCGGGAAAGCTGGCAAAATCAGCCTGGCACCCCTTTTTGATGACTCCTCTATCCTTCAGATTCAGCGCACGGGCAGCTCGGAAAGTGATAGCCGCCAACTGTTCGGCATTGGACAACTTTTCAAAGGCCCCTAAAATGGCTGTTTGAACAAGCAGGTCCCCCATCGGGGCTGAGCCCGGATTCCAGTCAGAACCAATTGCCAGGCAGCAGCCGGCATCAAGCAGTTTACGGGCCGGCGCAAACTGACAGCCCAAACCGACGGAAGCTCCCGGTAATGCGGTGGCTACAACATCTGAGGCTGCCAGCAATCTTATCTCATTGCGTTGTATCATTTCCAGATGGTCAACGCTTTTAGCTCCCAGACTGACTGCCAGTTCAACACCGCCCGAAGTAAATTGCTCACCGTGTACCACCATGTCAAACCCGAGTTTTTTGGCTGCCCGAAGGTAATTCCCGGCTTCACTTAATCCAAAAGCGCCTTCATCGACAAATATATCAATCCGGTTGGACAGCTTTTCAACTTTTATCCGGGGAAGCAGCACTTCAGCAAGAAATTCCAGGTATTCGGCGGATGTCCCGTCAAAATCCTTCGGTTTGATATGGGCAGCCAGACAGGTAGCGACCAGGTCGACCGGGTGTTCCTGCTGAACAGACCTTATGATTTCAAGCAACCGCACTTCTCCTTCCAAATTGAGGGCATAACCGCTTTTGACTTCACAGGTTGTAATTCCGTTTGTCACTTGCCGGGAAGCCCTCGAAATCAATCGTTTTTTCAGCTCTTCGTCAGAGGCACTCCTGGTTTTGGTCACAGTGTCCCAAATACCGCCGCCGCTTTGTGCAATTTCAGTATAACTTTTGCCTTCCAACCGGAGTGCATAATCGTTTTCGCGGTTACCGGCCCAGCATATGTGTGTGTGGGGATCAACAAATCCGGGAAGAGCAATTAAATCTGCATCAATAGATTGAATTGTAAGTTCGGGTGAATTGTATTTGGTATGAAGAGCCTTGAAATGTCCTGTTTCAAGAATAAACCCATTTTGGTGAACAATCCCAGCCTCCTCAACTACCTCCAGTTGCGCATCTTTCAAACTGCCTTTCAAAGGCAGTTTGTCCATTGTTAAAAGCTGTCTGAAAGGTCCGGTAATAAATATCGGAACTTGTTGGTTGTTCATATTAATTTAATTCAACAATTCGATATTAAATAAAATTCGTTTTCATATTTATAATGACTTGATATTGAATTACCTAACTCCCATATCTTATCTCTCATGTCTCATATCTCATATCTTATCTCTCCTATCTTTTTCTAAAGCTCCATTCCAAACCGGTGCAGCGTTTCTGTTGCCTCTTCATACCCCGCATCATGGTGTCTGAAGATACCCATGGCCGGATCATTGTATAAGACCCGACGGATGCATTCCGCGGCCCGGTCGGTGCCATCGGCCAGTACAACCATGCCCGCATGCTGCGAATAACCAATCCCGACTCCTCCGCCGTGGTGGAAGGATACCCAGGTGGCGCCGCCTGCGGTGTTGGACATCAGGTTGAGCAAAGGCCAGTCAGAGACCGCATCGCTGCCGTCTTTCATCTTTTCCGTTTCGCGGTTGGGCGAAGCGACAGATCCGCAGTCAAGGTGGTCCCGCCCAATCACCAGCGGCGCTTTTAGTTTGCCGGATTTAACCAGGTCGTTGAAAAGCAATCCGGCCTTCTCCCGCTCATCCATTCCCAGCCAGCAAATTCTGGCCGGAAGTCCCTGGAACGATACCCTTTCCCTGGCCTTCTTCAGCCAGTTAATCATGGGTTGGTTTTCAGGAAATGCCTCGGTCAGCGCCCGATCAGTAGTGTAAATATCCTCAGGATCTCCCGATAGGGCCACCCACCGGAAAGGGCCTTTCCCTTCACAAAAAAGCGGCCGGATAAATTTCGGGGTAAAGCCGTCGTAGTCATATGCATTCGGCTCACCCCCCTGTTTGGCCATTTCGCGCAGGTTGTTGCCGTAATCGAAAGTGATACTGCCCAGTTCCTGCAGTTTCAGCATCAATCCGACGTGCCGGGCCATACTTTTCATCGACAGCCTGAGGTAATGTTTAGGGTCGGATTTTCTTAACAGGATGGCCTCCGCCAGCGAAATTCCGTTGGGCACGTATCCGTGAAGCGGATCATGGGCAGAGGTCTGATCAGTCAGGATTTCAGGAATGATCCCGTCGTTCAGCAAATGCTGCAAAGTGTCGCCGATGTCAGCAACCAAACCTACCGAGATAGCTTCCCCTTTTTCTTTGGCGCGCAAAACAAGTGCTGCAGCTTCACGGTAGGTATAAGCGATGTGATCGAGGTATCCGGTCTTCAGCCTTTTTTTGATCCTTTCCGGATCGATATCTACCCCGAGGAAAGTGGCTCCTGCCATGGTGGCTGCCAGCGGCTGTGCACCGCCCATGCCGCCTAAACCACCGGACACCAACAACTTATGTTTCAAGTCGTTGTTGAAATATTTTTTTCCGCAGGCCATAAAAGTTTCATAGGTACCCTGCAAAATTCCCTGACTGCCGATGTAAATCCAGCTGCCGGCGGTCATCTGTCCGTACATCATCAATCCGTCCTGTTTCAGCCTTTCGAAATGTTCCCAGGTGGCCCAGGCCGGTACAAGGTTGCTGTTGGCGATCAGCACCCTCGGGGCTTCCGGATGGGTGCGTACGACACCGACAGCTTTGCCCGACTGAACCAGCAGCGAGTGATTTTCGTCCAAAGTGAGCAGTGATTTGATGATCTGCTGCAATGCCTCTTTGTTTCGCGCCGCCTGACCGGTACCGCCGTAAACCACCAGTTCTTCCGGGTTTTCGGCTACTTCACGGTCGAGGTTGTTAAGTAACATCCTCAACGGAGCCTCTGTCTGCCAGGATTTTGCATTCAGCTGGTTTCCCCTGGGTGCATGGTACTCGGGGTGGGCAGCGTATTTGTCAATAAATTCCGAAAAATTCATCGTGTTCATTTTTAAGTATAATTCCGTACCCGGAAGCTGCTTCCCCGGAACATTTAACCAGAGATTTGTTTTTTACCATGGTGATGGCTTTGTTCATCTCTTCCGACATCACATGGTCTGCTTCGGCAAACGGTATGCTTTCACGTACCAAAGCATGGCAGGCATCCAGGATCACGCCTGATTTCAACGGTTTCCTGAAATCAAAACCCTGGGCCGCACAGAACAATTCAATTCCCTGGATTTTTTCAAGGTTTTCAATGATCATCAAACACTTACGGGCACTGATTGATCCCATGCTGACATGGTCCTCCTGTCCCAGGGAAGTTGGGATACTATCCGCGGAGGCGGGAAAACAAAGCGATTTATTTTCGCTCACCAATGCTGCCGTGGTATATTGCGGGATCATAAAACCCGAGTTCAGTCCGGTTTCGCGCATCAGCAATTTGGGCAGGCCCGGGATGGTATCATGCAAAGAGAGGTAGATCCGGCGGTCGGCGATATTGCCCAGCTCAGATGCAGCAACTGCGGCATAGTCGAGGGGCATGGCCAGTGGCTGACCGTGAAAATTTCCGCCGGAGACAGAACTGCCGTCCCTCAACAGGATCGGATTATCCGTAACCGAATTTAATTCAATGTGAAGAAGCTCTTTCAAATGCAGGAAGGCGTTGCGTGAAGCGCCGTGTACCTGCGGAATACAGCGTAGCGAATACGGATCCTGAACCCTTGTGCAGTTTTTATGCGACTGCACCATTTCAGAGTCTGCCAGCAGGGTGCGCATCCGTTCTGCCACGTAGATCGTTCCGCGGTAGGCACGCAGCAGGTGGAGCTCTTCTGTGAATGTCCTGACCGAACCGAGCATTGCTTCAAGGTTCATGGCAGCAATCAGGTCGGCATTGTCGAGGCAGTTTTGCAACCTTTCCACCACTTTGACTGCGTGAGCCGCAATAAACTGGGTTCCGTTGATCAGCGCAAGTCCCTCTTTGGCGCCGAGTTCGACGGGAGCCAGCCCGAACTTTTGAAGCACCTGTCCGGCCTCCACCTTCTGACCCTCCAGATAAACTTCTCCCAATCCGATCAGCGGCAGAAAGAGGTGCGACAAGGGAGCCAGATCGCCTGATGCCCCGACTGATCCCTGTGAAGGAACGACAGGTATAATGTTTTGGTTAATATGCCAGATAATCCGCTCAAGGGTACTCATCGCGATGCCCGAATAGCCCATCGAAAGTGCATGCACCTTCAGGATCATCATCAGTTTGGAAATTTCGGGTGAAATCGGATCGCCTACACCTACACTGTGACTCTTCAGGATGTTGTATTGGAGGGTTTTGGTGTCCTTTTCAGAAATGATGGTGGTACACAACGGTCCAAAGCCGGTATTGATACCATAAACACTCTGGTGATCGGCTACAATCTCCTCCACCCGTCTCCGGCTCTGCTCAATCACTTCGGCTGCCTTGTGACTGATCCGGCCAGTGACTTCACCGGACGCAATCCGGAGTGCGAGTCCTGTGGTCAAATGATCTTCACCGTAATTAAAATATTTTGTTTCGGTCATAATCCTTTTATTTCAAACGGTTAACTGCATGAACGTTGTTAAATATCCGGCAGCGTCCGTAAGTTGGTTAATAAGTTCCATAAATACTCATTCCACCTCCAAAATATTGATGTTTTAAATGTTCATAAACTAAATTAGTCCGCAAATCAATGTCGTCCGGGTTATAGGTAGGGTAAGGTAAAATTTCAAAAAGTGTCTTGTTCACATAATTATTCAAATAATGAAGGAGTAATTAAATCACTCAATGTGTATTTAACAGGCTTTTCTGAATTATTTTTAACATTCGGGTTCTTCTTCAAAAAGTTGGTCAGTTTTCGGCTGTCCCAATCAAGCCTAAGCGCTAATAATATTTCCCTATTTGAATAACTACCTTTTTTCAGTAAATCAAGTATATCTTTCTCTACGTTCCACTTTCCACTAATAAAATCCGTCGTAGGTTCATGCACCTTATGATCTGCTTTTGTCTCAAAAAGATCCTTGACTGCCAGGCTGTTCAACTCGACAATACGGCCCTCCATATCCACAGGAATTGCGCCAAATTCAATTAATTTGAGGTTTGCATTCTTTTCTAAGGCCCCGGGAACCCTTACATATATCTTTCTATGCCTTTTTAAACCATCCATGGCCCCTTCCCAGGTTCCACCTTTGTCATCCGACTCAGCCACATAGATTTCCTTAGCCAAACCATAGATGTAGGCATTCCTTGCCATGGCCAAACCAACATCCCACCCTGCCTTTGGAAAGAACGTACTTAAAATAAGCACATCGCCGTTGACAATCGGTTCGTAGTATTTTTTAAAACCGGATTGGAAAGTTAATATCCCCTGCGGTAAAACGATTATGCTTTTCCCGTTTGCTTCAATCGTACTGTCTAAAGCTTGCTTATCTACACCTTTTGCAAAGCCGCTGACAACAACCTTAAATTCTTTAACACTCTTCCCTGCAACATGATCCGTAAACTTCAAAGCCTTATCCCCGGCCTTACGTGAACCAACTATGGCAACGGCATCTTCGTGTAACAAACCCTTTCTACCTTTAATGTATAAAACCGGAGGACTGCTTTTCACCTTCAGGTTTTCTTTTAAGACTACAGGATAATCCGGCGAATTAATCGGTATAATGTGAAAGCCCTCATTTTGCAACTGTTCGGCAATGAAAGCAAGACGGGGCATATCATTTTTTGCATATTCCAAATCTGCCAACTCCTTTTCATTGAAGGCAAATATTTCTCTCCATCCTTTTTTATCCAGTTCAAAAAAATCGGCCCATGACATTTTGCTATCATGCACCACCTGAACAATTAAGCGGTTGATTCGCTCTGTCTGCCATCGCGGCAGATGGGCAATCGCTATCCAGTACGTTTTTTCAATGTAATCGTTCATTTTTTTCTTTTCATATATCCCCACCAACAGTTCTGGCAATAACAAGCGGGGCAATCACCGTTGCACCAATGGTTGTCAGGTATTGTCCAATTTCTTTGATCGTGCATCCACTATCAAAGATGTCATCAATTAGCAGGATACTTTTGCCTGCTATTTCGTCCGGATTTTCAAAGGAGAATTTTCCGTGAATATTCTCCTTTTTAGAAATTCCACTGTGAAGAACCTTTTGTGGAGACGTGGTTGATCTCTTTATCAAATTATGAGAAATTGGAAATTTTAGAACCGTTGAAATCTTAACTGCAAAATTCTTCACCAAATCGCCTGATTCTGTTGGAGGCACATACACGATTAAATCAAAATTTTTATTGCCGTAGTATTTTCTGAAGGCCTTCAAGGTTAACCGAAGCAACCAATCGGGAAAATCCCCACCACCTTCATATTTGGAATGTCTCAGTGCGGCGCCAACGTTGGATACTCCATAGTAAGAAGCTGCTACACCATTCACTATTTTACTCTTTTGTGCCTCCACTTCCAATACCGGGAAGAATGTTTCACGAAATTCCTGCAACTTTTGTTTGTACTCTTCAGTAACTTTAACATCTAGATTTTGATGTTTATCATTATCACAAACACCGCAGGCGGTTTCCTTTTCATCTCCAAGATAATTGCACAAATACTGCATCCGGCAACTTTTAATAGCTGTATATTCGAGCATCTTTTCCAGCTCCAGATTTTGTGCATTACGCAATGTTTCAAAAGTAGAAAAGTCTAACACAGGTGCATCAGGATTATAGAAATACTTTTTGCAGGCAGTCTGCTGTTCATTAATAATTCCCCTGTCAATCAAGTCCGCCAGAATTACACTTACCTGTGTTTGCTTGAGATTGGTTGCCTTGATAATGTCATTTCTGCCTAACAATGCTTTTTTAGTTACTGCAATTACCTTTTCATACATTGCTATTGCAGGTTTACTGCCATCGATGAAACTACGCGGTAATTCCTGGTCTTCAGCAGGATTGTACAACAAAATAGCAAAAGCCTCCCGGCCATCGCGACCCGACCGGCCAATCTCCTGATAGTAATGAATGGGTGATTGCGGTATCTGGGTGTGGATGATAAAACGGATGTCGGGTTTATCGATACCCATTCCCAACGCATTGGTCGAAACAACACAATCGTATTTGTTTTGAATGAAATCTGATTCTACACGCTTTCTGGATTCAGCATCCAACCGACCGCTGTAGGCAGCAGAAGTGAACTTTAGATATTGAAGCCAGTTGGAAAATATATCGGTGTTGGCCTGTGTGCCGGTATAGATGATGCCGGTTTTTGCCATTCGGGGCAAATATTCTGCAAGCCAGAAAAATTTCTCATCTTCACTTTGAACTGTTACCACAAACAACCTGATGTTCGATCGCAATAACTCTCCGCGAACGGGGATTAAATCAGAACCAACCTGTTCAATGATATCGGCCTGTACCCTCGGTGTGGCAGTGGCTGTAGTCGCCAGGACAGGAAAGTTTTTTGGCAATAGTCTTACCAGATTAACAATCCTTCGGTAATTAGGCCGGAAACTCTGGCTCCACATGGAAATGCAATGGGCTTCATCAATGACCACCATGGCAATTTTCATCTCCCTCGCAGCGCTGATCCATGCCGCATTCTCCATCCTTTCCGGAGCGATGTAGAGAATATCCAGCTCGTTTTTCTGTGCTTTTACAATAATGGCAGCATTTTCTTCATCTTCCTGGTTGGAGTTGATGGCAGCGGCCCTAATATCTTTCTCCAGCATGCTTCGGACCTGGTCTCTCATTAACGCGATTAACGGAGAGAATACAATGGTTACCCCTTGCAGTTGAGTGGCAGGAAACTGGAAACACAAAGACTTACCAAATCCCGTTTTCTCAATAAACAGTACTCTTTTGCCCGCAAACAGCTTTTCTACCACTTGCCACTGCAAGTCATAAAAATGCTTAAAGCCAAATAGTCGCTGCAATTGTTTTTCTGCTTCAGGTCTGGTCATGTTGCTATTTCATCTACCGGAATATTTAACCAATCTTTAAATCTGATGCCCAATTCTTGCTGCCAGGTTCTCACAATGCTTCTATTTTGCGCTGATTCGCCAGGAATGGAAATTAATACAACACTGCATTCTTTTTGACAGCTATCATTTTTTACCTGACAAAAACTCCCTTTTGTTTCTTGGTTTGTATTGCCGGGATATACCAAAGCTACTCTTTTTGCAACATAATATTCATGATAAACAAACATCTGTCGCAAATCTTCCGGCGAAGGATTCAATCCGTTCAGGTTCTTCCATTTCGTATCAAGGACAACACAATTATCCCGGTCTTTATTCAAAACGATGTCAGGCCTTATCTTCGATCGGCTACCTGTTTCCGGTTTCCAAAAATATCTGGAGGTCTGGGTAGTGATCGTTGTTCCAGCCTCTTTGTGTTTACGCAAACTCACATAGACAAATTGTTCCCAAAGTTTATTCATGTCAAACATCAGCGCCAACACGTGGTTCCTACCTTTGCTCACATCGGGATGATAATGCAACAACAGCAACCGGGCTATTTCGATTGATTTTTTATAGGATTGCGACTTCCGGTTGTAGGTAATTCGGTCGAATACTGCTACAGTCACTTTCAAATCGGGCATCTCCGGGAAATTCAGCAAAAGGGCGCCTATCCGACTTTGCAGGGCGACATTGGTATTGATCTTCTCTATCAACCGAATGGTCTTGAAAAGTATAAAATGAAGTTGGTGTTCCGGATCATAAGTCGTGTGCCTGACGAAAAACCGTTCCTGGTGGGTCAGGTTTTGCTGAATATGCTTTCCAAACTGTAAACTGCCTTTTAAAGTTGTTACATTGCCTTCAACCTTTCTGTACTTTTTGACCAGACCGTTGTGCAGCAGGTATTCCACCTCCCTGATAAACAGCTCAAAATAAAGGTCGAGAATCGTATTTGGTTTTATTTTCAGATTGCTATAGCCCGGTGATTTGATGTCAAAACTACCGACTGCCCGCATCATACCAATCAATATATCGCGCCATTTATGTTCTTCTGCTTTACCATGCGGACTTTTATCAGCCTTTGGTAAAACCTCGATCAGGGTATCGCCTACCTGGATGGCGCCGACATATTCGTTGAATTGAACCCCGTTGTAACACAAAGAATAATAAGGGATTCCTTCGCCATAGTATTTCTGCAATGCTTTGAACTGATCAATGGTAATCCGCTTTTCGCCTTTGTCGTGGCGAAGCGTCTCATGCTCAAAAACGGTAATATGATTTTTTGGATTACCCAATTTCTTGTCTCATTAACAATTGAACCGCTTTTTGAAAATCCAATGTAAGCAAAATGTTTTTCACCTTGATTGAATGATCCGCACCAGGTTTCCTGTAATCAATGATTTCAAATACATCTTTGTCCTCAAAATCAGCAGCGCTCTCTGCATCAAACTCCGCAAAAGAGTCTGAATCTTTGTTCCATTCCTTCCTCCTGACAAAACCATTGCCCAAAATCAACCCAATTTTTCCGAAATCTCCGAAAAAATATTCCTGCAACAAAGGAATGATGCTTTTATAAAAAGAGGTCAACAATTTTTCCCCGGCATCTTCGCCCTCCTTTTTAATGAAATAGGAATGCCCGATTTGATGATCCTTGTCCAGCAGTTTCTCTATTCGCTTGTTGATGGTTTGGAGGATCACTTTCCCCTTGCTGCCTGCAAAATCATATTCTAACTCTTCCAGATCATACCTCGGCATCATCTCTTCAAAACTGAACCTCCTCCGCAGTGCAGTGTCGATGGCTTCCACGCTGCGGTCGGCAGTGTTCATGGTCCCGATAATGTACAGATTTGGCGGAACACCAAATTTCTCTTTACTGTAGGGAAGGATTACCTCCAGGGATTCATCATTGCCCAATCGCTTGTCTTCCTCAATCAGCGTTATCAACTCCCCAAATATCTGGGAAACATTGCCACGGTTGATTTCGTCGATAATCAGTACAAATGGTTTCGCATTCTTGTTTTTGTAATCTGATTTTGACAGGGATAATACCACTTCCTTTTTGTCTTCCTGAGTATAGGTTCTGGTTTCTTTGAATACTATTTTTGTCTGCCTTTCTTTTTTTATTGCGTTTAATACTGACCAGTAGGCTGATGAATTGCTGCCACCGATAATTGACCTGAATTGATCATTGATATTATTTACTTCATCGAGGTGTTTTATTGCTGATTGAAGTTTGGTTAATCTGGCTTTTGAAACCGTATAAGTCCTTGTCCCTTCATGGTGTTTGATAATAAAATTACCTTGCTGGGAAATGCTCTCTACCAGAACGGAACCGCCTGATTTGGTCTCCAGCTCAACTTGTTGTCCATTTAATATTTTCTCCTGGACTGCATCAGCATACCTGTCATACATGATCGAGAAATCCAAAACTTCTTCTGTGGTTTTGGTCTCTCCCAACTGTGCAATGGCGAAGGATGCTTCCACGCAAAGGTTCCGAAACAAACCATATTCATTACGGTAAATAACGGGATCACCATCTTTTTCCGGCTCTATCGGTTTGATTCCTTCAATGAAATCTTCATAACTCATACTTTGATGAAAGGTCGTGAACTGGATTCGTCCTTCGCTTATCCTTTTATCAAACTGAGCTTTCACCAACTTTCGATTATCCCAATCTAAGTTCTTTTCCTCTTTTTCATTTATTATCTTCAGTGCATTGTTGATCGTATTGTATGTCTTTCCGGTTCCCGGAGGGCCGAAAAGGATTTGGTTTAGAAGCTTATTGGATTCTGGTTCAACTTTTTCTTTGGTAACCAACGGCAGAATTTCAGGTTCGTCAAATTTATATTTAGCCCTACGTAGCCGGAGTTTTTCCAACATTGAATTAAACTCTTTTTCGCTAAAACGATGAGCGATAAAGTCTGGATTTATTGTTTTGTACTTGTCAAGCTCGGCATCTACAACCTGAATAAATTTCAATATTACTGCTTCCACATCTGTTAATAAATTATCAATAGAATTAAACTCTCCCGCCGGACCAAAATTGAAGGACTCCATTCTGACTTTCGGCTCACTTTCATGGAAGTTTTTAAAAATGGATTTTATAGTTGGCTTGACTTGTCGGATAAAGTCCAAAGCGTACTTATTTTGATTATCCGGAGGGTTTTTTGTTTGATGAAACAGTACGAAATAAGAATATCCATTTTCGGTTGGTCTGAAGATCAAATCGATCAGATCGGATGCCGAGCCGGGAAAACCAACTGGTACATTCCAAAATGTTGTACCAAAATAATTTGATTTTTCTGTTCCAATAAAAAAATTAGTTTCAGAACCTTTGTTGGCTCTCATTCGCATGGAAAATGTAAAGGTTGGATCTGCTTTATGTTTCCCGTATAACCATTCAAAAATCTTTGCTTCAAATTCTTTGTATTTGTTCATATTCTTGTTGTTTAATCCTGAATTATCTTCCATGACTTTTGCCGCAATTTGGAGATAATCTCCTTAATTACTGCTTATTATTCTTAAAAAATTTAATGTAGTCAACCAAGTTGTCTTTGTAAAAGATTTTCCGCAAACTCGGCTGGTGCGGGAAAGGGAACAAATCCGTTTTCAGCTGATTATCACTTGCTTTCGAATATCTAAAATGATTACCTGATGCTTTGGTGGTTAAATCATAATCCCAAAATTCCCGAACCTTGGTCCTGTCGTCAGTAAGTAATTGCAGGACAGGTTCGCCAAGTGAAATGACGGGCACATTTTTATATTCTGACAACTCTTGAATCAGAAGGTCCAAATTGGGTTGCAGGTGGCTTCTCAAAACATGCATGGTTTTTGCCGGTGATAATGTGTAGAAGTATTTGAACAGGTTAGTAGCATAGATATTTTCTATCGAAATATTCAACTCGCAGCAAATTCTTTCAATATAAGTTCTCAGGGCATTCCTTCTGTCCAGATTCAGTGTGCAGGAAATCCTTCTTCTTGAATTTTCATTCCTTATTGTAGGATCTTGTCCCAAAATTACCAATCTGATATCACCATTTCCTTTAAATGGTGGAATAACTGGTAATTTCAAATCTATCGGATTATCAAGAAAATCTTTGGTTAACTTAAGTTCACTCCTGATTGTCTCCGCTGCAAGTCTTGTTTCCATTATAATATGTATTAGATATAACTTCCTTTTCATCCAAAACTCAGGAAGTTTCTCTATATAATACGAATAACTATTTAAATTTTATATTGACTTGAATATCTGTATGTTACAAGACAGTGCTTACACTTCTATCTCCCCACTCATCAACCTCGGCAACAAAATCTCCCATACCTCGCGGAGCTTGGCGTTTTATTCTTCAAGGTTGTGCTTTAATTCAAACAGTAGGTAGACATTTTGATAATATTTTTCATTATTAGTGCCGAAGGAATATTTATAAATGCCTCTTCAAAATCTTTTGCAGTTACGGCGGGATAAGTTGCTCCTTTGGCATGGTCGATGGCTTCACCGATATCTTCACGCTCGGGTAAGGAAACCAAATATTCAAACTGTGATTTTTCTGGCAGGAACATAGAGTTCTTTTCCTCAAAATCTTTTTTGGTCAACGGCCGTTTCCCCCGTTGCGGATGAGTAGGTATGTCTTTTTCGACATCAACTCTAACCTTCAGAAAGCGGTTGTAGGCGTGACGTAAAAAAATTAAACCCAAAACCGGCATAGAATATTCCGAAGCCGTTAGTTTACTGTTAGCTCTTAACTGGTCGGCAGCCCGCCAAAGTTCGGCTTCCAATTTTCTGAGTTGATTTCCCTGCATTAAATCTTTATTAGAAGCTTAAATATATCAATTAAGTACGTGTGGTTTAAGCAAAATTGTAACTGCCGAACTGTTAAAATAGTCCATGAAACTGGGCGTTGATCCGGTCGATAATTTTGGCCAGATCTTCCTGGTTCTCTTCAAAATTGAGGTTGTCGATATTTACGATCAGCATCTTACCTAAGGTATATCGGGAAGCCCATGCTTCGTAACGCTGGTTCAGCTGACTAAGGTAATCCAACCGGATACTGCTTTCGTAATCACGGCCCCGTTTCTGGATGTTGTTTACAAGCGTTGGCACTGTCGCACGGAGATAAATCATCAGGGTGGGAGCTGAGATCAACCTGCTCATCAGGGTGAAAAGCTTGTGGTAATTGGCGAAATCACGCGAGCTCATCAGCCCCATTTCGTGGAGGTTGGGAGCAAATATCTCGGCATCCTCGTAGATGGTGCGATCCTGGATAACGGTCTTCCCGCTGTCCCTGAAATCCAAAACCTGCGTAAACCGCGAGTTGAGGAAATATACCTGAAGGTTAAATGACCAGCGAAGCATATCGTGGTAGAAATCATCGAGATAAGGATTCGAATCCACATCTTCATAATGGGCTTCCCACCCGTAATGTTTGGCCAACAGCCGGGTTAGTGTTGTTTTACCGGCGCCGATGTTTCCGGCTATCGCGATATGCATGTTGGCGGGTTCTTTTTTCATATTTGTGTATTAACTTGATTACTTGTTGCTTTGTTGATATGCAGAAGTTCATCCAGGTACTCACGGTCATTGGCCAGCCTGGGCACCTTATGTTGTCCTCCGACTTTCCCTTTGTCGCGCATCCACTGCATGAAAGTGCCTTTTGCGGCAATCACCACCTTTGGTTTATCCAGGGTCGAATTTTTAAACCGTTTTGCCTCGTAATCGGAGTTGAGTTCCTGAAGTTTCAGGTCGAGGCAATTGGCGAAATTCTCAATGTTATCCGGCTCCTTCTCAAATTCAATCAGCCATTCGTGCGAGCCTTTTTTGGCGCTGTCGCTCATAAAAATGGGACCCGCGCTGTATTCACTGATAACGGCTCCGGTTAGAACGGAAGCGGCAAGCAACGCCCGTTCGGCATTGTCGACTATAATCTCCTCACCAAAAGCATTGATAAATTGCTTTGTGCGTCCGGTAATCCGGAGTTTGTATGGATTTTTTCGGGTGAACTTAACGGTATCCCCGATCATGTAACGCCACAAACCGCCATTGGTTGAGATGACGATGGCATAATTGACATCCGTTTCCACCTCCCACAGCGGCAGGGCCCTGGGAGTATCCGAACAAATTTCGCTCATGGGGATAAACTCATAAAAGATGCCGTAATCCAGCATCAGCAGCATATCGGAAGAGGCCGGATCATCCTGGATGGCAAAAAATCCTTCAGATGCATTGTAAGTTTCCATGTATTGCATCTTTTCTGAAGGAATCAGCTTTTTGAACTGCTCCCGGTAGGGTTCAAATGCAATTCCGCCATGAATAAAAACTTCAAGGTTGGGCCAGACTTCCAGCAAATTGGATTTTCCGGTGTATTCTAGAATGTATTTCATCAGCACCAGGTTCCAGGAGGGAACTCCGGCAAAAGAGGTGACATTTTCGTGGATGGATGTTTTTGCGATCTCTTCGATCTTTTTCTCAAACTGTTCTATCAGGGCAATCTCGGTAGGCGGCGTGCGGTGAAAGTCAGTCCAGAAGGGAAGATTCTCAATCATGATGGCCGACAAGTCACCGTAATAAGAATTGTTGTTCATGCTGTTGATCCTGTGGCTGCCGCCAAGTGTCAGGCTTTTGCCGGATAGCAACCTGGTTTCGGGAAAATTTTTATAATAGATGGCCAGTACATCCTTGCCGCCCTGAAAATGGCATTCATCCAGCGACTCTTTGGATACCGGTATGAACTTACTTTTGGCGTTGGTTGTTCCGGAAGATTTGGCAAACCATTTGATCTCGCCGGGCCAGAGCACATTTTTCCTTCCTTCGATCATCTGACTGATAAAAGGTTCAATTTTTTCGTAGGTGGAGATAGGGACCCTCTGCTGAAAATCCCGCAGGGATGCCATCGACTCGTAATCGTATTTCTTTCCCCATTCGCAATTCATGGCAGAGCCAATCAGGTCAAAAAGCAGCTCCTCCTGAATTTCCCTGGCGTGTTCGAGGTACAGGTCAATCTGGTAAATCCTTTTGTAATTGATCCAGTTGATGATAGAATTGACGATGGCCATGTAGTCCGGTTAAATAGTTGTACTGGGGTTTTTACGGTGGTTAAAACTACTAATTTTCGTGCAATCCGATGATGGGAAGATTTATTTTTTTAACTTTAATCCCTGCTTTATTTATCCCAAAAGCTTTATGAACATAGTAGACCTCATCCTGATCATTATCCTTGCTGCTGCTGCTATTCGCGGATTTGTCAAAGGTTTTTTTGTGGAGTTTGCTTCGGTGGCCGCCCTCGTCCTTGGGATACTATGTGCCATGATGTTCTCTGTCTATATGCGGAACTGGCTTTCGGGCGTACTCTCCTGGCGACTGGAAACGATCAGGACCGTTGCCTTCCTGATCATCTTTATCAGCGTAGTAATCGTCGTTCACCTGATTGCAAACCTGCTGGAGAAATTTGTACGCGCCATCGCACTGGGTTTTCTCAGCCGGTTGGGGGGGGTAGTATTCGGCGTGATCAAGACAGCCTTTATCGTCAGCTTTCTCATGTACATCATCGCAAGAATTGAGTTCTACGATGTTACAATTATCCCCAAGGGACCCAAAAGCGAATCAAAATATTGGGCCCCTATCGAGAAGTTAGCCCCGAACCTCTTCCCGTTCCTCCGGGAGGGAAAGGATGAAATTCAGAAGAAGATTGTATCCTGACCTTTTCTGAGAAATCCTTCCAGAACTTAAGGTGAAACTCCAGGCTTTTCTCCCGGATCAGTTGTTCGTTGGGTGAATAATCATTGCCGGGAGTATTGGTATAACGGCTTCCCGGAAGGTAAAGCGACGATTGTTCCGGATGAAACTGAACCCCGACTACCTCTTTGAATATCTTGTGCTGCATCGCTTCGATAATCTTTCCGTCCATGGAGGTGGCAATAATCTCCATGTTTTTCCCGGCTTTGCCCACTGCCTGGTGGTGCGAGCTTAATATGTAGGGTTGCTGCTGATCCATGTTGAGACAGAGTTCATGCAGGTATCCCTTCTTCAGGATTCTGATCGGATGAAGAAATCCCCAGGACAGGTCGCTGCCCGGATTCAGCTGGGTATTGTAGTTGCGGTGCCGGTTTTCGGCACCAACAGAGAGCATTCCTTCGGCTGTTGAGATATGGTAAACTTCTACCGGAATATCCTGGATCAAAGTGCCGCCGGCAGCCACATTCATGGTTTGCATGCCAAGGCAGAAAGCACGGACAATCAGTCCGGGTTTCTGCAGCAGCAGGGGTTTAAAATCGGGATTCCGGCTTCCTCCCATCAGGTGAAAGAAAAGTGACGTCTCCATCAGGTGACGGTTGGGATCTGTTACTTCCGTGAGCAGGTGTTGCTTTTCGCCGTATATGGAGGGCTGGATATCTGGTCCGCCAAAGAAAAGGATGGCATCAGCCTCCTGTACTATTTTTCTGAAAGCAGGAGTGCATTCATTTTCCCGGTAGATGTTTTGGGGATTGAGCTCCCCGCTGATTTTCATCAGGGTATAACGGGCAATGTTTTTTTCCTTCAGGTATTTTTCCGATTTGGTGTAATCGAATGCCTCCTTCTCGTAGTAAACTCCCACCATCTCCAGATCAGGGATATCGATCACTTTTTGATTGACCAGCTCCATTATGTTTTCGATGTTTCCAACTGTAGGGTGAAGCAAAAATATCTTGTGCTGCGCCATTGCAGCAAAAAATGACAGCTGAAAAATAACCAGCAAAAGCAAGGTTTTCCGAAGGATTAAAAGCTTTTTCATTTAGAATTAATTTTACTTTTTGACCTTCGTGCCGCACTTGGTGTCCTTTGTGGTAGAAAAAAGCAAAAAAAATAAATACAAAGTTCACAAAGGAAACTCAAAGGAAACACAAAGGAGTTTAATAGTCAAAGATGGGAAATCTTCACCTGATTATCAATTCAATTTTTATCAGCCGGAATAATGCGTTATTTTTGCCAAAAAAATAGAGAATGAACTTTGTAGAAGAACTTTTCTGGAGAGGCATGATCCACGACAAGATGCCCGGATTAGATGAGCAACTGGTTAAAGAGATGACTACTGCCTATGTCGGCATCGATCCGACGGCCGATTCACTCCACATTGGTCACCTGGTTGGTGTGATGATGCTGAAACATTTTCAGGTTTCAGGTCACAAACCGATTGTACTGGTCGGCGGCGCCACCGGTATGATAGGCGACCCTTCCGGGAAATCGCAGGAGCGCAATCTGCTCGACGAAACCACCCTCCGGTACAACCAGGAGTGCCTCAAAAAGCAGCTGGCCAGGTTCCTGGATTTTGAATCCGATGCCCTCAATGCGGCAGAGATGGTCAACAACTACGACTGGATGAGTACCTTCTCCTTCCTGGACTTTATCCGCGACATCGGCAAGCACATCACTGTCAATTACATGATGGCCAAAGATTCGGTCAAAAAACGGCTTGAGGACAGCAGTACAGGGATGTCGTTTACAGAGTTTACCTACCAGCTGGTGCAGGGAACAGATTTTCTGCATCTCTACCAGCACAACAACTGCAAATTGCAGATGGGCGGTTCCGACCAGTGGGGAAACATCACCACCGGTACCGAACTGATCCGCCGTAAAACTGGAGGTGAGGCATGGGCGCTCACCTGTCCGCTGATCAAAAAAGCCGACGGAACCAAGTTCGGAAAGACTGAATCCGGCAACGTCTGGCTGGATCCTGCCCGCACTTCACCCTATAAATTTTACCAGTTCTGGATGAATACCTCGGATGAGGATGCGCAGAAATACATCAAAATATTCACTTTGTTGTCGCAGGAAGAGGTTGAAGCACTGGTTTCTGAGCACCTTGAAGCGCCGCACCTGCGCTTGCTTCAAAAACGGCTGGCCAAAGAGGTGACCTGCATGGTTCACTCAGAAGAGGCCTATAACACTGCCGTGGAGGCCTCCGAAATCCTGTTCGGGAAAGGAACCGAAGATACCCTGCGGAAGCTTGATGAAGAGACGCTGCTTTCAATTTTTGAAGGTGTACCGCAATTCAATGTATCACACGAAGAGTTGACAAACGGCATCAACATCATCGACCTGCTGGCAGAAAAGAGTGAAGTTTTTCCTTCCAAAGGTGATGCACGCCGTACCATTGCCGGAGGAGGAGTATCGATCAACAAAGTTAAGTTGGAATCGGCCGACTTACTTGTAAATGCAACTCAGCTGATAGGCGGAAAATACCTGCTCGTTCAAAAAGGGAAAAAGAACTATTTTCTTTTAATCGCTGAATAATCTTACCTAATCTGAAATGATGTCTTTGAATTTATTGTAAATGAAAGAGATAATCAACAGTAGCGTTCCAAGCGATACAAACACGATGGTTTTTGAGATGGTATCCAAATTGGTGAGATCGTAGAAGAAAAGCTTCAGTAAAGTCACGGCAAACAGTGCAATGGCCCCTATTCTCAGGTACTTTTTCTTTTTCCAGATGCCAAGTGAGACAATCAGCAATGCACATACACCCCAAAGAATACTGAGTCCAAGCTTATAGGATTGTGAGGACCCGGCCATATTCATCCAGTGGATCAATTCACTGCTGAGTACCCAGACAACAGTGGTGTACAGCATCAAATCAAAATGCATCCTGAGGTCCGTCTTCAGAAACTTCTGTTTGGTGTAAAAATAGCAACTGTACAAACATCCCGCCAGGAAGACCAGCGAAATGTACCTGATCTGAATATTGAAGACTCCATGCTCAAAGTATTTAATCGTATCTGTTGAAAGGTAGCTCTCACGCAATCCTCCGAGAAGGAACAATCCCCTGAAAAGGAAGAGAGTAACTACGAATGTACTGAGGAACAGATTAACCAGAGCCAGCTGATTGCTTTTAATCCTTTTTATGTTCACCAACGATAGAACGGAAAAGAAAAAGAGTGAATAATTCAACAACCAAACCGTTTTGAATTTTGGCAAATCAGCATTGTAATAGATGCTAAAAAATTCCCGTCCCTGTTCTGCAATTTTTTGCATAGAACCGACATATTTTTGGTCCCAGTAACAGGCAATTTCATTCCGGAAAGAAAAGTAAAGTGTGAAAAGGAGTACAATCCGGATGACGTAACTCATCAGACTGAGCAAATCATCCTGATTTGTCAGCGGAGATTTGTATTTATTGTTTTGGTTGATCTGATGCATGAATCCGAATGAGGCGACGACCAACAAGGAATTCAGAAAGTAGATATTCCACAAAGGAATTAAACTGACAAAATTGTGTATGGTATCGATGTGAAAATAGCCAACAGACCAGTCGTGCACCAGGCTGAAAAAAGTTAAAACCATCAGGGGGAAGGAGAGGATTTCGTAAGAAAGCGTGTTTTTGGTCCTGCCAATCCAAAATAGCACGGCTGCTTCAACAGCCCAGCACATGGTAATCCAGATACCATCCAGTTGAACAGGAATAGCGATCGTAATGAAAACAAGAACCAATCCCTGCAGGAAATAGAACAGATTTTTGTCGGTATTTTGCTGCCGGTACACCACAAGACCAACAGCAAAATGAATCACTGCATTCAGGATGGTGAACAACCCCAACAACCATTCCAGGTCTGCCTGGCTCTTTAAGATGGAGTAGCCAATGCCGTAAAAAACAAATGAATTGCCTAGTATCAACACGATATCAGGCAAATCGAAATTCCGCTTCTTACTGACATTGTAAGCCAGAAAAGTCAGATAGAAGAGGACAAAGAAAATGCCAAGAAAAAGGAACGCCAGATCAAACTCCCCGGATGGCTGGCCTTTGGATTTGTACCAGGAGTAATAGATCAGCCAGGTCAGCAGGAAAGAGGTAAAATAAAGCGGTTCCCAGTATTTTTTCAGTGAAACAGCCAGTATCCCGATGTTGATGATAGCGATGTAACTGAAAAGCACACTTGCATTGCTTGATTTATCCCCTAAAAGAAAAGGAATGGCGTAAGCACCTGCCAAACCAATCAGTGCAATTACCTGCTTGTTATAATTCCAGGCTGCCCAAACTGTAAGGATGGTAATTGCCACCATCAACATAAAAGCTGCCATTTGCGGAATCAGACTGTAAAAACTGAATGCAGCATAAGTAATAAAATAGAGGATGGCCATGGATCCGCTTACCAGGACGGCGCTGTAATTTTCATAATCCTTTTTCAATCGGATACCCAAAATCAAAAGTATTGTACCGGCTAAATAGCCGAGTAATATTCTTGTCACAGGACTGATCAGGTCATGATCGATCGAGTACTTCACGCCGATCGATACCCCGATGATTGTAATGCCAATCCCAATTTTGTTGATAAGGTTCTCACCAATAAATTTTTCCAGGTTGGAACTTTTACCTGCAGAATCATCAGCCTGACTGCCGGTCGGCCGCCAAATTGCCGGCTCCGCCGGTTTTTGGGCTGCTTTGACCTCTCCTTTTGCATTCCCCGCTGTGACAGGCTGGTCGGGCAATTTTTGTTGTGCCTCTTCCATTTTAAGCAGGATCAGCTCTTTGCGCAATTGATAAATCTCACTTGAAACCATATCCTGCTTTTTCTGAAGCATCTCAAGTTTTTCAAGCAACTGATCAGTTTGGTTGGGTTGTTTTGCCATTTCTTTTTGAAGTTAGTTGATGTAGTTTACTAACCTGAATGCAGTCACCGGCTTTTAAGTCCAGTGTTGCATCTTCATCCGGAATTTTATTTCAGTAAAAAGCTACAGTCCACGCCATTTTTTTGGTCGATGTGGGTTTAGAATGATAAATGTAAATAAACTTTTTAATTATACAAAACTTTGAAAATCAGAAATTAGCCGCCAAATATTCAAATAAGAAATTTTTGCAATTGTTAAAACTACGTATAATACCGGGATAGAAATTGATGTTTTTTTCTGATCTTGCAGCTGATTTTGAAGCTTCAGGCTTAACAGTTATCTTCAATGAGCAATAAATTTGACCATCATTGAGTTACTGTCAGACTAACGGCTATACACTAATTATAAAAGATTTACCATGATAATTGACAAAGAGCCCGGGCACCTGTTTGAGCTGGAATTTTCAGTCAGAGACTATGAGTGTGATTTGCAGGGAATCGTCAACAATGCCGTATACCAGAATTATTACGAACATGCACGGCACCAGTTCCTGCTGGGCAAGAAGATAGATTTCGCAAAGTTGCACAACGAGGGGATTGACCTGGTGGTTTCGAGAGTTGAAATAGACTACAAATATTCACTAACAAGCGGAGACCTGTTCAAAGTGACGGTTACCACCCGAAGAGAGGGCCACCTGCGGCTGATCTTTGAACAGGATATTTTCATACTTCCGGAGAACAAACTGGTATCCCACGCCAAAGTAACCGGCGTCGGCCTGAACCGCGGAAGACCAATAAAGCTTGAAGCTATTCCGGGATTTGAGGAACTGTTGTGAAGTAGAAAATTTCATTCTCTTTTTTTATCTTTGGATGGATATCAATTAACACTCAAAATTCAAATTTAACTCACATGTTAAGAAAAATCAGTCTGATCGGAGCATTGATGCTGCTGCTTTCAATCCCGAATGTTACAAAAGCCGTTGACTCGGCCAAACCATTTTTGGGTCGCTGGGCGCTCTTTCTTCCTAATGGTGCCGGCTGGCTGGGCGTACAGCAGATGGACGGATACCTGGATGCCAGCCTGCTGTGGTATGGCGGAAGTGTCGAACCGGTTACCAGTGTCTACATGGATGGTACAACACTTGTCGTTACCCGCTCCCGCAACTTTGTCCGCACTACTGATGCGGCAGGCGCCCCGACCCGTACCCACACAGCGAATACCCAGTACCGGTTCTCTCTCTATGCCGACCAGCTGGTTGGTGAAGTAATTACGCCGGAGAAAGACGGCGGCTCTTCTACCATGCGCTTTACCGGCAAAAAAATCCCGGATGTTCCTGCTGCGCCTGATCTTTCAAAGATCATTTATGGTAAACCTGTTAAAATGCTCAACGGTAAAGACCTTTCAGGATGGAAGCTGCTGGAAGAGAAAAAAGTCAGCGGCTGGTCGATCGTCGATGGTGCCCTGGTAAACGATCCGGTACAAGTTGAGGGCCAACCCCACAAATCATACGGCAACATATGTACCATTGATAAATTCGAAGATTTCAACCTGAAACTGCAGGTCAGCGTTCCGGCCGGCAGCAACAGCGGAGTTTACCTGCGCGGTATCTATGAAATACAGGTACTCGACAGTTACGGAAAACCGCTCGATCCGCACAACATGGGAGCGCTCTACAGCAGGATCACCCCATCCGAATCTGCAGAAAAACCGGCAGGAACCTGGCAGGATCTGGACATCACCCTGTGCGACAGGCATGTAACTGTTATCCTGAACGGAAAAACCATCATTGACAACCAGGCGGTATTGGGCTGTACCGGAGGCGCCATTACGCCGGATGAATTTATCCCCGGACCGATCTACCTCCAGGGCGATCACGGCAAGGTAAGCTTCCGCAATATTGAGATCAAACCGATACTCAAAAAGTAATTTCTCCTTCTTTCAGGAAAGCCCTGTTATCTCCGGATAATGGGGTTTTCTTTTAAAATATTCCGATTTTTAAGTTCTCTCCATTATTTGTTAAATTTTGTGAAAATAATATTGCATTTCATCATTTTTTTACGGAGATTTAGATCGTGAATTATCTGTTCTCTTTGTGTGCAGGGCTTTAACATCTTCGTAAACAAATCATCAGGAAAATTTCACTTTTTTAGACGAATCAAACGCGCAAACTAATTATTAAATTCAACAGAACACCTCTTTTTTGTTTACACAATTATTGCGTGTATTCAGATTCACCGATGTATGGTGAAATTAATCAGATAGCATTGAATGTCAATTATTCAAACCAGAAAATCAATTATCAATTATATGTTCTTGTTTTACAGTTAATCCAATTAAAGTTTATGAATCTATGAAAAAAAGAAAACTGTTTTTTCAACAAAAAGAAAAGCTGATCAGGGTACTGCTCTCCATGTTTCTTTTTATTGTGGTAATATCAGGGATGGCTTTTGCGCAGCAGAAGTCTGTAAGCGGCGTGGTAAAAGACGACAGCAATACGCCGGTACCCGGAGCCACAGTTCTGGTCAAAGGCACCACTGTTGGGACAATAACCGACAGCAACGGAAAATTCTCCCTGTCCGGGATACCTTCAGGTAGCAAGGTGATATCTGTCTCCTTTATCGGGATGGATACGCAGGAAATACCCCTCGGGGACAAAACTGCCTTTAACGTAACCCTGAAAACCAGTTCAGTAGGCGTTGAAGAGGTAATTGTAGTTGGATACGGCACGCAGAAAAAAGCCAACCTGACCGGTGCCGTGGATCAGGTGACAGGCGAAGTGTTTGATAACCGCCCGATTTCCAACGTCTCCCAGGGATTAAAGGGTGTTATCCCCAACCTGAATATCAAGTTGATGGATGGGAAGCCAAACCAGGCCCCTAGTTACAATATCCGCGGAACCACTTCTATCGGACAAGGCGGAAGTGCTTTGATTCTCATCGATGGCGTAGAAGGCGATCCCAGTTTGTTAAATCCCAACGATATTGCCAGTGTTTCAATCCTGAAAGATGCTGCCTCAGCCTCTATTTACGGCGCCAGGGGCGCATTCGGAGTCGTTTTGCTCACAACAAAAAATCCTGAAAAGGGAAAGACAACTGTGACGTTTTCGTCCAATTTTGCGGTAAAAGACCCGGTCCAGTCGCCTGATTTTGTGACGGACGGATATACCTGGGTAAAAATGTTTTCCGAAGCTTTTGTCAATGGTGATGGTTCCTTCCCGCAGAACATCAACAAGACGTTGAAATTTTCCCAGGCTTATCTTGACGAGTTTAAAAGGAGGGTAGATTCAGGACAACCTTACAAAACAGTGGATATAGATCCTGTAACCGGTGAATATGTCTATTACGGCAGTACTGATTTTTACGGGGAACTCTATAAAAAGAGTATCACTGCAACAGATAACAATCTTACCGTTACCGGAAGCGGCGAAAAGGTGTCGTATCTGGTCTCAGGGCGTTACATGGCACAGGATGGATTGTTCCGTTATAATTCCGACGACTATAACATGAAGAACTTTCGCGGCAAGGGCTCAATAAAATTAGCTCCCTGGCTGACAATTGACAACAACACGGAGTATTCTGAAATGTTTTACCATAACCCGATGAACGTCGGTGAAGGATCCGGAATCTGGCGGAATATTGCCGACGAAGGTCACCCAAACGGCACCATGTTCAATCCGGACGGCTCACTCACGATGGTTTCTGTTTACAATGTCGGCGATTTATGGTATGGAAAGAACGGGATCGACAACAAGAAAAAGGTATTCAAAAATACCGCAGGGTTTACCACCAATTTTTGGAATAACAAATTAAGGGTCAAAGGTGATTTTACCTTCAGGAACACCCAAAACAATACAGAACAAAAACGTGTTCAGGTACCATACAGTAACAAGCCTGGTGTAGTAGCCTATGTTGGAACAACCACCAACGACCTGGCATTTGATAACAGGGAGACACAATATATTGCCACCAACCTTTATTCCGAATATGAAAACACTTTTAAGGGTATTCATTATTTGAAATTTATGGTGGGCTACAATTATGAGCAGTCAACCTACAACAGAATCGCTGCACAGAGAAATGGGGTGATCTATGAAGGAGCCACTGATATGAACCTGGCGCTCGGACAGGCAATAACCACCGGTGGTGGTTATGAAAAATGGGATATTCTTGGAGGATTTTCAAGACTTAACTACTCCTACAAGGACAGATATCTGGTAGAGGTTAACGGCCGCTACGATGGTTCTTCAAAATTCCCGTCCACCCAAAGATATGCATTCTTCCCTTCAATATCCGGAGGATGGCGTCTCTCCAAAGAGTCTTTCTGGCATGTTGCTCCGTCATTGTTTTCTGATGTAAAACTCAGAGCATCCTACGGGTCACTTGGTAACGGAAATATCAACTCCTACGTATACCAGGAGCAGTTTTCCATATCACAATCAGGCAATATCCTGAATGGGGTAAGACCGCAGCAAACCAGATTGCCCGCTGTACTACCCGATGGAATTACCTGGGAAACATCCACGACCAGTGATTTTGGTCTGGACTTTTCGATGTTGAATAACCGGTTAAATTTTGTGGGTGATATGTATATCCGTAATACGACGAACATGTTTACCATCGGTTTAACCCTTCCGGCCACGTTCGGAGCCACTGCGCCCAAAGGTAACTATGCAGACCTGAAGACCAACGGTTGGGAAATGTCCGTTACCTGGAGGGATAAATTCACGTTTATCTCAAAACCCTTTAACTACGATGTGAGATTTACGCTTGCGGACAGTAAGGCGGAAATTACCAGATACAACAATCCCGACAAACTGCTCTCCGATTATTATGTTGGACAGATTATTGGTGAAATGTGGGGATATGAAACGGAAGGATTCTTTGTAGATGCTGCAGATGTAGCTTCCCATGCAAAACAGAGTCCTCAGATGAGGGCATCTCCGACCAATATTTGGTACCCCGGAGACATCAAACTCAAGGATTTGAACAACGATGGTTTTATTAACATTGGAACCAACAGGGTCTCTAATCCGGGGGACAGAAAAATTATAGGTAATACGGCTGCACATTATTCTTACGGCGTCAGTTTGGGCGCAGACTGGAATAATTTCTTTCTCTCAACTTACTTCAACGGTGTAATGAAACAGGACTGGTATCCGAGTGTCGAAGCTGAATTTTTCTGGGGCCAATACAACAGACCTTACAATAACTTACCCAAATGGCACCTTGGAAACATGTGGACTCCTGAGCATACCGATGCATATTTCCCAAGGACAATGTCCCGTGCGGCATCAAGCAATACGGCAAGGGAACTTGGGGTTGTTCAGACCAAATACAAACAAAACGTTGCTTTTATAAGAATGGCAAATATTCAGTTTGGTTATAACTTACCCAAAAGCCTGATATCAAAAATCAGGGCCAACGATGTGAAGGTATTTTTCTCAGGCGAAAACCTTTGGGCCTACTCACCTCTTTACAAGCTTGTAAAAGGAATTGATGTGGAAAATACCGTACCCTCTGATCAGCTTTTTACCTCAGGCAACGCAGGTGACGGATACAACTATCCGATGCTGAAAAGTATATCATTTGGACTAAGTATAACATTCTAACACCTCCATAAAAAATACAGTTATGAAAAAACAATACTTGTGGTTCCTTCTTCTTGGATTTATTCTTGCAAGTTGCAGTTTGGAAGAAATACCGCAATCCACAGCATCAAAATCTGCCGTATTTGGCAGTCAGCAAGGCTTAGACCTTTACGCCAATTCGTTCTATTCCATCCTTCCCGGAAGAAGTACCAACCTGGATGCACTGTCCGATTACATGGCCGTAAAATCCGTGAACTCCTTCATCCAGGAAGGCGCTTTTGCTCCAACTTTGAGTACAGGCTGGTCCTGGGGCGATTTAAGGAACATCAACTATTTTATTGCCAACTGCAATGATCCGATGGTTCCACTGGATGTCAGGAAAAACTACCTGGGTATAGCCAAATTCTTCAGGGCATACTTTTATTACGAGAAAGTGAAACGATTCGGGGATGTCCCTTGGATTGGCAAACCGCTCGATGTAACTGATCCTGTATTGTTCGGGCCGCGCGATTCACGTACACTGATTATGGATTCCATCATGGTGGACATAGACTATGCCTGCAACAACATTAAATCGACAAACGATGCATCCCGTAGTCTGGTAACCAAATATGTAGCCTATGCGTTGAAATCAAGAATCTGCCTCTTTGAAGGAACATTCAGAAAATACCATCCGGAATTTAATCTTCAGGGATCAGCGGCAACCTTTCTGGGTTATGCATCAGTTGCAGCCAAGAAAGTAATGGATGAAGGCGGATATTCCATTTATACCACAGGTGGTCCCGGCAAATCCTACCGTACAGTTTTCACCAATCCCTTACCAATTGCGAGTGAAGTAATGCTGGCGGCCATATGTGACCTCACATTGGCTGTCCTGAATGATGCCAACTGGTACTGGACGAGCGGCACCTATGGCGACAAGGCCAGCCTGACAAGGACTTTTATCAATACCTACCTGAATCTGGATGGCACACCTTTTACTTCCAATCCGGCTTATACCACCATGCCGTTTAAGGATGAGGTAAAAAACAGGGATTTAAGGCTCAAACAGACCATCCGTCTGGGAGATTACAAAAGGCTCAGCGGAGGGTTACTAATTCCTGCCCCGCCGCTGTTCTCCTACACATTTACCGGTTACCAGCCAATCAAATGGACGTTGGATGATATGTATTATGACACCCGCGACCTTAACATCAACTCCATTTCCGAGTTCAGGTATGCAGAAGTTCTGTTGAATTATGCCGAGGCACAGGCAGAACTTGGAACGCTGACAGATGCAGACTGGGCCAAAACAATTGGTGTTCTCCGCACGAGAGGCGGGATTACCGCCGGTTTGAATACCAAACCAACCGTGGTTGATCCTTACCTGGTTTCCAATTATTTCCCGGGTATAAATGACCCTGTTATTCTGGAGATAAGAAGAGAGAGGGGCATTGAACTTTGCCTGGAAGGATTCCGCTTTGCCGACCTCCTCAGGTGGAAAAGAGGGGATCTCATGAACCAGGTGTGGAACGGCTTTTATGTGCCTGCATTGGTGACCCCGATGGATTTGAATGAGGACGGAATCCTCGATGTTGCATTCTACCAGGGTACCAAGCCTTCACCTGCGGTATCAGGGGTAACCTACGTTGACGTTTCTACTCTTGTCTCAGGAAAAGCAAATTCACAGCTGCTTAAAAACGGCACCAGCGGTGAATTAACCTGGATGACCAATATTTCCAGGAAATGGGAAGACAAAATGTATTTCTATCCCATTCCTCAAAATGACCTGCTCACCAATCCGGCCCTCAAACAAAATCCGGGCTGGTAATAAATTATCTGTCTTGTTGGCATAGACTGTCAAAGACAATAGTTCAATTTTTGCAATCCCGTTGAGCAATCAGCGGGATTGCTTCAATATTAATCAAACAAGAAATTTAATTTATCCCCCGAACATGAAGACATTTTCGCTATTGATTATGTGGTCATTACTGGCAATCCCCCTGGCCACCCCGGTTTTCGGGAAAGCAGAAAAAAAGAGCTCATTCAACATCATGACCTACAATATCAGGATGAATACACCTGATGACGGTGTCAATGCCTGGCCGCTAAGAAAAGACAAAGTTACCGGGTTAATCCGGTTTCACCAGGCCGATATTTTAGGGGTACAGGAGGCGCTGATTGTGCAAATGAACGATTTGAAGGCCGGTCTGCCTGAATTCGATTCTTACGGTTTAGGGCGCGACGATGGGAAAGAGGCAGGTGAACACATGACCATTTTCTTCCGGAAATCGCGCTTTGAGAAACTTGATGCAGGAACCTTGTGGCTCAATGAAAGCACGGAAAAACCAGGACTGGGATGGGATGCAGCCTGCAACAGAACCTGTACCTGGATTAAATTCAAAGACAAGCAAACCAAAAAAACTTTCTTTGTTTTCAATACCCATTTCGACCATCGCGGCAGAGTGGCCCGTGAGGAATCTGCAACGTTGATCCTCAAATTCATGGCAGCCATCAACAAAGAGAATCTGCCGATGTTGCTGACAGGTGATTTCAACTCTTCCAAAGAGCAGCCACCCATTCAGAAAATCCTGACCATCCTGTTTGATTCGCGCGACAAATGCCAGACTTCCCCATACGGCCCGACCGGTACCAGCGGAGGGTTTGATGTGAAGGAGTCGAAGCGCGTCATCGACTATATTTTTATCAACCAAAAAGTGAATGTCCTCCGCCTCGGCGTACTGTCCGACTCATTCGGACTGTTCTATCCGTCTGACCATTTACCAGTGCTGGCTGAGGTGGAAGTATTGTAAAGCCCTTCTGAGACAGATTGATCCTGTAATAATAAAACATGTAGACTTGTCAGGAGTTGGGAATCCGACAGTTTAAAACACAAATAACCCTTGGTCTGATGATTGAGGGTTTTTTACATCATTTTTATAACATACAAAATTGCAACTTACATAAATGCAGTATTTGAATTGAAATAGAAATCTTAAATTGTTGGTAGTAGTCTTTTACGTTTCAGGATTTCCATAAAAAACAAGGCAATGTAGAAACTTTCAAATAACGATTTTATAATACTAAGAAGAACAATTACATTTTTTTTGGATCTTTATTTTCGGGTGACTCTGCAAAAAATCCTATTGTAATGCCAAAAACCAAAATATATGGAAAATAATGAAGGTATCTTATATATGACAACACTTCACTAAATGTCATTTTATCGCCAAAAAATATTCTTTTTATAGGCACATATAATTCCATAATAATTAATAAGACTGACATTGTCAACATGCTGAATACCAGCCTTTTTACGAACTCAACATCAACCTTCGACCTTTTGATTTTCATATTTGGATATTTGTTTTTGGTTGTTTAAATATTCAAATTAATTTTTTTCAATTAGTAATGCAAATAGTTTTACAATAAATGTCACATTTCCAATTTAAACTAAAGATAAGAAAAAAGTGGATTAACCACTTTTTTCTTATCTAAAATCAAATCATGATATTGCTTCATCCCATTCGACCCAGAATTGTCGGGTAAGAATTTCAGATTTGCCGATCAGATAAAAAACAGAATAAACCACATCATAAAAAAATGTAGTTGATTTTGTCGGTTCTCCCCCATTAAGGGTTTTTAATTCTTCGGACGACAACTCCCGGAGATTTAATACGTGCATGATATTTGAGTCCATTTGAATCTGAATTTTATACGCTTAATTACTATTCGCACCGTCTGTATAACCATCCACTATTCCTGCTTTAAAGTCTGACCAATGTTCAATGACATACACCCCAGCCATAAACCAGAAACTTCCTTTGACCCATTTTGGGATAGTTATAGTTCCCCCGTTTATTAGCGCTAATTCGCTTTTTTCTAACTCTTTCATTTCCTAAAGTTATTAAATTTTTTCCTACTCTGTTCACTAGGCTTTTCGGAATCTGCCTGAGTTTTGTGCACTAACCTATATAAAGTTACCGGCGTTCACTCTCATAAAAAAGTAGGGAAGGAAATATTTTCAACTTATTTTGAAATAAACAGCTAATTTTATCCCGAATCCTGCTAAAAGCGGTTAGGATGCGCCTATACCCTCCGGATCTACAACTTTCGCCTGCGGCTATTAACAAACACATACCAGTTACAAAACTTTGCTCCTGCTTTTATGTCCGGCGCTTTCCCCCGGATTAAGCGGTATCGGAACCATTCGAAGGCACTGCTTACCATGATGGTGGTCATACTTATTTCCTGAACAGCCTGATCAATCCAAGAATGAAGTGAATCAATCCGCCAACCATCCCAAATACAAAAAAACGATTAGGAATATCTTGAAGGCCGTTTTCAACACATTGGTCTCTTTCCATTCGAAAGCATTGTATTGCGGCCGCTTCAGAAGTTGAAACAATTCGGTTAGTTCGAAGATCTTTAAAAATTTAAATACCTCTCCATTAATATACTGAGATGTATGGCTATAGGGTCTGCGGTTTAGTTCATGCCAGGCTGATTCTTGGTTCTTTTCTTCAATCTATTAATACCCTTAATGGATAAGAGGGAACTCTTAATGAGGCATCAGATCCAATTCTTGACCTTATTTAGAACAGCTTTCCAATGAATTTTTCGATAGCATCCCAATGACTAAAGAAATATAAAGACAAAAAGGCTGATGCAATTATAATTACAATCTCGATTTTACTAAAAGTTTTCCTTTTCATTCTAATGAATTTATGTTTGGTGTTCATCATCCTAATAGAAGGTTTAAATTAAAGAAAAAATTGTATCCTCACAAAAATTTGATTTCGTTATAAAAAAATACAAAGGAAGCAGTTGATCACTTCCTTCGTATATAAAGTTCATTTGCCAAACCAACTATCCATTGCTCTAATTCCACCTACAGTATCGAAAACACCAGTTATCCCACCAAATGTTAAATCCCAAACTACTGCACAAGCCTGTCCTACCCTGTAAGCAAATGATTCGCCACCATTCAAAAGGAGCAAATCGTCGTTCGATAATTCAATGAGTTTTTTCATGTTATTTACTTTTTTTGATATGGTTCACCTAAAATCCCTCTTTCAAAATTATCCCAATCTTTATAAATCTCATTTATTGCGCCAATTGCAGCTCCAATTGCAATCGCAACAAGCCAAGGGAAGACACCACCTTCAACTACCAGTAACTCACTTTTTTCTAACTCTTTCATATCCAAAAGTTATTAAATTTTTTCCTACTCTGTTCACAAGGCTTTTCGGAATCTGCCTGAGTTTTGTGCACTAACCTATATAAAGTTACCGGCGTTCACTCTCATAAAAAAGTAGGGAAGGAAATATTTTCAACTTTTTTTGAAATAAACAGCTAATTTTATTTGGTTACAGTTCTGACTATTACTTCCACTTCATCCGCAGCTGCAATCATTGTTTCCCTGATGGTTTCAGGCATACCGAAAGCTAACATTCTGCCGTTAATCGTTGATACATATGTTTTTCCGTCGGCTTTCTCATAAACTGAGATGCGGCAAGGCATCATAACTGAAACAATCCGTTCATCGTTCTTTTCAAGCATGGCGCCTGAATAAACAGGTTTGCATATCTCGATCACTTTAACCGGCCTGACCGACTTACCTGACTTGGCCAAAGTCTGCTGCAAATCATGGGTGGCAGGATTGCCCCAATCCCGGTCGGTGGCTGCTGTAACCAGTAGTTCAACTGTTTCGTTGAATCCAAATAGACTCTCTTTTTCAAAAACTGACTGTTCCTGTTGCATGGCTGTATGTATTTAGGTAAAAAAATTGATTCCCTGGTTCTTTTCTTATTCCCAAAGATACCTAAACTTGTCAGGAATTGTATGCCGGAATTGAAATCTGTTAAGAATATAACCAGCATAGCGAAGGAACACCGGATATCAGTATTTGCGAAGTCGGAATCTCCTACATGGCCGTACCTATGCTGAAGGGAAAAAATTGGCTTAAGGGACGGAGTCAGGGCTGTCTATTGCGTTTTGAAATACAATTTCTTTAAAAAGTCCCGTTTCCCGGCGGAAAAACTACAAGTGACTAAAGTGAACTAAAGTGACTAAAGTAATCAGCGTTTTGGCGCAGAGACGAACCTTATTTGAAGTGTAAGTATTTTCAACACTTTTTTCTCTGTAACTCAATATATGTAGTTGTTTTGGGCAACACTTGCTCCCATCTATATATATCCCTATATCCATTTTTTCGATTTATAGTACAATTTCTTTAAAAAATCTAAAACTTAACAAATTCCTAACATAAGTCATCCTGACAAACCCTAATATTTCTTTAGATTTGACGGGTAAGTCAATTAGAAGTGATGTTATTCCGTGAATATCCGTTCACCGAAATTTGCTTTTATCAACTAAAAACCCGGAACTTATGATTACGCACGAAGAAATTTGCAGTGTCCATTCCATGACTGAAACGGAGAAGTACCGTGTTCTCGAACAGGTAATGGACGATTACGACCGAAAGGAAAATAACCTGATTCAGATCCTGCACATGGCACAGGCCATATTTGGATATCTGCCTGCTGAAGTTCAGTCCTTTATTGCCGAAAAGATGGATATACCCAATTCGAAAGTGAACAGTGTTCTTACTTTCTATTCTTTTTTTTCGACAAAACCTAAAGGTAAGTATACTGTAGGCATTTGCCTTGGAACAGCCTGCTATGTCAGGGGCGGAAAAGAGGTTGTCAATAAACTGAAAGAGGTTCTTGGTATTGATGTCGGGGAAACAACCGACGACAAAATTTTCTCACTTCAGGTGATGCGCTGCATCGGGGCATGCGGGTTAGCTCCCGCGATGACCATTAACGACAAGGTTTACAAGCAGGTGAATCCCAATAAACTGCACCGCATACTCGGCATGCTGAAATAAATTTCCGAACCCGGATCTTCAAAAATACCGCATAAACAAACACAATAAAACACCATGTATATCAAATCTCTGGATGATCTGAATGAAATAAAAAAATCATTTCAGGAACAGGAGGCTCAATACCAGTATGTAGCCCATGTTTGCTACGCTGCAGGCTGTCTTTCCTCCGACTGCCGCGAAGTAAAAGATGCCTTTGTCAAAGCCCTGGAATACGAGAAACTCACCGACAAAGTAAAAATTAACCTGACCGGTTGCATGGGAGCCTGCTCATTAGGTCCTACCCTGATTATCAATCCCGGACAAACCCTGTACTGCAACCTGAAGCCTTCCGATATGCCCAATCTCGTCAAAGAGCATTTCAGAAAAGGCAAGATTGCTGACAGACATTGCTACAAAGATCCTGATTCCGGGCAGATAATTCCCAACTTGCAGGATATCAATTTCTTCAAACATCAAAAAAAGATTGTGCTCCGCAACTGCGGCACGATCGATTTCGCATCCCTTGAGGAGTACATTGCAAATGACGGCTATTTTGCACTTTGTAAGGCAATTGCTTCGATGACCACGGCAGAGGTAGTCGGCGAGGTTAAAAAATCCGGGATGCGCGGAAGAGGCGGCGGCGGATTCCCGACAGGTTTGAAATGGGAGATGGCAGCCAGGGAAGTTAGTGACCAGAAATATATCATTTGCAATGCTGACGAGGGTGACCCGGGGGCCTTCATGGACCGCAGCCTGCTGGAAGGCGACGCCCATTCCGTGATAGAGGGAATGGCCATCGGTGGTTATGCCATCGGCGCAACCAAAGGGGTGGTATACATCCGTGCAGAGTATCCCATTGCCATTGAACGATTGACTATCGCCATCAAAGCCGCGCAGGCCGCCGGATTACTGGGCAGCAATATTTTCTCATCCGGAATTGATTTCGACATCGAAATCCGGATTGGCGCCGGCGCTTTTGTTTGTGGTGAAGAAACGGCCCTGATGGCTTCCGTTGAAGGCAGGCGGGGCGAACCCACACAAAAACCTCCGTTTCCGGTTCAGTGCGGATTGTACGGCAACCCGACTGTCATCAACAATGTGGAGACATTCGGAAGCATTGCCCCGATTTTACTCAACGGCGCCGAATGGTTTGCAGCGATAGGTACGGAAAAGAGCAAGGGGACCAAAGTCTTTGCCCTGGCAGGAGATATAAAGATGAAAGGATTGATCGAAGTTCCCATGGGTATCTCACTTGGCAAGATACTTTTCGACATCGGCGGAGGCATCCCTAAAAATAAAAATTTCAAAGTAGCGCAGACCGGCGGTCCTTCGGGAGGCTGTCTGACAGCTGAACACCTCAACACGCCGATCGATTATGACTCCCTGATCAAACACGGAGCAATCATGGGATCGGGAGGTTTGATCAGTGCTGACGAAGATACCTGTATGGTTGATATGGCCCGCTTTTTCATGGATTTTGTACAGGAAGAATCGTGCGGAAAATGTACCCCATGCCGGCTGGGTACCAAACGGATGCTGGAGATTCTGGAACGTATCACGATAGGGCAGGGAGAACCCGGAGATGTTGAAAAACTGATCGAACTGGGCACTTCCATCAAAGAATCGGCTATTTGCGGATTGGGGCAAACAGCCGCCAATCCGGTTCTGAGCACCATCAAATATTTCAGGCACGAATACGACGAGCACATACAAAAGAAATACTGCCGGTCGGGCGTCTGCAGCGAATTGTTTATCTCACCTTGCCAGAACGCTTGTCCTGCAGGGGTCAACGTTCCAGGGTACATTGCCCTGATAGCCGCAGGCCGGGTTAAAGATGCCTACAACCTGATCCGCCAGGATAATCCTTTCCCATCTATTTGCGGAAGAGTCTGTACGCATCCCTGCGAGAGCAAATGCCGCCGGGCCTCACTGGACGAATCCATCGCCATTGCTGACCTGAAGCGGTATGCTGCAGATTATGTGCTTAACTCGGATGAGCCTTACATGAACATGATTTTCCAGAAGAACGGCAAATCGGTAGGTATCATAGGTGCCGGTCCATCAGGGCTCACCTGCGGATATTATCTTTCCCGGCTAGGGTATACGGTCGATATTTATGAAGAGAAAAGTGTGGCAGGAGGAATTCTGGCCTATGGTATACCGGAATACAGGCAGCCAAAAGATGTCCTCAAAAAAGAAATTGACTCGATTATCCAGTCCGGAATCAATGTCATCTACAACACCAAAGTGGGAGAACAAATCACTTTTGCAGAACTGAAAGCCAAATACGGCGCGATTTACATTGCCACAGGAACTCAGCTTTCGCACAAGATTGGCATCGAAGGAGAAGAAAAAGAGGGAATCTACCATGGACTCGATTTCCTGAAGGATATCAATCTTAACAAGAAGGTCAGTGTCAAAGGGGTCGTTGCAGTAATCGGCGGCGGAAATACGGCGCTTGATGCAGCCAGATCTGCGCTGCGCATGGGTGCGGAGAAAGTGCACATTCTTTACCGCCGTACACGTGACGAGATGCCTGCCGACCGCCGTGAAGTTCAGGATGCCCTGGATGAAGGTATTATTCTGCATGAGCTGGTAGCTCCCGTCCGCTTTCTGGGAAACGGGGCTGTCCGCCAGATTGAATGCCTGAAAATGGAACCCGGTGAATTCGGAAAAGACGGCCGCAGAATCCCGGTAAAAATGCCAGATTCGCTTTTCACGCTGAACATTGACATGGCGATCCCGGCAGTCAGCCAGTATTCCGATCTTCCGTTTGTCACCCGGAAGGATTTAGAGTTAACCGACTGGGGCACATTTGTGGTTGACAATGCAACACAAATGACCACACAAAAAGGAGTATTTGCCGGAGGCGATGTTGCAAGAGGCTCTGATGTGGTGATTACCGCAATTGCAGACGGCAAAGTAGCAGCCAGTTCCATCGACAAATACCTGGGTGGGAAAGGGATTCTCAATACTGGTGAGCCGATTGAAATCCCTCATCTGCGCCCCGACGAGGCCAATACCATCGAACACGAACGTTTCCCGATGAGGTACCTCGACGATGAGAAACGCAGGACCAGTTTCGATGAAGTAGCCCAGGGATTCCATAAACTCAATGCCATCGCTGAAGCGATGCGTTGCCTGCAATGTTCAAAACACTAACCAGCAAATTTTCAAACTATGTCACTCGTTACACTTTCCATAAACGGTAAAACCATTCAGGCAGAAGAGGGGACTACTATTTTCGAAGCAGCCAAACAAAACAACATTCTCATCCCCCATTTTTGCTATCTGGAGAACGTCCATCAGATCGGCTCCTGCAGGATCTGCGTAGTTGAAGTTGAAGGAGCAAAGCATCTGATGGCCTCCTGCGTATCTGAGGTCAGAGAAGGAATGGTTGTGCAAACCAATACCTCCAAAGTCCGCAAAGTACGAAAGGTTCTGTATGAACTGATCCTTTCGGATCACCCCAAAAACTGCCTTGGTTGCCACCGCAATCAAAACTGTGAACTCCAGGATCTTGGTGAACAGATCCAGATCGACGGCTTCCGGTTCGAGGGGGTCATGTCGAAGGATGTCGTGGATAGTACCAGCGCATCCATCATACGCGACAGTTCCAAATGCATTCTCTGCCGTCGCTGTGTTACTGTTTGCAATGAAATCCAGGGTGTTGGTGTTATGAATGCGCACCACCGCGGATTTGCCACATTTATTGGCCCGTCGGAGGACGAAAGTCTTGGTCATTCAATATGTACCAATTGCGGACAATGCATCGTTGTCTGCCCGGTCGGCGCCTTGAAGGAAAAAGATTCGACGCAGCTGGTCTGGGAAGCGCTTCTTGATAAATCCAAAACTGTGATCGTTCAGACAGCTCCGGCAGTTCGGGTTGCATTGGGTGAAAAATTTGGTTTTGAACCGGGTACAATTGTCACAGGCAAAATGGCCTCTTCTTTGCGGGAACTTGGATTCGATTGGGTCTTTGACACCAATTTTGCTGCCGACCTGACTATCCTGGAAGAAGGTTCCGAATTTCTTAACCGGATTAAAGATCAATTTACCACTTCCGAAGGATCGGTGCTGCCTATGATTACGAGCTGCAGTCCGGGCTGGATCAAATACGTAGAACATCAGTATCCGGCACAGCTAGGTCATCTCTCGAGCTGCAAATCACCTCACATGATGTTGGGAGCGCTTGTAAAGAGTTATTTTGCAGCGAAAATCAAGGTAGATCCGAAGGATATTTTCATGGTTTCGGTTATGCCGTGTACTGCCAAGAAATTTGAGATCACCAGACCAGAGATGGAGTCTAACGGAATCCGCGATGTTGATGCTGTCCTTACAACCCGGGAACTGGCCAGGATGATCAAAGATGCCGGTATTGAGTTTGCACAGTTACCTGAATCCGAATTTGATTCACCGCTCGGTCTCTCCTCCGGCGCAGCAGATATATTCGGTACAACAGGCGGTGTGATGGAAGCTGCTATCCGGACTGTTTACGAACTGGTAACAGGCCGCGAATTGCCTATGGAAGCATTGCACGTTCAGCCTTTGGTTGGTTTGAAACAGGTCAAAACAGCAGATCTCAAAATTGAAAATCCGCTGGAAGCATACAAATTTTTGGACGGAGTAACTGTGAAAGTGGCCGTGACAAGCGGACTGAAAGGAGCTTCGAAGTTGATGGAAGAGGTTCGTCTCGGGAAGAGCCCCTACCACTTTATTGAGGTGATGGGATGCCCCGGCGGATGCATCAGCGGCGGTGGTCAGCCGCGTCCGGTCGATGATTCTGTCCGTCTGAAAAGGATGGAAGCAATCTACCGTGAAGATGAAGGGAAAAAATTGCGCAAATCACACCAGAATGAGGATCTGATGGCCTTGTACAAAGAGTTCCTGGGCCAACCCCTTGGCCATCTGTCGCATGAACTGCTTCACACAACTTATGTGAAAAGAGACAAAACCTAATGGGCCATTGTCTTTATCGATAGGACTCCAATTTATTTAGGCAGATACCTTATCCTGAAAATAAGTTAGCCGGCTGATTTATTTTCAGGAGAGCAATCTTAGTTTTTAAGTTTCCAGTCGGCCCCTTCTTTGGTATCTTTAATTTCAAAGCCCAAAGCGGTAAGGCGGTCTCGGATCTGATCGGATGTGGCCCAGTCTTTTTTCATTTTAGCTTCCTGGCGCAGTGAGAGCAGCATTTCGACCATCTTTCCGAATATTTCGCCGGAAGCTGCATCCTGCCCGCCTGAAGGCTGCTGAAGGCCGAGTACGTCAACTACCAATTTGGTATAAAGCTGCTGAAGTTTGGCAAGATCATCCATGGTAATGGAAGCATTCCCGTCGTTGACCGAATTGATCATTTTGGCCCCGTCGAAGAGGTGTGCGATCAGGATCGGACTGTTAAGATCGTCATTTAAAGCCTCGTAGCAATCACTTTTCAATTTTCCAACATCCAGGGTAGAAGTTGCCGAAGTCTTCAAATTCTTTAGCAAAGCCATGACATTCGCAAGGCGTTCAAAACCTTTTTCTGCCGCCTGGAGCGCCTCGTTGGAGAAATCGAGCGGACTGCGGTAATGTGCCTGCAGCATAAAGAAACGAATGGTCATCGGATCGTAAGCCTTTTCAAGCAGCGGGTGGTTGCCGCTGAAGAATTCATCCAACTGGATAAAATTACCCAGCGATTTACCCATCTTCTGACCGTTGATGGTGATCATGTTGTTGTGAATCCAGTAATGGACCGTTGCATGGCCGAAACAGGCCACTCCCTGTGCCACTTCCGCTTCGTGGTGCGGGAACAGCAGATCCAGGCCTCCGCCGTGGATATCGAAAGTCTCTCCCAGGTATTTGGTGCTCATGGCCGTGCATTCTGTGTGCCATCCAGGGAAACCGGTACCCCAGGGTGAAGTCCAGCGCATGATGTGTTCGGGAAGCGCATTTTTCCAAAGTGCAAAATCGAGCCCCGACCTTTTCTCACTTTGTCCGTCCAGGTCACGGGTATTGGTATAAAGATCCTCTATTTTCCGGCCTGACAGAATGCCGTAAGGATGTTTCTTTGCGTAAGCCTCGACATCAAAATAGACCGAACCATTGGTTTCATAGGCAAAACCTGCAGCAATCATTTTTTTGACGGCTTCAATCTGTTCAATGATATGGCCGGAAGCTGCAGGTTCAATGCTTGGCGGGAGCACGTTCAACTGGGCCATATTTATCCGGTAGCTGTTGGTGTAAATCTGGACAATCTCCATCGGCTCCAACTCTTCCACTTTGGCTTTTTTGGCCACCTTGTCTTCGCCTTCGTCCGCATCGTTCACCAAATGGCCAACGTCGGTTATGTTTCGCACATACCTTACTTTGTACCCGATATGCAGCAGATAACGGAAAAGCAGATCAAAAGTGATAGCAGGACGTGCATGACCGAGGTGGGCATTGCCGTAAACAGTTGGTCCGCAAACATACATCCCGACATGATCCTTGTGGATCGGGACAAAAAGTTCTTTTTTGCGGGTCAGGGTGTTGTACAGCGTTAACTTTTCCATGGTCATTGTTTAAAGAGATAGAACCGCAAAATTACAAAAAAATGAGATGATACTTATAATTGACAGCAGAACGACGGTATTAAATCTGTTAACCAACAGGGCTGTAGTCTTCCCGGTTTTGAAAAATCATAAAATTGATGTAACTTTATAAGAGACCCTAGAATGAATTCAACCGGCGAGGGAAAGAGTCCGGTTTTCAAGAATAAAAACCTGTTAAAATTGCAGAACATGAACGATTTTGTACAGATAGTATTGTTGATTCAAAATGCACGAAATTCTGCGCTATATGCTGTTAACAGCGAATTGGTAAATCTTTACTGGCAGGTGGGCCACTATGTAGCTGATAAACTTGAAAACGCTTCCTGGGGCGAAGGTACTGTGGCTGAACTGGCAAATTTTATCAAAAACCAGCATCCGGATATCAAAGGATTCGACAAAAAAAATATCTACCGCATGAGTCAATTCTATCTGTTGTACAAAGAATCCCAAATTGTCGCACCACTGGTGCGACAATTGCAATCAATTGATAATAATGACGATATAATTGTCGCACCAGTGGTGCGACAATTATATGACAAAGGATTTCCATTCGCTCAAAATGATAACATCCGAAAAACTCTCCTGGTAAAAATCAGTTGGACCCAACATCTGATTATTATCGGTAGATGCAAATCGGCTGAAGAAAGAGAATTTTATATTCGGCTTTGTATACAAGACCATTATAGCAAAAGAGAACTGGACCGACAAATTAACAGTGGCGTTTTTGAACGGGTTATGCTCGGCAACGCACATCTATCGATGGGTCTCAAACAATTACCCCAGAATTTTAGCAATGTTTTCAAGGATAGCTATGTATTTGAATTTTTAAATCTCCCGGTACCATATATCGAAAATGAACTTCGGAAAGCACTGTTGCACGATCTGAAACATTTTTTACTTGAATTAGGATCAGATTATTTACTTGTAGGTGAGGAATTCCCGATCAAAGTTGGCAACCGTGATTTCAGAATTGATCTGCTGTTCTATCACCGGTCGTTGCAATGCCTCATCGCTTTTGAACTGAAAACCAGCAGATTTGAACCTGAATACATAGGAAAAACAAATTTTTACCTGGAAGCACTCGACCGCGATGTCCGAAAATCCCACGAGAATCCAAGCATTGGCATTTTGCTCTGCAGGGACAAGGACGATGAGGTTGTAGAGTATGCATTAAACAGGAGTATGAGCCCAACCATGGTAGCGCAGTATCTAATGGCTATTCCCGACAAAAAAGTTTTGGTGCAAAAATTACATGAACTGTTTAGGGCACATAATTAATCATAGATAAATGCTCCCAACTTAATGATCCTCCCGATTCTACATTTTATTGTATTTTAGTGGTGTAATTATGCAATCTGATTTATTAAAAACTGATATTATGAAACAGCTGTTGATAAAAGGCTTCCTTTTCCTGGCCGTTGCCACCATCTCCTCCTGCTCTTTCTCCCAAAGCAAACCGGTACCGGAAGGTCCCATGGTGCTGATCAAGACGAAATACGGCAACATGAAGGTGGTGTTGTACAACGAAACCCCGCTGCACCGCGATAACTTCATGAAGCTGACCAAAGAGGGAATCTTTGACAGCCTGCTTTTCCACCGTGTTATCAAAGGGTTTATGGTGCAGGGAGGCGATCCGAAATCCAAACGTGCAGCCAAAGACCAGATGTTGGGAGATGGTGACCTGAATTACACCATTCCGGCTGAATTCAGGCCGGGTCTCATCCACAAAAAAGGGGTGATTGCCGCTGCCAGAAACGGAGATGAGGAAAATCCCGAACAGCGTTCTTCGGCCACCCAGTTTTACCTGGCGCAGGGGAAAGTTTACAAACTGGACGATGTTCCGTCGATCGAACAAAATCTTAACGGCAGGGCAACCGAATCACTTTTCCTGAAACTGAAAGCAGAGAAAATTGATACCCTTATGCTTTTCCAGATGGCCAGAAACCAGGAAGGATATGATAAAGTCCTTGCTAAACTCCATCAACAGGCAGAAAATCAAATAGCTAAAAATCCAATCAAACTAACAAAACAGCAAATCGAAACCTATACGACACTCGGCGGAATCCCGCACCTCGACGGTGCCTACACCGTTTTTGGCGAAGTAACTGAAGGGATGGCAGTTATTGACTCCATCGCAGCACAACCTACCGGAGAAGCCAACCGCCCGATTGAAAATATCAGAATGAGAATTGAGGTTCTTAAGGAGTAACAGTTTCCATGGTAAAACCAACCTTTTGAAGATCCTCGTAAAACAAGGGATAGGATTTGGTTACGACCATCGGATCTCCGATGCTGATTTTTCCGTTAAAAAGGGCAACCGGTGCAAAAGCCATGGCCATCCTGTGGTCATCGTAAGTTGCGATTACAGGATCTTTCTGTATAAGTTCTTCCGTAAATAAACCGTTCCAGGCCAGTTCTCCATCTGAGGGCTCGGTGAGAACGACACCCAATTTCGCACATTCGTTCGTCAATGCAGCAATGCGATCGGTCTCCTTAATTTTCAGGGTCCTGAGGCCGGTAAAATAAAAAGGGAGTTTCTTACCTATCGCCAACACAACGAATGTCTGAGCGATATCAGGGTTTTCAATGAAATTAAGGGTTAACAGTTTCAACGCTGTTTCTTTGTTCTTTGTCAACCGCACCGAATCACCTTCCTGCCGGGACCTTATTCCGAAATATTTTTCGAACCAGGTTGCCTGGATGGCGTCACCTTGAAGACTGTTCAGGTAAAGTCCTTTCAGGTGCAAATCACACTCGTCCGACAGGGCCGCAAGTGCGTACCAATACGATGCTCCGGACCAGTCGGCCTCAACGGAATAGGGAGCAGGCTTGTAGGTTTGCGCTTCAATCCTTATTTCGTTTCCGTTCCAATGGTGCCTGATCCCAAATTTCTTCATCAGCTGAAGTGTCATTTCGATGTAGGCACGGGAGGTGATGCTGTTCTTCAGCCTCAGCGTCAGTCCGCCCTGTACCGTGGGCGCAATCATAAGCAAAGCAGAAATGTACTGGCTGCTGATGCTCCCGTCGAGTTCGATGGTGCCGCCTTTGAGTGCCGTTCCGGTAATCTTCAGCGGCGGAAATCCTTCGTTGCAGGAATATTCAATTTGCGCTCCCATCTTACGCAAGGCATCTACCAGGATGGAGATGGGCCGCTGCTGCATCCGTGCGGAACCAGTCAAGTGCCACTCCCCCACTATTTTGGAAAGATAGGCGGTCAAAAAACGCATGGCGGTTCCTGCATGACCGATGTCAAAATGGTTCGAATTTGACTCAAGCACCCGGTGCATCACTACCGAATCATCACAATCGGAAAGGTTCTTAACAGGAAAAGATGAATAACCAAGCGCATTGATAATCAACACCCTGTTGCTGATACTCTTTGATGCCGGCAGTGTAATTTCTCCGGCTATCGTCGCGTCAGTTTTGGTCAGATGGATATACATATGTATCAGGCTTTGTTGATCTCTCTGAAATAATCAAATGCTTCGAAAATCTGTTCTTTGGTGCAGTTCTGGTTGATTTCCACTTTCCCGACCGAACTGATCAGTGTAAAATTGATCCGCTTGCCTTCATTCTTCTTGTCGTGGCCCATCAATTCGTACAAAGCTTCGTAGGAACCTGTTTCAATCCGGAACTTTCCGTAAACATCCAGCATCCAGGATGCCAGCTGCAGCATGGTTTCTGCCGGAAAACCGCAAATCAGCCGGGAAAGATAAAGCTCAGACAGCATACCATAAGCCACGGCGTGGCCGTGCAGCAAGGGCTGCGACTGCTTCAACGAAAAACTTTCGAAGGCATGACCAACGGTGTGCCCGAAATTCAGGGCTTTCCGTATGTTTTTTTCGTTGGGGTCTTTTTCTACAAACCAGGATTTAATGGCTACCGAATCGGCGATCAAACCCTGTAAAACAGGGTAATACGGCTCAACTAGATCAAAATTCCGAAGATCAGAAAGATGCTTTTGGGCGTAAATCAAGCCATGCTTGATCATCTCGGCATAACCCGAAATGAAATTCTCATGGTCAAGGGTTACCAGGAACCTGGTATCGATGATAACCTTGAGCGGCTGGTTGATCACACCAATCTCATTTTTGAGTCCGTTGAAGTTGAATCCGGTCTTGCCGCCTACAGAAGCATCAACCTGCGCAAGAAGTGTGGTTGGAATGTTAACAAATTCGACGCCCCTTTTAAAGGTTGAGGCAGCAAAACTGCCCAGGTCGGTCACCATTCCTCCGCCAAGGTTCACCACCAGGGATTTACGGTCGGCTCCGTTCTGGCTCAGGAAAAGCCAGATCTGCTCCACTGCCGACAGGCTTTTGTTCTCTTCACCGGGGAGGATGACAATGTGCCTGAACTTTTCAATTCCCTTTACATCGCGGAGAAGCGGCAGACAGAGATGTTCGCTGTTCCGGTCCATCACCAGGAAAAGTTTGTCAGCAGGGAAAACAGCGATGATTGAACCCAGGACTGATTCGAGCTGATCGGTTACCACTACGGAATTATTTTGATCCATATCTTGAAAGATCTTCTGTTCTTTGAACTGCAAAGGTAAAAAATTTCATTTTGCGGAAGAGGCTAATTCTGCAGCGCCCTGACCCTTGAAACCAAAAAGGTAATTCCCAGACCAAAAACCCCGATCACGGCGAAAGAATACCGCAAATTGGCGGCTTCCGAAATGTATCCGATCAGCGGCGGCCCCATCAGGAAGCCGAGGAAGCTTACACTCGAAACCGTTGCCAGAGCAATCCCGGTCGGAACTTTTGAGTGCCGCCCTGCTGCGCTGTAAACAGAAGGGACCATGCTCGAAACCCCTAACCCGACCAGCATAAAACCCAAAGTGGAGGGTACAAGATATGGAAAGAATACAGCGGTAAACAGACCTGTTGAAATCATTACACCGCATACCTGCATCAGCCTTTTCCTGCCAACCCTCACAACAAAGTAATCGGCGATGAATCGTCCAGAAGCCATCATTATCATGAAGGAGGTATAACCAAGAATTACCAGTGAGGCAGGTGCATGGACCACATCCTTAAAATAGATTCCGCTCCAGTCGAACATGGCGCCTTCGCTGGCCATGCTGCAAAACCCTATAATGCCAAGTTGAAGAAGGTCACGGTCGGGCCGGTTAAAAAATTTGCGTTTGGGCTCATCTGGATTGACCCTGTGCTTCGTGTGTACAAGGAACGGGTAGTTTATCCGGACGATCATCCAGACAATCAGGATGATGGATACAAAATGCCAGAAAGGCTGAACATGCAGGTTAATCATGGCTATGCCTATCAGTGCACCTGTAAATCCTGCGAGGCTCCATCCCCCGTGAAAGGAGGACATGATGGAACGCCGGTACAATTTTTCTGCAGCCACACCCTGGGTATTGATGGAGATGTTGCACATGTTGCCGCAGACCCCGAACGAAAAGAGTACCATGGCCAGCTGCCAGCCTGTCTCCACCAAACCGATGAAACTAAGGCAAATGGTATAGGCAGGAAGGGCAAAACGCAGTACCTCGGGACTGCCAAAACGTGTAACCAATTTGCCTGAAAAAGGCATCATCAGAAACATACCGACAGGCAAGGCAAAGAGGATAGTTCCAAACATGGCATCATTCAGATGAAGCGCTGTTTTGATATCCGGAATCCGGCTTGCCCACGATGAGAAGCATAGTCCCATGCTGAAATAAACCAGCGCGACTGCGATGCGGATGCGTTTTTTGTTCGTGACAGATTCCGGATGAAGGCTATCGGTTGGGATGAAATTTGTCATTCAATACATTAAAAATGGGAAGACCATTCGGATAAAATTCCCTGTTTCCTGAATATTGGGCAAAAGTATGGAAATAATCAGTGCGGGAGAAATAGAATCTGAGGACAAAATCTAACCAGCCTTAAAATCCCACCCCAAAACCAACACTGTAAAAAGGTGTTCCCCTGGCATACGGTGAGTTTTCGTTTTGAAGCACATCAAACAAAAGTTGAGCGTTCATCCAGGTATTCTGCGATATCTGCTGGCTAAATCCACCTCCCAGAAACAAAAACGGAACCATGTGGCGCACGATGTAACCGGATGAACCGGATGTTTTGTAATTCATTTCTGAAAATTCGGCATGCAGGTAAATTTGAGGTATAACCCGGAAGCGGCTGAAAACACTTGCGCCGTAGTTGGATGCCGTGTAATGACTTGCCTGATTCGTATTGTCGCCGATGTATTCATAGGTCAAAATAGCGCCGGCAGATATTCTAGGGGTAATTTTGTACGCAATCAGCGGTTCTATACTTATGGCGGTATAACTTCCGAACATCAGGCCAAGATAACCTCCGTAATAGATTTTACTCTCCCTGGGTGCATCAGCCGCTTCTTTTTCACCACTCACCTGGTAAACATTGACAGTATCCTTTTTTACGGCAATGGTATCCTGTGCGAAACTCCCTGCAGGAAGTAACAGCACAAAAAGCAGTAAGCGGAAGGGTTTCATAACTCGGCATTTTTGAAAGTTGGTTGATCCGGCAGCAAGTATAAAGGAATGAAATTTGTTTGCAGCCAAACAACAGACTATGGAGCAAATATAAAAAAACGTCATACAACATTTACCTGATAAAAATTTAAGCGTAGAGGAATATGTACCAATCAGGGATTTGAAAGGATTATTTTATACCAATTCAATCCCGTTTTGTTGTATCTCGTAAGCTAAAGGATTCTGAATATTAAAATCCTGGTCATAAATTGGATGTGGTTCAATGCGCAGATCAATTTTTCTTCTTATTCTCATGAGTTGCATTTGAGTTGCAAAAAAATCATCCATTTTCCCTATCACCAAGGCGATATCAATATCACTGTCATCCCGTTCGTTTCCTTTTGCGTAAGAACCAAAAAGATAAGCCTTTTTCAGTTCCATGCTTTCAGGAATCTGCTTAATATATTTTTTAGCCGTTTCTATAACTGACTGATCAACCATTGCCTTAGAATTTCAATTTTACCTATCCATTCCTTTGAGAACTCCGCTGTTCAAAGTTGTTTAAAATTTTGCTTGTAATTATCGTAACGTGCATTTAAATTAAAAGTTGTAATTTCATCAAGCCACTCGTCATATTCATCAGGGACATTAATGTTAATTTTCTTTGCCAGACGAAGCAGATCGTGCAGAAAAAGGGGATGCTTCTGCATTCGTTTGACATAAACAGCTTTCAATAATTTTTCAATTACAAGGTGTCCAAGAAATAAGGACCAGGCATATTCCTTTGTCTTAATCAAATTCTTCATCGTTGCGTAGTTCTCATCTGAGGATTCACGCCAGTGAAGAATGATCTGATCAATATTGGGAATTTTCTCTTCCATTGATTCAAAAATACAAAATTAAAGTCAGAATGTTAAAACATACAGATCACATTCAAGTTTCCCCGATTTTTACCGTCGTCATGCTCAGTGAACCGGCAACCGCTTTGTCGTTGAACAGACTCACCTTTTAATCCTTCCCTTTCAATGCCAGGATGTACAGCAACGGCAGAAAATGCTCCGGGGTTGGAATGGCCAGATCGAAGGCGCTGCCTTGGGATTTGTAATTGATTAATTGCCGGACAATTTATTTAGGTTGTCCATTGAAGTCCTTTATGGCATCTAGCATTGCAGCGAGGTTTCCGATCGGAACATTCGCCTGGATATTGTGAACCGTATTGAAGACGAAGCCGCCGTCCCTACCGAAAATTTCGCAATTTTCGAGGACCTGTTTTTTAACCTCTGCAGGGGTGCCGAATGAGAGCATCTTTTGGGTGTCAACCCCGCCGCCCCAGAAGACTATCGCTTTCCCGTATCTGTTTTTCAAATGTTGCGGATCCATCCCTTTTGCGTTGATCTGAACAGGATTGATGATATCGAACCCGGCATCGATAAACAACGGCATAAAGGTCTCGACCGCTCCGCAGGAGTGTTTAAAGCTTTTCCATTCGGTATTTTGGTGCATCCAGTCGTTGATTCTCCGGTAATATGGAATGTAGAGCTCCCTGAATTCATCCGGAGAACAAAAGGTGGAGACCTGCGTTCCAAAATCGGTACCACAGATAAATACTGCATCGATTTGGTTACCTATTCTTCCATAAATTTTGGAAAAATTCGCGATGGCCAACTCGGTCTGCTTTTCAAATATTGCATGGATGTAATCCGGCCGCATGATGGTGCTCATGTACCACTCGGCCACATCGCGTATCCCCTTGGGATTTTTAAGCTGCATACCGGGCACGAGTGCGATATCACCCAGGGCAGTGCCTCCAAGGCTGGCAATAACACCTTTCCCTTTTGAAGCTTGCTGTCTGACAGTTCTCTCCCAGTAATGAAGCGTTTCCTCCGAAATCGGTTCAAACTCTTCGAGGTTATCTTCCGGATTAAGCTTCTCCTCAACTATCGGCTCCTGGCGGATGATGGCATCGAAAAAATAGCCGGCTTTTGGTAATCTGGCATTGGGAGGCAGGGAGGTGTCTCCTCCCGGGTATATCAGGGTACTGCCATCTGTATCCTGCATGGTGTTAAAATCGGTTGGAACCAGGATTTTCTGTCCCCAGTTCGTGGAGTAGGGCTTCCATTCGCATTCGGCGTTGGCGATGCCGAACATGTTGTTTTTCCCGTAGGCCCCGACTACATCGATGCCCATTTTTTCAATCAGTTCGTCATCCACTTCCCCCAGCATCTGGAAGGGCTCGACCACCTTTACCGGACGGTCCTCCAGTCCGTAAAAAGCGCGGAGATTTTTTACTGCCTGGCAATGAATGCCGGTAACTGCGGTTCCGCCAAAATCAACCACCAGGCGGTCTGGTTGTTGGTGGTTTAATGTCTTCTGAAGGTTCTCTCTTGAATTCATATTCGAAGTGAATAATTTGATTTCTTTTATTATTTACCGGCCATTTTCTTCAACAGGTTGAACATTGAATTGTATGCAGGCTTTTTACTGTAGTCGTCCGCAAAGATCAGGGCATTTCCTCGTTTGCCTTTTGAGAATCCCGGTATCCAGGAGAATTTATCTGTGAGTCCCCAGAGCATAAAACAGGTGCAGTTCTTGTCGTTGACAAAAAGTGACATGACCTGTTTGTATTCTTCAGCCTGTTTTTCGGCATTCTCTTTGGTAAACTGGTCGGATGGGATGGCGATATCCAGCTCGGTAATCTGTGTCTGGAGACCCAGTTTTGCGATTCGCTGCATGTTTTTTTTCATTTCGTCGGCGTTCAGCTTTCCCAACTGGAAATGGCACTGCAAACCAACTCCGCTGACCGGAATTTTCCGTTCTTTCATCCCTTTGACCAGGTTGAAGACCGCATTTGATTTGGCATTCATCTCTTCACCGCCATAGTCGTTGTAGATGAGGATGGCAGACGGATCAGCACGGTGAGCCCAGACGAATGCAGAATCAATGCAGGAAGGACCCAGCACCTTATACCAGACTGTTTTGCGGTAGGTGTCAGGCTCTTTTTCATCGATAGCCTCATTGACCACATCCCAGGCATAGATCCTGCCTTTGAAGTGGGTCACAACTGTGGTGATGTATTCCTTCAAAATTGCCGACAGCTCCTCACGGGAAAGCTGGTCATTGTTCATCCATTTCGGAATCTGTTGGTGCCAGACCAGGCAATGTCCTCTCACCTTCATCCCATTGGTTTCGGCAAAGGATAGAAGAGAGTCGGCATAGGCAAACGCAAACTGACCGCGGACCGGTTCAATGTTAGCCGGTTTCATGGAGTTCTCTGCCACCACCATATTGAACTCGGTTTTCAACAAAGTTTTGTAAGGATGGTCGGCAGGAAAGCTGAAGAACTGGCTGCTGACAGCCACGCCGATGTGCTTGTTCAATTTGTCGGCCGATTCCCTTAACGTTCCTTGTCCGGACATTGACAGGGCTGAAAAGAGAAAGAGAAAAATCAAAAGGTTAGAATTTTTCATTTTCAAATTTTTTTAAGAAATTGCATCAAAAATGTGCATTCTTCCGCCAATTTGACCCCTCTAAATCTCCCCGAGGGGGAGACTTCAGATACTACCTGCAATCAAGATTCAGGGCACCACTCCCCTCCTTGGGAGGGCCTGTCCCGATTTATCGGGAGGTTGGGGGAGGTCAGAATTTTGGAACTTACAACATTATTGTTTTTCAACTTAAACCAAACAAAATTAAAAATTAATAACCGTAAAGTATGCCTGTTTAGGGTTGTAAAGCGCATCAAAAAGGAATGGATAATTTTTCCTTCCCGCCACCGGGAAATTGTCCAACCAGCTGTAGTTGTCGGCCACTCCCCAAAAGGTGATTCCGGTAATGGTCCCTTTGTAGGTCCTGAACACATTGAAAAACCGGCCATAGGCAGCAGCCTGATTTTGAGCAATAGTTGTTGTAAAAGCAGTCTGCGGATCGGAATCAGCAGTGTACGCAGAGACATCCAATTCAGTAACCTGGATCTCAACACCCGCTGATTTGTATTTGTCCAGCGCATCGATGAGGAGCTGGTTGGAGGGATAATTGATGTTCCAGTGGCCTTGCATGCCCATGCCGTCGACCAGGTTCTGATCTTTCAGTTTTTTCAAAAGGGCGTAAATTTTGTCCCTTTTGGCAGGACTAACTGCGGAATAATCGTTGTAAAACAGCTTTGCCGAAGGGTCTGCCAGCCTGGCCGCCTTGAAGGCTTCGATGATATAATCTTCGCCGCAGCTATTGTACCAATTTGTTGCCTTGTAAGTATTTGATCCGTCATCGATCGCTTCGTTCACAACATCCCAGCAATACACCTTGCCTTTGAAATGGTTCATCACGGTAGTGATATGCGCCCGCAGCCGCTGCAAAACCAAATCTTTGGAAGCCGTTACGCCCCCGTTGGTAAAAATCCAATTTGGAACCTGGTTGTGCCAGCAAAGGGTATGCCCCCTGACCTTCATGTTGTTTGCCTGCGCGAATGCAACGATCTTGTCTGCCTCAGTGAAATTGAAAGTGCCCTCTGTGGGTTGAAGGGTCGACCACTTCATCACATTTTCGGCGGTCAGGCTGTTGAAATGGCGCTTCAAAAGTTTGGCCGCATCCGCATTATCCACAGAGGAGGGCGCAATGGCCGCTCCAATTGAAAAAAAAGTGCCGGCGGGGAAGTAATCCTTCAGCCCTTCGTTGGCAAGATTGTACTCTGCAAGATTTGTCGGACGGGTATTGCCGGAAACAACAGAAGGGATAGGGTCCGGTTCAGTTGCGGACTTGCTGCAGGAAGCAATGACAAATGAAAGAAGTAATATTTGCGAGATTGATTTGCAGTTCATGAAAGGAGCTTTACTAATATGAAAATCTGAAATGAACTGCAATTTGGGAAAAATGCCGACAGAAAACAATCCTTAAGTCTTTTATTGGCGAAAATGATAAGCTCTTTTTTCAGACAAAAAAAATTAACCGCAAAGGACGCCAAGTTTTAACGCAAAGGGCACAAAGTTTTGTCTTACAGATATTCAACTTTGTGTCCTCTGCGCCTGCTTTGCGCTCTCTGCGGTTAAAAAAAGGTAAATCACGACAACCAAGTCCTTTCTTGATGTTTTATTGCAATACAAATTCGATTGGAACGGTATAGGCCACGCTGACAGCTTGACCGCGCTGTTGTCCGGGCTTCCAGTCGGGCATTTGACTAACTACCCTTATCGCTTCTGCGTCAAGTGCAGGATTTACTGACCTTGCAATTTTTGCATTTTCAACTTTGCCTGTGCTGTTCACTACAAAAGTGACAAAGACTTTCCCCTGTGCTTTCTCTTTTTGGGCTTCAGCGGGATATTTGACTGTCCGTGCAATAAACTGCCTTAAAGCTTCCGATCCTCCTGGGAATTCAGGCATCTCTTCCACCACAATGAAAACCTCTTTTTCAACTTTTGGAAAAGCTGTTTCCTGGACTACAACTGTTTCCTTATTATCAGAAAGTTTAAAACTGACCGGAACAGTATAGGATACACTGACATCCACACCACGTTGCCTGCCGGGTTTCCAGGTTGGCAGCATACCGACTACGCGCAAGGCTTCTGCATCCAGCAAGGGATCAACGCCCCTGGCAATTTTAGCTCTTTCAACTTTTCCGAAATTGTTTACCACGAAAGTGACGAATACTTTTCCCTGAATGCCCTTTGCTTTAGCTTCGGCGGGATATTGAATGGTCTCACCAATGTATTTCCTTAAAGCCAATTCACCGCCCGGGAATTCAGGCATCTCTTCGACAACTACAAAAACATTATCATCATCTTTCGATTTAACAACCTTTTGATCGGAATAGGCTCCTGTTCTATCAAGGGCTTCAGCTGCTTTGGCTCTGGTTCTTATCAGAATGACCCCGTTTTTGGCTTTTTCACCAAATGCATCAGTGGCATTTTTATCCTTCAGCACCGACATAGCGAAAATTGTATTCAGATCAATCTTGGCCATTGCACTTTTATCAATTTGGACTCCATCCAGGTAAATAAGAGGCGGATTTGCACTATCCAATCCTTTGATCATTGCAACAAATGAAGGTGAAAGCGGTGGTGGTGGCGGTGGCGGTGGTGGAATCACTTTTTTGTCTGAATAAGCTCCCGACTTATCGATATCTTTAGCTGCCTTTGCCTTGGTAGTGATCAGAATAACACCGTTTTTGCCCTTTTCGCCATACAATGCAGTTGCACTTTTATCCTTCAGCACTGAAATACTTTGAATTGTATTCGAATCGATCTGGTCCATCGCCTTTTTATCAATTTGCACACCATCCAGGAAGATCAAGGGAGGATTTGCATTATCCATTCCCTTTAATATGGTTGAAGGCACAGGTGGCGGTGGCGGAGGCGGCGGAGGCGGCGGAGGTGTCCCATAGGCCACTACAACAACCTTGTCGATACCGACGGTAGCGGTTTCCATGGTAATTTTCATTGTCTGACCGGACACTTTCTGCACTTTCGACTTGAATCCAACGAAGGAAAAGACCAGTTCACCGTCTGACGGGACGCCTTTGAATTCAAAATTTCCCTCCTTATCGGTTATTGTACCCATTGTTGAACCTTTCAGAATAACAGAAGTACCGTACAATGGCTGACCGTCACTTTTAAGTACCTGCCCTTTGACATCCATGGTTTTCGCTTCAGGAGACACGGTTGTATTTTCGCTGCCAAATTGATAATCCGGCGTTGCAAATGCATAGAAAAGCATCGCCGCCAGCGGCAAAACAACCAGCATCTTTAATTTCCTGAAAGGGGAATCTATTTTCTTTTTCATCATTTTAAATCGTTTTTTGTTGAGTGAATAGCTGAATGAATTGGTGAGGCTGAAGACAGGAACTCCCAATAACTGGTTCAGTAAGGTTGCCTGGTAAACGGCCGGATCGGCAGTACGTTGCAGGGCGCTCTCGTCGGCCAGGAATTCATGGTTCTGGCGGACCAGATGGGCATAAATCCACGCAAACGGATTGAACCACTGCAAAATGCAGATCATTTCGACCAGCAACAGGTCAAACCAGTGACGCTGCTGAATGTGCTCCCGCTCGTGGTTCATGATCTCTTCCATTTCAATTGTCGCAATTGAAGGATTGACGAAAACGAAAGAGAAAAATGAAAACGGGGAGAGGTATTCCGGGGTACGGACCAATTTCACGGTTCCGGTTTGTACATAGCCTGAATTCCGCAATTTCCGGATGATCTTCCACGTCTGAAAGAGCAGGCGAACCAGAAAGGCTATGCTACCAAGCAGGTAGATCCAAAAATAGACCGGGAAATCAGTTGATTTTTCAGGAACCACAGCACCTGCAGATAACTCACCTGCGGCGGCGGAGCCTGAAGTTAAAGCCGGCAATAATACCGCATAATGAAACGTGTACAAAGGAAACAGCAGCGAAGCGATGATCCCGGCCAGCAGGAAAATCCTGTTAAGCCTGAAAAAATGCTCATTGCGCAGCGCCAGCAGGTATACCAGTGCGAAACCGGTCAGCCATGCGGCTGATTTCAACAGATACAAGCCTAAGGATTCCATCTTATTCGGTTTTATTGCGTTTAGCCAGTTCCTTTTTGGTCTCTTCCAGCAAAAGCTCGAGATCTTTGATCGACAGGTCGTTCTCTTTGGCGAAGAAAGATGCCATAGCCGGGAAGGAGTTGTTGAAATAGTTGTTCATCAAACCGAACAGCTGCTTACCGGAATACTCCTTCTTCAGCACCAGCGGATAGTAGACAAACACTTTGCCGTAATCCTTGTGCCCGACGAATCCCTTCTTTTCCAGGATTCTTACTACCGTGGATACCGTGTTGCGCGCAGGTTTCGGTTCTTCGAAACGGTCGAGGATGTCTTTGACCAACCCCTCGCCCAAATCCCACAAAATCTGCATTACCTGTTCTTCTGCCTTTGTTAATTGCATGACTTTAAATTTAAATTGTCAATCCTTCAAGACAAACATACAACTATATTTATAGTCGTGCAATAGCTTTAATGTTTTTTAACTATTTTTTTAGTCGACCCAAGTTTTGCATTGAATTTTTCATTCATGCAGTGAATTTGCCAACTTGCATTTCCTGGAATACTGTTGATAATTTGAAAGGATTTCGCCCTGAAAGGGCAACATATCCTAGCCCAGGGCATCGCCCTGGGTATAGAAAAAATTAAAAACCCGTCCGCGTGACATTTGGATAGTGCAAAATTTTTGATTTCGGACGGGAGGAAATGTCAGTTGTAAAATGCAATTAAATTCGTACCATTCCGTCCGAAAAATGATATTCTCTCCTTTAAAATTTGGTTCACGGACGGATTTGTATTGATTATTGAATCAAATAAATAATGTCAATTTTGCCCATAGGGCATACACGGAAAATTATTTGTGTTAATCCCCTCCGGGGAAGCGAACACCTCAACTATCAAATTCTATTGATATTTATCCCCTGACGGGAGAAATAATATATAGGAATGTCACACACCATTGAAAGTCTACAATCTTGGAATGCTCATTCCACCGTCTACCATCACCACCTGCCCTGTTGAATAGGGCATGCTGCCGGCAGCCATTGCCGCAGAAACTTTGCCGACATCTTCCGGCAAGCCCCACCTTTTTTGGATGGCCAGGCCATGCTTAAACAAATTGTCGTACTTTTCCTGAACGCCGGAGGTCATATCCGTGCGGATCACGCCGGGCTGGATTTCATAAACAGGGATATCAAACTCTCCCAACCGGGATGCCCACAATTTGGTGGCCATGGCGATACCTGCCTTGGAGATGCAGTATTCGCCCCGGTTGACAGAGGCAACAGATGCAGAAACCGAAGAAACATTGATGATGCAGAAAAATTCTTCCGGATAGATAGCTTTGGTCTCAATCATTTTGTTAGCCACCAATTGTGTGAGGAAATATGGTCCCTGAAGGTTAACGTTCAACACCTTTTCGAAACTTTCCTCAGTTGCCTCCAGGATGTCTTTCCTTTCGGGAGGGGCGATTCCCGCATTGTTGACCAGGACGTTTATTTTGCCAAAGCGTTCAAAAACAGCTTCAACCAGATTTTCCCGATCTTCTCTGACTGAAACATCACCCTTAAAATAAGCTACCTCAACACCCAACTTTCCGAGATCCTCAAGAACAGTTGCAACGGAAGCTTCTTCGCGGACGCCATTCAGGGCCAGGTTAAAGCCGGCCTTTGCCAGTTCGGTGGCAATGCCGAGGCCGATACCGCGGGTACCGCCGGTGATTAAAGCTGTTTTTGTCATTATCTCTTCTTTAAAGATTCGCACTATTCCGTCCGCCCCTCGACTCCGCTCGCGGACCGGATATTGTTAAATATCGGCTTTTAAAACTGCTACCACGGACGGTGGTTCCACATCCTTTTCATACCAGGGGCTCCACCCCGGGCAACCAAAATTTCGCCGCTATGCGGCTGAACCCCAAGCGGTAATGGGCATCCAAATGCTTATGTTTAACCGCTACGCGGTAAAATTTCATATGGATGATCAATTTCTACAATACTTAAACCGCTACGCGGTAAATTTTGGAGTCACATTCGTCCAGTCTTCTCGTCTTCAAGTCGTCCAGTCAATTTCACTCCGTCTCGTTTCTCCGTTTCCCGTTTCTTTTCAGTTAATCGGCGGTATCTCTACCCAACTCCGCTTCGCCCAGCTTTCGAGTCCTTTTTCTGCCAGCTGAACGCCTTTGGCTCCCTCCAGCAGTGTCCAGCGGAAGGGTTCGTTTTTGACCACATGCTTCAGGAAGAGTTCCCATTCCACCTTGAAGGCATTGCCGAAGATCTCCTGTTCAGGAACCTTGGACCATCCTTCGAAAAAATTGATCGGACTCGGGATATCCGGATTCCAGACCGGTTTGGGTGTATTGCCGTAGTGCTGGGTCCAGCATTCGCGAAGACCGGCAACGGCAGAACCCTTGGATCCGTCGACCTGGATAGTAAGCAGGTCGTCCCGTCTTACCCTGGTCACCCAGGAAGAGTTGAAATGGGCGATGATGCCTCCTTCGAGTTCGAAAGTTGCGTAAGCCGCATCGTCGGCGGTGCATTTGTATACTTTCCCCCGCTCATCAACCCTTTCAGGAATATGGGTTGCACCCATGCAGAAGACCCCTTTTACATTTCCAAAGAGGTTATCCAACACATAGCGCCAGTGGCAAAGCATGTCAATGATAATCCCACCGTCATCTTCTTTCCGGTAGTTCCAGCTGGGGCGTTGGGCTGGAACGTTGAAACCCTCGAAAACCCAGTAGCCGAATTCTCCCCTGACTGATAAAATCTTGCCGAAGAAATCGTTTTCCATCAGCCGTTTGAGTTTCAGCATGCCCGGCAGAAACAGTTTATCCTGGACTACCCCGTGTTTTACGCCTGCCTTTTCACAGACATTATATAGTTCCAGCGCAGTAGCAGTATCGCTTGCAATTGGTTTTTCACAATAGACATGTTTGCCCGCCCGGGCAGCCATTTTCACGGCTTCAGCCCGGCGCCCGGTAGTTTGTGCATCGAAATAGACCTGGTAGGAAGGATCTTTCATCACCTCATCCAGGTTGGTGGTCCATTTTTCTATTCCCGACATTTCGGAAAGTTTCCTGAGCTTCACTTCATCACGGCCGACAAGCACCGGATCGGGTATGATAAATTCTGCCGGACCGCATTGAACACCTCCCTGTTTAATAATTTCAACTATGGACCGCATCAGATGCTGGTTGGTTCCCATGCGTCCGGTAACGCCGTTCATGATAATGCCTACTTTGTGAATGGTCATATTCTCACTCATATCTTAAATATTAATGTTCAGTTTTTATATAAACAAGTGACTAAAGTGAACTAAAGTGACTAGAGTGACTAAAGTAATTGCGCTCAAATCAGAATTCCATTATTTCGTCCACCCTTCGACTACGCTCAGGGACCGCAAGTTCCGGTTTGCATCCGTGTTGAATTTTTGCTATTTCTCAATTCCCAATTGAGGCGGATAAAAATATCCCATGGAAGCATCTGCCACTCCAAGCCTGTACTGCCGGTTTTGCATCAGGCAGACTTTCCTGTTTTTTGCCGGTATACTGGTCGAATAAATGCGCATTTCACCTGGCAGGCTCGTTACAATTTCTTCCCGCCAGTCTCCGAGTAGGTCTGCAATCATCATTACTTTTCCTTCAATTTTCAGCAGTGTGTCACCTTTGAATTTAAAAAGGTTGTCATTAATGTTGACCTCTTTCAGCTCGTCGGCATCCCACCAGACCGGACGCGGCGTCAATGACCCGATATCTTTGTCAGACAAGCGTTCGCCTTTGGCAGAATAAAGGAAATACTGGCTTCCTCCTTTTGCTTCTCCGGCATAACATTCCATACCGGGATAATTCGGGTCTATGTCGCCTACCATGCCCTGTGAGTGGACATGGACTGTTTTTCCGTCAAATCCCCAGATGATTTCTCCGGTCAGCGCATCAACCAGGCAAACCCCGTTTTTAGGAGAACGGGATTCGATACCGTAAAAGATTTCCATTCCGGGTCGCGATGGATCAATATCCGCAATGTATCCTGCATCATTGTGACCCAGTCCGGTTCTCCACAACGGAATTCCATTGTCGTCGAGGGCAGCCGTGCCGATAATCAACTCATCTTTGCCGTCCTGATCCACATCGGCAGAAAGGATGCCATGCTGTCCCTGCCCTTTGAAATTGGCATACTTACCGGTACTTTCCCAATACCAGATTTTCTGCAGATTCTTATCCAAAGCGAGTGTTTTGATGATCGTATAAGTTCCCCGCTGTTGAATCAGGGAAGGACTTTTACCGTCCAGGTAGGCTACCTTCAGAAAATTGCGGCTCCAGTAGTTGTACGAGTCAAATCCGTCCTTTGAAAGCCAATCCTTTTTGAGTATTGTTTTACCTGTCAGCCCATTTATTTTCACCAGATATTCCTTTCCGTCCAATACATGCCCGTCTGTTTCGCGCGGATCTCCTTCGCCGGCTTTGGCGTAAACTTCTGCCTTGCCGTCACGATCAACATCATAAACCATGTAAGGCGAATACCAGGTTCCTGTTTCGATGGCCCATCCCATATCGTAACGCCATAAAAATTTGCCTGTTGATGAATAAGCATCCAGTTTGTAAGTTTCGGGACTTCGCTTCCAGTAACCTGTCTGATGGTATGGATCGACATTGAAATCAGGAGACTGAATCACAAAATCATACGCACCATCGCCATCCAGGTCGCCGACAGCAATTCGCTTGGCTTTGATCTCATCACGCAATTTGATGCTGATATATGGTTTCTTTTCGGAAAGGGTAAAAACATAAGCCTCGCCGGGAGCGTTTTCTTCTTTTCCATTGATCACTTTTTTTATCCTGTATCGGTAGCCTCTGCCGGGTTTGACCGTGTTATCGAGAAAATCAGTTGTGTTTACAACAGGCATTTCATTTATTTTCTCATATTTTGAAAATCCGACATCGCTTCGGTAGATGTTGAAAGCAATGTCCTGATGATCATTCACCAGCAGACGCCAGCCTACATAAACCTGACTTTCGCCGTTGGCAATTGCAACAACCCCGCGATCAATCTTTTCGCCAATCGGCAGTTGGGCAACTGCTGAAACTGAAAAGAAGATTGCAGCCAGAAAATGAATAGCTGATAGTTTTTTCATATTAAGTAAAATTGAGATAAGCGTGCTTAATTTTTTCGAGATAGCTTTTCTGATTGGTTGCCCAATACTTATCCGAAAAGATCTCAACTTCATTGTACCCTTTGAAACCGGCTTCTTCCACCCAGGACCTTATTTCCGGAACATTGATGCAGCCATCGCCCATCAGTCCCCGGTCGTTCAGAAAATCAACAGTAGGAACATTCCAGTCGCATACATGGAAAGCAAGCAGGTTGTTGTGTGAACCGCACCGCAGGATTTCATCCCGGAGAGCCGGATCCCACCAGAGATGGTAAACATCGACGGCCACTCCGACAATATCAGAATTAATCATCTCAGCCATATCGTTGGCCTGCCGGATGGTATTGATAGCTGAGCGGTCGCCGGCATACATCGGATGAAGCGGTTCAATGGCCAATTTTACGCCTGCACTTTGCGCAGCGGGTAGTATCCGGAGGATCCCTTCGGCTATCTGTTCCCTTGATTTTTCCAATGGCTGTCTGCCATCGGCACCACAAACCAGCACAATCATGGGTGCGCCAACGGCTGCAGCCTGTTCAATAGCCAACAGGTTGTCGTCGACAGCCAGTTTCCGCTTCACTGCATCAACAGAAGGGAAAAATCCGCCGCGAGCCAGGGAGACAACCTTCATCCCAAAATCATCCAGCAATGTTTTCACACCGTTCAGGTTCCTGTTTTCCAATACATTCCGCCAGATGGTGATCCCTTTAATCCCTGCCATCGAATAGTTTCTCACGCATGCATCGATATCCCATGGTTTGGTCGTGAGCGTATGCACACAAAGTTTGGAAAGATCTTTTATCCTGGAAGCCATTGCTTATTGTATTCCGTTAAAAAAAGTGTAATAGCGCTCTCCCGAAATTATCCGGGAAAGGTACAATGCTGACTCGCGCATATGGTAATCTCCCCACATGCTTGATTCGTTGCATGGGATTTTGTATCCTTCAGGAACATGATCCCAGCCGTTTGGCCGGTGGTAGATCGAATGAAGCAATATTCCATGATGCTCCGGATTTTCAGACAAATAAGGTTGCTCAAGCAACCTCGAGGCCGCTGTCAATCCTGCTTGCCAGTATCGGTTGCCTTCCGCTGTTTCTCCTCTTTCAGTCAAAAAACGGCCAAGTCGCAACAATCCCTGAACTCCTATCGCCGCGGCAGAGCTGTCAACAGGCTCGAAATCATTAAAAGGATCGGCAGGTTGGTCGAGGTAGCCACTCAAACGGACCAATCCCGGAGCTCCGGTATCCCAATAGGGAATCCCGTCGACCGGGGTGCGGGCAATATAGAAATCACATGTAGCCTTCGCAGCTTTCTGTAATTTATTAATAACCTGTTCCTTGTCGTTGGTATTTTGAAATTCGCTTTCAGGGAGGGTGGATAAAAACTCCAGTTCTTCTGCAAATCCAAGCATTGCCCAGGCCAGTCCGCGTGTCCAGGTTGAGAAACCAGTATACCCCTGCTGGGAATTCGGACAACGGTAGTTCCCGTCGTTCGGATTGAAAACCGATTCATGGGCAGTACGCCCCCAAAGATCGTAACTGTCACGGCCTTCACCGTAATAGACTGAATACCTGGCGGTGGAGAGGAGGTGATCAATTCCGCGTTGAAAAAGTGAGATATGCTTGTCATTCTCACCCGGGAGATAGTGGCCCAGCCTGTGTGCCATCATTAAAATCCGGCACGACCGAATGGTATCCACAAAAAGAGAATGAGGTCCGTTGAAGGAATAAATAAACCCGCCCATCGGCGTTTTGCTCCACCGGTCCGCCTGAACGGCACCAGAGGCCTTCATTGCCAGTTCGTAGAAATTTTTTTCCCACTCATTAAACGGTGTCTTACCTTCAGCCATGAGCCGGTGGAGATTCCCGTAGGTACTGATGTTGTTAAACCCATGATCATGCACCCCGATATGGCTGATATGCGGGGCCATCTTGCGGATTGTGTTCCGGCGGCCCGATTCGAGGAAGGTTATATCACCTGTCGCATCGAATTGAAGGATGGCCGATCCGAATTGAAATCCCTGCGTCCATTCGGTCCAGCCCCGGGAGGTATATTTCCCGTTTACAGTAAACACAGGCGCTCCGGAAGTTGCATCATACTCCTGTTCAATCGCGGCAATCTTTTCTCCTGACAACGCCCAGAATCTCCTGAGTTTGCCGGATAAATCAGCTGGTCTGATATTGTAATCTATAATCATTTTTCAAAAAATAAACGAATTATCATCTTGTTGTTCATTATCTTGTCCTTCCTGCCGCCCATCGACCCCTTCGACAAGCTCCGGGACCGGTTCGTCCAGTCGTCCAATCGTCCAATCGTTCTGTCTCCCCATCATCAAGTCTTAGTCTCCCAGTCTTATAGTCCCCTTGACAACAGCTCCGCTCGGGGACCGGTTCGTCCAGTCATCCAGTCGTCCCCTCGTCCAGTCCCCCCGTCTCATAGTCCGGATCTACGCTACCTCAGCACCCCTGGTCTTCGGAAGAAAAGACACAATCACAGCGCCAAGCATTGCCAGGCAGATCACGACAATAAATCCTGTTGCATAGCTTTGTGTCACCGTGTTGTACAAGTGACCCACCAGCATCGGAAAAAGGGATTCAGCAATACCGTCTGCAACCAGAATGATCCCCATGGTCCGACCCAATGCCTTTATACCAAACAAATCAGCTGCCATTAAAGGAATGATCATGTAATCACCTCCCAGCCCTATGCCGAAGATAATGGCAAAAAGATAGATTCTTCCCGTGAAATCGGGGAGCAATAGCAACGGAATGGTACATGCTACTAACAGGTAAATAAGGATCATCACATATTTGCGGTTGATCATGTCGGCCAGGAATCCCATCAGTACCCTGCCTGCCAGACTCGAAAACATCAAAAAAGACATCACCTGGGCAGCATTGGTTTGCGAATAGTCCAGGTCACGAAGGTAGAGTTTCAGGTGCTGAACAATACTTCCGACAGCTCCGATCGAGCACATACTCCCGACGGCCAAAAGGTAAAAATTCGGATTTTTAAGAATCGCTTTTATAGGTACAATCGGGGCTGCTTTTGCCTTTTCACCCTCGTCCTTGCCGGTATCTTTGATAAACCAGGCCATCGGAAAGGCAATCAGGACAATCAGGACGCCAATCGACGCCAATGCCATGTGCCATCCCAGGTTTTTTTCAAGGGCCGCCGAAATCAAGGGGACCAAGGCACCGCCGGTGCCGATACCGAGATAGGCAATACCCATCGCTTTGCCCCTGTTTTTTTCGAACCACCTTGATATCAATACCTGGCACGGAAGCGGACCGCCAAAAACATAACCAAGGGCATTAAAAACATAAAAAAGGTAGAAAGCGCCCAGGGAACTTGAAAAACTAAGTCCGATCAATGCAGTTCCGGCAAATAAAGCGCCGGTCAACATCAGTTTGCGCGGACCGTACGAATCTATCAGCCATCCCGCCAGAAAACCGAACAAAGGGGCAACAAGCAGTTTACCCAGGGCATTGCCGGATGTAACAACCGATCTTGACCATCCAAATTCCTTCGTCATAAAATCATAAAAGAAGGGCGGTCCGTACAGGGCAAATCCTACAATAGCAAACAAGGCAAGAAAAGCGGTCGCAAGGATATAAGTTTGCGAACTGCGCCTACTATCATTTTGGTTAACCTCCTGTATTCCAATCATCCTATCTAAGTTTTCAAATTCCATTCCGGTCCCCGAGCGAAGTCGAGGAATCGATTTTCGAATGACGCGCCGACAAAGTAATTCTGCTAAAAGCTAAAGGCTGTTAGTTTATTGCCTGAAACTCTGCCAGAGGGTCATTATCCAGCTACTAAGATAGAAGATTTGGAGATAGGAACAAAAAAACATATCTTCACCTTATTGTGTAAGATACTTCTCAAATTATGGTTTACAACAACAAAAAGCACCTCACTTTTCTGAAAAAATGGCTTTTGTATTCAGGGTTAACCCTGTTGCTGGCCA
>JBBQHB010000008.1:0-82815 GCA_038323575.1 Bacteroidales bacterium | reverse complement strand
CACATTTCTTTGGACAAAAGGTACTCCATCAGAACAATTATCTCCGATGGTTACGTTTTTAATTCTCAATTGATGAACGTCATCGGCCATAATCGTAGGTCGGGGATCTTTTTCAATAGTTTGAATCATAAATCCATTCACGGATATATTTCTTACATGTCTCAAAAAAAGACCAGAAGCAGGTAAATTTCTCCAAACAGTAGGTTGTGGATATCCCATAATCGATTCATCAACCGTATCCATTGAGTGTAAATAATCGCCCTGTTCCAATCCTCCTATTTGTGTGATATTAAAATTATTAAGTTGGATATTTTCCACGTAGTGACCAGGAATACCAGTAACGGAACATGCATAATTTCCCGAATTATATGCGGTTATATTGCTAATGATAATATTTTTCATGCTTCCAACTTCCGGAGTATCCATATCTTCCATATATATTCTGCCACGTCCTCCCAGACGAACATATACCGGACAGTTGGTTCCTTCAATAGTGATATTGTTCACAGAAATTCCCTCCATTGCGCCTCCGTCAACAATTTCAAGGGAAACTCCGGTTATTCCTCTTTCGCTCATATTTCCAGTTGGTTTTTCGGGATGGATTGACGGCTTGACAATACAATTGCTGATATTAATATTTCGAAATCCTCCCGAAGATTCGGTCCCCATCTTAATTCCATTACAAAAACTGCTTGCGATGCAATTATTTATTATAATATCTTCACATGGCGCAGGGCCTGTGCTTTTCAGACAGATGGCATCATCTTCGGAATCAATTATGCTGTTTGACAAGATTAGCCTTCTGCATCCATCAATATCAATACCATCATTGTTACGGTTGGAGTGATTGTAAACCTTAATGCCATCAATCATAACATCCTCACTATTCAGGTAATGTTGGTTCCAAATGCCGGAATTTTTTAGGGTTATGTCTTTTATCACTATATGCTTGCAACTTATAAACAGAATGTTCCTGGGTCTTCCATCCATACCACCATTTTTTGCATTGGGACGAGGTTTTTGCATGGCACCCTGTCCATCGATGGTTCCAAAACCGGTTATCGCAATGTTCGTTGCACCTTCAGCATATATCAAAGAATACCAACCCCCGGCATCATATTGTGAGCGGTATTCCGGTTGGGGCTGTCTTGGAAAATCATCATGTTCTGCACTTGCCAAAAGCGTCGCACCATGTGTTAAATGAAGTTCGACATTGTCTTTTAGCAAAATAGTACCTGAAAGATAGATGCCCGGAGGGAAAATAACTTTTCCTCCTCCGTTTAGGAAACATTCGTCAATGGCCTTTTGGATAATTTTATTATTCAGCGTCTTTCCTGTCGGGTCTGCCCCATATTTAAGCATATCGATTTCGATACCAAATAAATTTAAAGAGGTAACGAATAGAAAAAATAAAATTGTTGTAAGTTTCATTTGTTTAATAATTTGATGTTCAAACAGTTTAATAATTTCATTTTTTAATTTTTGGGAGTTATCCTCAACATCACAACTCCATGATGTGGAATTTCGGTTTTAAAAGAGCCGGAAAATTCACCTAAATCTTTTTGTCTCCAAACATTCCGCAGGTTCCAATTTCCTTTTAGGCCAATTTTCTCAAAATCGAATGAATATTTTGTTGACTTTTCATCTCCCCACCTGAACAATGATTCAGGAGTATTGCCAAAATTGTCGGTATTAAAGAGTCCAACAGCCAAAGAACCATCCTCTAATGGTTTAACCCAGATTTGAACGCCATTTTCATCCGAAACGAGTCGGGCCGGTTTGCCCAGCGGATCCTGATCAATTTCGATAACCTCGTCGTTGGTTAGCAGATTCAGGGTAAAGGGATCAAGCTGTTCGATCGGACAGCCGATGATCAGCGGGGCAGCCAGCAGGCTGAAGAGGCTGACGTGACTGTATTGTTCATCGGGTGTCAAGCGGGTAGGGTGCAGGTCTGTGCCTGTTGTGACATTGCCTACAATCAGCATATCGGGGTCGTTCCAATGACCGGGACCAGCGAACGGCGCCCATTTGTCGATGGTAAAAGCCGAAATATAGAGACTTAGCCAGCTATCGCGGATGTCGGGACCAGTTCTCCAGGCATTGGAAACCTGTGCCCATTCTTTTGCCTGCGCAAAAGGGGCCGAGTTCGACAGACTGTACAAAATATCCCGTCCCGAATGCTTTAAGGCGACGGACATTCTTTCTGCAGAAGGTAAGTCAATGTGCCAGTCGTATTTGAGGTAATCAATGCCCCATGCTGCCATTTGCAGGGCATCGTTGTTTTCAAACCGGTACTTCCCCAAACGGCGGTAGGCGCGCTTGTTGTTTTTAACGGAGTCGGGATAATCTCCATAGGTAATGTCTGACGAACCGCCAACATACCCCGCGTAGCTTGAAATCCAGGGAGTTGAGTAAATGCCAGATTTTAAACCGAGCGAATGAATGTAATCAATCATTCCTTTGAAATCAGGAAATTTTTCGTTGGGTTGAATGGCGTTGTACTTTCCTCCCCGCTGTCCCTGCCAGGCATCGTCGATGTTGATGTAGGACCAACCGTGATCCCGGAGTCCCATTTTTACCATGGCATCGGCCGAGGCAATCACTTTCTCCCTGTCAATATTCCTCGCCCAGGAGTTCCAGCCGTTCCAGCCAATTGGCGGTGTGAGTGCGATGGTATCGCCAATCTTAATGGTCAGTTGGTTAACGGCTTCACCCAGCTCATTTTTGGCTTTCAGGGTTACCGGATAAATTCCCCGTTTCGAAACTGCCCCGGAGATAATCCCTGTTTTGGGATCGATAGAAAGTCCTGCCGGCAAGTTAGCGGCCGAAAAAGTGACTGGTTTTTGCCCGGTTGCAGCAATGGTATAAAGAAACGGATTGCCGGGAGTAGCCCCGAAAACTTTGGCAGAATTGATCCTGGGCCACTTTCCCGGAACCGGGGTCAGAATATATTTTTCATCATCGTTTGGCATTTGCATCGGAACCTTATTACCGGTCATCTCAAACTGTGCATTTGCCCAATATCCGCGTACACTGTTGTGCGCTAATTTGTCACCGGTCACCAAAAATCCCAATCGTTTGATCCCTGTCAGATTTAGACCGACTTTTTGCGGCAAATCTCCTGCTTTCATTTGAGGGCTTTCGAAAAGGATTTTCCGGTCTCCGACAACAATAAATTTGACCGTCCCATTGTTTCCAGCCATATCTGCAACGCCAACCACAGCCTTAAACGATCTCGCATTACCATCAAGATAAAAAGAAAGCACGCTGGTAGCCGGCACAATTACTCCCCGATCAAAATTCGTCCCTCCAATTTTGATGGAATCTCCCGGGACAGACTGTTTTAGCTCAACTGAAGATACTCCTTCCGACATCGTTTTTATCCTGAGATCATCCAACCAGATATTAGATACCATTTGGGCGATGGCCGAATCTGCCGTCCAAATTTTCAAAAATAAGATTAGAATAAGTGTTTTTCCCTTGTTATTCATTGCTGATTTTTAAATTTTTGAATTCCGGCCTTTTAGTCAGTTCATCCATATATGGCAAATATTCAGGAGAATTCATCCAGAAACGTGGTTCAGGATCAGGTTCCGACAATCCCCCGGTGTAATCAGTACCGGCTATGCTTGATTCGACCGATTCACTCCACTTTTTATAGGCACCGATCATTTGCTTTGCAATTTTCGGTTGCGTATTGATTAAATTGTTTTTTTCCGTCGGATCATTCTTTAAATCATATAATTCAAATTTATCCTGTTTAAGATTCAGTGCAAGCAATTTGAAGTTGTTCTCAATGAATGCTCCTTTCCCCATATACCTGAATGGGATAGGAGCTTTTCTTGCCGAAATATCCTTGTCAAATAGTTTTCTCAGACTTATTCCATCAATTGGATAAACCATTTCAGACTTAGGAACATTGACCATTTCAGCAATGGTCGGAAAAATATCCATTGTCGACGCGGGGAATTTCGATATTCTGTTCTTCTTGATTACTGCCGGCCATTCAATAACGCAAGGAACCCTCAGTCCCCCTTCATAGAGTTCACCTTTAAAACCCCGAAGTCCTCCAACTGTTTCGGGTCCGAAATTCTTCAAACCACCATTGTCGCTGTTGAACCACACCAAAGTATTTTCAGCAATTCCAAAGTCACGCAATCCTTTTCTCAAAACGCCGATGCTTCTGTCCAGATCAACAAGTTCTCCGTAATGATTCCGGGCTGCCTCATTTAAAGCTGTGAAAGATTTTTTATCCTCATCACTGGCAAGCCATGGATTGTGTGGGCTTCCATACCAGATAACGACAAAAAACGGTTCGTCTTTTTCAGAATTCTTTTGAATGTATTTTAGTGCTTCATTCACTATAACCCGGGATGAACCGCCTGTGAACGCTTCGAACTTTCCTTTTCTGCTCATGATCGGATTCATGTCAAAGTAATTGGTGACCGAAAGCCACTCATCAAACCCAAAGAACCCGGGACTTCGCGTATCACCTTCAAGTATTGGCGCACCGGGGCCTTTGTAACCATCCAGATGCCACTTCCCAAAATGGGCAGTGTTATAGCCGGCATTCCTGAGTGCCTGAGGCAATGTTTTCTCTTGTCTTCTCATCGGAAAACCGACGCTAAAAACTGCAGTACGGTCGTTTGACCGACCGGTCAAAACGCTGGCTCTTGTTGGAGAACATAAGGGAGCCCCGGCATAAAAACGGTCCATGCGCAATCCATGTAAAGCCATGTCATCCAGATTCGGCGTTTTTAAAACCGGATGGTTGTAATAACCGGTTTGCCCCCATCCCTGGTCATCACTCATCACCAAAATGATATTTGGTTTGTTATTCCTGGATTCCGTGGCCGCATGCAAAACATTTTGTGCCGGTGAAAGCGCACAGATGAAAGGGAGTAAGAAGATTTTATGCTTCATGACTTTAATGGTTATTGAATTGTTTAAAAAAACAACGGTTAATTGCCTGTTAATCCGGATTTATAGTTTGGGGTAATAACCACCAAAGGATCAAGCCCATTCCATCTTTCAGGTACTTCATAAGTAATCCTGATTACAAAAGGGTAGTCTCTGGCACCAACGCCTTCGTTGTCAATTACCTCCGCGGGCAGGACTTCAGCGGCCGTCCGCTGTAATCCGCTTTGGAAACCAAGCTGCATGGGCTTCAGATCCCACAAATCATCCCTGAAATTTTCAGGGGTAATGCCTTTGGAATAAACAATAATGGAAAAGGTTTTGGCAAGCGGATCGGCCAGAAAAATCTTCATCCGTGTGCTGTCGACCTGCACATTTGTTTTTCCTTCACCCGGAACAAAGAGCCATCCGATATCACCATCCTGCGATTTCCAGTGCATCGTTCCGCATTTCAGGATATGGGAAATTTTCCGGTTGCCCCACAAACCGCCCATCATCCAATCTTTCTGAATAAAAGCAGTCACTTTTTTCAGGCGGTCGCCTTCGTAATAGTTGGAGGTGATGCGGGTCAGGAATCTTGGAGAACCAAAATGTCTGAACTGATCCAATGCCTTCACTGGCATGGAAATTCCCAATTCGAGTATGGGTACTATAAAATTGCATTCGTCATGTACCGGATTTCTCAGCGGTATCGGCGCTAATTGTTGGTTGTCCACCGCGGCTGCTATCCAGATTCCGGCGATAGCCGAGTATTTTTTCATGTCGATGCCGTAACTCCTTAGGTAGGGACCGCAGATATTCTGCAGGTTCGCATTGTAGAAAGCTGCCACATCGAGCCACAACTCCTTTTCCAGGACTGCCCCCATCTCCCGGAGTTCACCAGAAGATGAAATTTCGCGCCATAAGGCCAGCCCCACAAAATCAACCCCGTAATACGTAGGTGAGTTGTATTCGCACAAAGTGTTGAATTTCTGAAAATTAGCGAAAATTTCCTTCGCTTTTTGCAATCCGGCAGCTTTGAGTTCCGGGATATTGAATTCGCTTCCGACATACTCCATCATGAAGGAACTCATGATAGAAATGTTGTTGTAGTTCGGGTCGACGTTGCGCATCAGGGCGCCCCTGGCGGTGCGGATCAGGCAGGCCACCAGTTGTTTCCTTACATCATCAGGCAGTTGATTTTTGTACCTGTGGTAAACGGTAATCAGGTCGGTCCCGATAAATTCCCGCATATTCTGGTCGAAACCGCTTCCCTCCTTCAATTGTTTGGGAGATCCGCTGAATACGGCGTAGTTGATGCTGGTTTCGTCCAAAATCTGAAGCGGGATAATCCATTTTACGATTGTTCCTGCAATTTCAGCATCACCCGGCTGGTTCCTGAAAAAGAGCGCAGTTGCCAACCGCATTTTGTTCCTTGTCCCGGCATTTTCATTCAGGATATCAGTTATTGCCGATCCTTTCGGAAATTCCTCTTCAATGAAATTGTCGAAGATCTCTTTTTGAAACGGGGAGAGCGTTTGATAGGTATAATGTTTCAGCAGGACGGCATCTGAATTTTTGGTTTCAGTCACGGTCGCGGCGGAAAGATAATTCGGACGGTTCAACAGGAATGCCATTCCGATTGCCAGAAGTATATACTTTTTTCTCATCCTGAAGTTGATTCTCCATTATAGGTTAACGTCTCCTGCCGCAGCTTTGTACAGTCCGAAATTTGACAGAGCCGGCGTGTTGTTTGCCTCCCGGATATTGACCCTGACTTTGCTGCCGGCGATCGGGGTAATTCTCAGTAACCTTTTGTATCCTATGCTTGTGCCGCTGGCAATCGTCTGCCATCTCCCGGACTTCATTAACTGAATGTCGAATGATGCAATTCTTTGTCCGAGGCGAACCGGCTCCTGAAGCATAATCCGATCGAACTTTCTGGTACTGTCAATTTCGATTTCCAGCGTCACCTCCTTTTTGTTGTTTTCGGCAGCCCAGTAACTGTTTAAATCACCATCAGTAACTTTGCATGAACAGAATTGCTCAGATTTGTTGCGAATGCTGGAAGCCTGAGCATTTGTATTGAAAGCAAAATTTTCGCTGAACGTTTTGTCCAGGATTTCCCTGAATTTTTTTAGGCTGGAGACATCTTTATCGGCAAAAAGACCATCCCGGTTCGGTGGAAGGTTGACAAGAAAAACCGCATTGCGGCCGACTGATTTGTAATACAGGTCAACCAGCTGCGAAGGCGTCTTCACATTCTCATCGTCTGAGGAATGGAAAAACCATCCTTTTCTGATGGAGACATCACACTGCCCTACCACCCAGGAATTTCCGAAGTAATCCCCTCTGTTCAGATAATCCGTATCTGCATCGCCAACCGCTACTTTGTCCGTATTCATCATGCTCCAGAAAGTCTCGCCGGCGATGCCGCGCTCATTGCCAATCCAGTGAATGTCAGGACCTGCATCTGAAAAAATAAGGGCATCGGGTTGAAGCTGGTACACGATCTCCCTGATTTCTTTCCAGGGATAATAGGAATGCTTGTCAATCTTCCTGACCTCCTTTGCCCCGCCATAGAAGCCGTCGCCTCCGTTAGCGCCGTCGAACCAGACTTCTGATATTTTACCGTAATTGGTCATTAACTCCCTGAGCTGGTTTTTGTAATAAGTGATGTAAGCAGGAGTTCCGTATCCTGCATAGTTCCTGTCCCATGGCGAAAGGTACAATCCTGCCTTGATCCCGTATTTGGCACAGGCCTCGGTGAATTCCTTCACAATGTCACCTTTCCCGTTTTTGTAAGGGCTGTTTTTGACAGAATGCCCGGTATAAGCGCTAGGCCAGAGGCAAAATCCGTCGTGGTGTTTGGCCGTCAATATCAGCTCTTTGAGACCTGCATCTTTGGCAGCTTTTACCCATTGCTCACAGTCCAGTTTTTTAGGATCAAACAGGGTGGGGGATTCATCACCGTAACCCCACTCTTTGTCGGTGAAAGTATTCATGTTGAAATGAACAAATCCGACCATTTCCATTGCCTGGTAATCGAGTTGTTTTTGAGTGGGGACAACTTTGTTCGATGGGATATCTTTTTCATCGGAAGCAGTAAAAGCAGTAAAAAACAGTGAAATCGTAAAAATCCAAAACAGATGCTTCATGGGATGCTTGTTTAATTATTGTATTTCAACTTCGATTTTTTTGAGTGTCTTATCAGCAGAACTGCCTCCATAGAGTAATTCATATTTACCCGGAAGTATTTCAAACTTCTTGGTATTGTCATTGAATGAGTTAAAAGCTTCGGGAGCCAGCACAAAATCGACATTCTGAGATGCACCAGCCATCAGTGAGATCCTTTTAAAACCCTTCAGGGCTTTCAGCGGACCGTTCGGATCGTTCGGATTACGGAGATAAACCTGAACGACTTCATCGCCGTTACGTTTCCCTGTGTTTTGCACTTCAACCGAAATTTTTACACTTTCTGTTTTGCCAACCACCGGTTTTGCCAATTTGGCTGATTTATAGGCGAATTTAGTATAACTCAGGCCATATCCGAAAGGATAGAGCGGTTCCTGGGTCATGTAGCGGTAAGTGCGTCCCTTCATGGAGTAATCTTCAAAAGCAGGTAGTTGGTCTACACTTTTATAAAACGTAACGGGCAGTCTGCCTGCCGGATTGTAATCCCCGAATAAAATATCGGCAACGGCAGTTCCGGCAGCTTCCCCTCCGTACCATGCGTTTAGGATTGCATCCACATTTTCTTCTTCCCAGTTTAAAGCCAGGGCGCTGCCGGAACAGGAAACATAAATGACCGGTTTACCTGTTGCCTTCAGCGCTTTGACCAACGCTTTCTGAACGGTTGGAATCTCGATATTTGTCCTGTCGCCGCCTTTGAAGCCATCGATGGCCACCCTCATTTCCTCTCCTTCCAGTCTCGGTGAAATTCCCCCCACAAACAGGATGACATCAGCATCTTTCACTTTTGCAACGGCCATGTTCAAACTGTCGGCATGAACATCGCCGGTATGCCTGCATCCTTTTTCGTAGATGATGGTTGAATTGGGCAATTTATTTTTGATGCCCTGCAGGATCGTGGTAGTCTTTGAAGGGAAACCGTTGTAATTAGCCCATAGCATGATGGAGTCATTTGCATTTGGTCCCACCACAGCAATTGTTTTTATGTTTTTCTTCAAAGGCAGGATGTTGTTTTTATTTTTCAGCAATACCATGCTTTCCCGTGCCATTTTTAGCGCCTTGTCCTTGTTTGCCTGACAATCGACGATACTGTACGGGATTTTGGACCACTTGACCATCTCATCCGGGTCGAACATACCCAGTTCAAACCTTCCTTTGAACAATCTCCGCAGCGAGACATCCAGCTGACTCTCCTTAATCAAACCTTTCTGTACGGCATCGATCAGGCTTTTGTAACTGCTGCCGCACTCCACATCGGTACCGTTCAGGACGGCATCAGCTGAGGCTGTAGGCGCGTCGGGGTGGGTATCGTGGCGCGGTGTCCTGCTGTCTTTTTTGTAAAAATCGTCAATGGCGCCGCAGTCTGAAACCACAATTCCCTTGTAACCCCAGGTATTCCGGAGAATGTTCACCAGAAGCACATCACTCCCGCAGCAGGGTTTGTCCTCGAAACGGTTGTAGGCACACATTACCTGCTGCACATTTCCTTCTTTTACCAAAGCCTCAAAAGCAGGAAGGTAGGTTTGCCACAAATCACGGTCGCTAACGACTGCATTGAAAATGTGGCGACTCGACTCCGGACCGCTGTGTACCGCAAAATGTTTGGCACAGGCGAAACTTTTAAAATATTTCGGATCATCACCCTGCAATCCTTTAACGGCAGCCACTCCCATCCTGGCAGTCAGGAACGGATCCTCACCATAGGTTTCCATCCCGCGTCCCCAGCGCGGATCCCGGAAGATATTGATATTGGGGGTCCAGAAAGTCAGCCCTTTGTACCTGTCGAATTTCATTTCCTTCTGGTAGTCATGGTATTTGGCCCGAGCTTCGTCGCTGATCACCGTGAAAGTTTCCAGCATGGCCTTTTCGTCGAAAGTTGCTGCAAGGGCTATAGCCTGTGGAAATACAGTTGCCAGTCCGGTCCGTGCAACTCCGTGTAAGGCTTCGTTCCACCAGTTGTAAACAGGGATGCCCAGGCGATCGATGGCCGGGGTTTTGTCCATCATCTGCAGCACTTTCTCCTCCAGTGTCAGCCTGCTGATCAGGTCATCGACACGTTTTTCTGTAGATATGCCCGTATTGCGAAAGGGTAAATTTTGATTTTGCGGCTGACCATTTGCACAAAGAAATGTCAGCAAAGCAAATACTGAAATCAGAATGGATTTTTTCATTGATGTTTCAAGTTTATTGTTTTTGATAGGATTTTATTCTGAAGATAAAAACATATCCAAAGTTAATTGGAATGCCTGACAATTTTGTAAAAAAAATAAATAAATGAAGGGCATTTTTCTATTTCGCACAATCATGCAATCGGTCCCTGAGCTTACCAACGGGGTCAATGGTCCTTCGGCTTGGGACTCTTTTTCCCAGCTCTGTTCCATTCCGTCCGAAATATCCAATCGTTCTTTTTAAATATCGCTACCGCGGACGGCGGGTCAAGCAACAATCGCCTTTCCCGGGGCGTTGCCCCGGGCTGAATTATGTTGGCCTTTCAGGCCGGACATTGCCGAAGTGTCATCCTTATTCAATCTTCTTTCTTATTCATTGTCGAATTCTCTATTTGTACATTGAATATTGCACTCCTTTCGATTCCGGAACAGGCATCTTCAGCTCTTTCCATGTAATCTCCTGCGTATTATTCAGCAGCATTACCGGCATCTCTTTTGCCGTTAAAATGTCGATTTTGGTCATTTCCACTTTTTTCACGTCATCCAAAACGAATGCAGGCCGGAAGTCATCTTCACGGTAGTTAATTTTAACATTTTTCATTTTTATACCCTCGGCATGGCGGATGTAAAAGCCCCAGGCCGGCAACTCTCCCCACATGGAAAACTCCGGATAACCGGCTTCATTTTCGGGAATGGATGTGATTTTGTTCAGCGGAATGTAAGCGATCTCTTTGCTGGCCCTTCCGCCGTAGGTGATTTCGATGTTTTCCAGTGTGACATCCTGAACCGGATGTCCGGGTATACCGGCAATGGAGGAGGGCACCAGGTTGTAGGGTAAAAACGGGTGGCCGTAAATATGGAAATGGGATGGCCGTCTGGGCATCTTGTCCTCGCCCGGACGCAGGTGATCGGGAGGTCCTTCGATCGGGTACCCCTGGTCCGGTTTGTACAGCGGAATCTCTGCTTTCACGTTGGCAATGTAAACACCTTTGAGCGTACTTACCTTTTCACCCATATTCCTGTGCCCGAGCCGGATGAAGATGGCATTTCCGGTATTTTTTGCCACAACATTTTGAATGTCAATATTTTCAAGAAAACCACCATCCACAGATTCGAGGGCGATTGCCGACCGGTAAGTGTCAAAGACAGTCAGGTTTCGAACTTTGATATTCCGGAATCCGCCCCAATTGGAGGTGCCCATTTTAAACCCGTTAGCACTGGAACGCACCGTGCAGTTGTCGATAAAAACATCCTCACAGGAAGCGTTTTTATTATCGGATTTAAGGCAGATACCGTCGTCCGAAGCATTGATAAAGCAGTTGGTTATTTTCACATTTTTGGAATCTGTCACATCCAGTCCGTCGTTGTTCCAGTATGAAGTACTTTGGACAGTAATCCTGTCGATGACAACATTGGCGCATTCGCGGTAATCCTGCACCCAGTTGGAAGCATTTTTAAGGGTAACTCCGGATACATTCACGTCCGTGCAGTTGAAGAAATAAAGCAGGAGAGCCCGTCCGACTTCGGGTCTTTTGAACAGCCATAGAGAATCCTGTTTGAGTTCCCCGCTTCTGAGTTTTTTGAAAATATCCAGCATAAGCTCCTGTCCTTGTCCGTCAATGATTCCCGATCCGCTCACGGCGATCTTCTTTTGGCCATTGGCCGATATCAGGGCACGACGGCCAGGAGTGGTATATTCGCACGTTTTGTCTGTTCCCATCAGGCAGGATCCCTGTTCAAGATGAAGATCCACGCCGGATTTCAGGATTAAACTACCAGTCATAAAGATTCCCGGGGGAATAATAACCTTTCCACCGCCCGCTGCAGAAACATCATCTATTGCCTTCTGGATAAAGGCTGCATTGTTTGTTACAGCATCAGCTTTTGCGCCGTAGGAAGTGATCCGCGTCCCCTTTTTTTCTGAACATCCGCTTGCCAGAAACAGGGCAAAAGATAAAAACAGCATACTTGTTCTCATAATTACAATTTATTAATCAGTGGTAAAACAGATTTTGACGGATCGGCTACGGTTATTTTGTACTGCCCGTTAACCTTTTCAATGAATATATCTACAGGATCTTTGAAGGCCAGGATTGGCTTTCCGTTGTGTGTAAGTTCCGAGAAACCTGCAGCAGCAAGTTTCTTCAGACCCGATTTTTTATCGGCGGCAATGATGGCAAGTCCTTTGTATTTGCCAGTGTAGAGATCGCCGTCTAAATTGACTGAAAACGAGGATATTTTGTCCGTTCTAAGTGAAGATTCATCTGTAAAAACAAAAGAACCATCCTCGTTTTTACATCCGTCAGGCAGGAGATTTTTTGATATTCTCAATTGTGGAAGTGCATCAACCGAATAGCCCTTCACGGTAGCTTTTTCAAGAATTGCCTTAAACCTGGCTTCCGGAAATTCGAGGTCGAAACGGAGCGGACGCTTGTCGTTCAAGGCATGGTAATGGGTGCGGATCCCCCAGCGCAGATCGCTGAATGCCTTTACCAGTACCGGCTCCAGGTTTGCATCGTAATACTGGTTGTACATCGTGTTTTTCGGATGTGCCATGGCGATTCCCATCTGGGTGGGGGTTGGGGTTTTTTCGTCGGTCTGGCCATATTCGCGGGGAGCATCCCACCAGCCGATGCCATTGGCCCAGATTTCGTCGTTAACCAGGCTGTTGTGGTAAGTATTGTGAATGCCGTTAAAGATATCATTTCCGAAAATTTCCCTGGATTTCAGGTTGACAGCCTTCTCAACGCGCAAAGCTCCTTTGCGCATAAAATCCATGTATTCATTGATTGCTTTCATCCTCATTTCCGGTTTCCCTTCCGGGGCATAGCGGGCATCGAAAAGCGTCTGATCCAGGTATTTGCCTGTAGACTTCTGGTATTCATCGGCCATGGCCGATGAATACCACCGACCCCTGAAGTCATCGCCTTTAAGTTCCGCTTCGCGGGAAACAAACTTGTTCCCGTATTCATCCAGGGCAAATCCGTCGAACGGAATATCGGAATAATTCTTCATGGCCTCGGCGAAACCGTTGATCTCCATATCGCCCCACATACTGCTCTGGCTGCAATATTGCTGCGTCATGATGCAGGCTGTCAGGCCCTGTGCAGATTTGCCACCTTTGATGTTAATTTCCACGGTGGCTTTATCCGGAGTTACGGATTCGCATTGACCGGTAATGTCCTTGAGCGTGGAAGGATCATAAAAACCATCGGATGTTTTCCTGAACGCATAAACCCTGAACAAATCCGATCGCAAAAGGCGGTCAGGGAAACGGACGTATTTTGCAGTCGCAGTAAAGTTGGCATTCCCCGACTGATCCAACATTACTTCATTTTCAACAATCATCCGCTGGGAACCTTCCATGGTCTTGTCCTGGTAATTGCCCCACAGCTGAAGTCCGACTTTCAGTCCTCTTTTATGCGCTTCTGATACAATCTTCTGAAATACCGGATGCATCACAGGATAATTGTAAAAATTGGCGCCTTCCCTTGAAGTCAGAAAAACCAATGTATAAGGACAATTTTGGGCTATGTTTTCGAGGTGGGAGAGATACTTATCTCCTTCTATCAGATCCGGGGAAATAAACCAATAGCCAATTTCAGGATGGTTTTCATTTTCGAATTTCGGTACATAGTTGATGGACTGGGCATTGGCCAACCTGAAGATCAGCAATAGGAACAATACAGATAAGGGAATTTTTTTCATTTGTTAATTAATTGATATATAGCTGATTTAATCGTCTGACTCTTTGTTTTATTGCGGGATTTTTTTTAATCCCATGTCGTTGTGCAGCAGCAGCCCCCATTGACGGCATGATCTGCTTCAAGTTCATCATAGATCACGATTATTGACGGACAGAGCATCAAATAATGGCGACTGAAACAAACATGAGTTAAAACCCACAAAAGGCGATGAAAATTCGATGTGTGAGTTCCACGCGAACATTCAAATTATCAATATATTAACTAACATATATTACATATGAAAAAGGGAAGAAGGAATATTCCCTCTTCCCTTTTATGTCGATCCAAGGTTCAAATCAACTTTTAATAGCCTGGATTTTGTGGAATTGGCGGCGATGAACGGTCAATTTCACTTTGCGGTATCGGCCGGATAAGCATGTTATCCGTCGGATTTCCTGTGGCTTTTGTCCATGCGTTGTACTTCTTGGCCCTTTCGATCAGTTTCCCTGTTCGTTTCAGATCGAACCAGCGGTTGAATTCGCCGAACAACTCCCTGCCGCTCTCGTCCAGTACCATGTCTATTGAGATGGTTGCCGGCGTTGCCCGGTAAGATATTGTTTCGAACGAGGTGAGATCTTCAGGATATTTAGCACGCTGGGGATCAACGCCCACGCCTACAGCGCGATCGAGGACCTTGTTGTAATAGACATCTGCGCCCCCCAATGCGCCATTTCCGGCCCCTTTCAGAATTGCCTCAGCTGCGAGAAGATAAGCTTCGGCCGAACGGAACAATGCAAAGTCAAAGGTTCCGTAACCATCGCCGTACGTGATTCCTGGCTGCCAGAATTTCCACATAGAAGGCGTTGCTGCCGTAAGGCGTGAAATGGCAACACCACTTACGATCTGGTCGAGATTCATTACGGCATATTTCTTTGTACCGCCTTCGTCAATCCCTTTTTGAGCGCCTGAGGCAGGCTTGTTCCATGGTGTCCAGTAGGCAACGGTATCACCAACCGCATAACTTACTTTTGCATTAGCGTCGGTATAGCTGTATGCATAATTTGATACGGCTTTTAAAGCATAAATCACATTCAGGAAGTCGTGAATGGAACGACTATCTTTTTGAGGATCGAAGAATCGGTAAGATGCCGGAGTCGGATGGTTCTGACTCAGGTGGCGGTTGTAATCGCTTGTCCTGCCAGCGCTTCCAACCAATTCACTGTTGCCGGGGAAGATTGAATGGTAATAATTACCAGGCTCCCTTGCGGCAGTACTGGGGTAAGGCATTTCCATTGCATTGGTTAAAATATCGCTGTTGTACTGGATTGGAAATACAATTTCACTGTTCCGGTCGTTCTGTGCTCCTGTATATTGTGTCAGCGGATTAGTTGAACGAGTCGGGAAGAGTGTTTTGTACTGTGGTACAAGTGCATAGGCAGCAATAACTTTGTCGGCATAATCCAGTGCGGATTTGAAATCGGTTGTGGCTCCGCCAAGTGCATTTTTGAAATTCCATCCCCGTGTCAGATAGACTCTTGACAGTAAAAATTGTGCGGCGCCTTTTGTGACGCGGCCGTAATCGGTGGCAGTTACGGGGAGTGCGGATTCAGCCTCAGTAAGGTCTTTCAATATCTGGGTGTAAATAGTATTGGAAGGTGCTTTGACTATGGCCTTGTCCGGAGCGATTGTCTCAGTAAGCGGCATAGGTACATCTCCCCATGTTTGCACCAGGTAGAAGTAACTCAATGCACGCAGGAATTTTGCCTCTGCCAACCGTGCGGCCTTTTTGGCAGGATCGGCATATTTAATTGCATCCGCCCGTCCAATTGCTGCATTGGTACGTCCGATGTTACGGTACAATATATCCCAGAATGCCGATACCTCACCAGTTGAGGAATTGAAGCGGATATCATAATTGTCGAGGTAAGGTCCGCTGCCGATCGATTTCTGGCTCCAGTTACTTGCCTGGAAGAGGTCGGTTCCGGGCAGCACCAGTGGATAGTTCAAAATATAATCACGTAAAAGCGGATAGCATGACTTTACCAGATCCTCATATCCGGCTTCGTTTACGACATAGGAATCGGTAGTAATGTTGGAAATTGACTGCTCTTTCAGGAAATCCTTACACCCTGCTCCCATCAGCACCAGCAGAATAACCAAGGTGAAATTTCGTATGTTATTTTTTTTCATTTCAGATAATTTTAATGTGTTGTAAATTAGAAAGATGCGCTTATACCAAAGAGATATGTTGCATTGGGAACGTCATCCTGGTAAGTACCTGAGTTGAATTCCGGATCCATCCAGATGTTTTTATCCTTGCTGAAAACGGCCAGGTTGTTCGCCTGCAGGTAGAGCCGCAAATTGCTGAATTTAATTTTATTGAGTGCTGTCTTTGGTAGATTGTACCCGAGGGTGAGGGTGGAAATGCGCCAGAAAGTTGCATCCTTGTACTGGATGGCTTGCCTGTAAGGATTGGACTGCCAGACACCGTAGTAAGTATTGGTTGGATTGGTTGCAGTCCAATAATCAAGGTTGAGGTGGTTGTATCTGTTAGCTCCCAAATCACCCATCGTTCCTGACAGCAGTGAATTCTGGAACTGAACACCCTGACGGGTATAAATAAAGACGGAAAGATCCCAACTTTTATAAGTAAAGGTGTTGTTCATACCTGCCATCCATTTGGGCAATTGGTTGCCTAAAATTACCCTGTCATCAATACCGGTAGATGAAGATATTTTGCCATCGTTGTTCTGGTCAACAACCTTGACAGATCCCGGAACCTGACCGTACTTTGCAGCTTCAGCTGCTTCGCTTGTTTGCCAAATACCGGCAAACTTGTAGTAATAGTAGGACCTTAACGGGTATCCGACAAACAGACTGTTTGCTATATCCTGCGTAACAGTTCCTCCGTAAAGTTCAAGTATTTCGTTGTGGTTTTTGGAGAAATTGATTGTGGTAGTCCACTTAAAATCCTTCTTCTGAATATTTACCGTATTTAAGGTTACTTCCACACCGCGGTTCAGCAGTTTGCCCACATTTGCCGTAACTGATCCGTATCCGAGAGAAGTTGGGATGGCCACATTCTGGATCAGGTCATTCGTTTTTTTGTTGTAAATTTCTATGTCAGCAATGACCCTGTTTTTAACAAATCCCATGTTTATCCCAAAGTTGACCTCGGCGCTGTTCTCCCATTTCAGATTGGAGTTGCCAATATTTCTCGGTGCATAACCATACGCAGCAACCCCGTTGAAATCATAGGCTGTCTTGTTCAGATAGGCCTGGGTACTGTAAGGGGCAACAACATCGTTTCCTACTTCACCGTAACTTGCGCGTAATTTAAGATCTGAGAAAACGTTGAGGGTTTTTACAAAAGGTTCTTCTATCGCACGCCATGCCAGCGCTACGGAAGGGAAGAATGCCCATTTGTTGCCTTCGGCCAGTACCGATGATCCGTCATATCTTCCGGTCAATGTCAAAAGGTACCGCTCGTTGTAATTGTAATTGAACCGTCCCATAAAAGAGAGAATGGTACGTTGTACCAGGTTACTGGTGACACTGTTGATGATGGCGGCGGTATTCAGGGCATACCAGTCGGAATTGTAGGAGAGGTTTTCTACCTGGGTTCCTGAAGATTCAAATCTTTCAGACAATGCACTTTGTACGCCTGTCAATATGAAATTGTGTTTTCCGGTCGAAAATTTGTAGTTAAGCAAGTTGTCCCAAGTGTATGAACTGTTGAGGTTGTAAGCATTTCTTGCAGCCGGCAACTTATTGAGCCTTCCTTTTGAATCTGCTCCCTGGAAAACTCCCTGGCGGCTGTCGTAAACCGAAGCTGACAAGGATGATTTGAATGATAATCCTTTCAGAGGGGTTAACTCAATATAACCGTTACCAAGAAAACTGGAAACACGGGTTTCATCCTTGTAATTGCTGGCTTTGACTTCCAGGATCGGGTTCTGAACCTGGGTATCTTTGATCCCCATCCAGAAAGCATAACCATCCACATTTTTATCGTTGGTTTCAGTAGGATTGGTGAGATCGGCATACAAGATTGTACCGAGCGGTCTTGCCCGGTAAGCGCTGCGCAAAGTCTCGTTTGATCCGAGATTCTGAACACTGTAGGTATAATAAGTTGAAAATCCAACCTTTACGTAGTTGTTTAATTTGCTGTCAACGGTACCTTTCAGGTTGTACCGGTTGTAACCCGTGCTGAGAAGGTTACCCTTTTCGTTGAGGTATCCTGCTGAGAAATAATGTGTGGTATTTTCATTGCCTCCTGACAAGGCGACAACATGACTGGTTTGCGGGGAAGGTGCGGTTACCTCATTCACCCAGTTCGAGGTACGCCCGGCGGCGGCATTTGCAGCTTCGGCGGTAGTCCAAATGATTTGGGCGGTAGGATTTTCGGCTTTCACCACATCATTGTAAGCATGGTAAAACTCGGGACCCGTCATCAAATCAGGCAGGTTTGCCGGGACTTTCATTCCTACGTATCCTTCATAAGTCACCTTTGTCTTTCCCTGTGTTCCTTTTTTGGTGGTAATGATGATGACACCGTTGGCGCCGCGGGCACCATAAATGGCAGCGGAGGATGCATCTTTCAATACGTCCATGGTTTCGATGTCGGTGGGATTCAATGTGTTAAGTTTACCGCCCATGACACCGTCGATAACCACCAGCGGTTCACTGCTGAAGCTGATGGAGTGTACTCCGCGGATATCAATTGTATAGTCGGATCCCGGACGGGAGTTTACTTTGTTTACGTTTACCCCCGCCAACTGTCCCTGAAGGGCTTTTGCCGGCTGTACAGGATTTGACCTGACAATGGCTTCAGCTTTAACAGAACCAACGGCACCTGTTACATCTCTTTTCCTGGCCGTACCGTATCCGATGGCCACAACCTCTTCAATGCCGATTGTTTCTTCTTCAAGAGATACATTTATGGTCGTTTTGGCGCCGACAACTACCTCTTTGGTTTTCATTCCCACAAACTTGAACTGTAAAGTTGCATTTTGCGGAATACCCGAAAGGGAGTAATTTCCGTCGATATCGGTAATCGACCCGATTGTGGTTCCTTTGACCACCACAGCAACGCCCGGAAGCGGGGAGGAGTTGGCATCAGTGACTTTCCCTTTGACTTTCGAACCCTGCTGGGCAGAAGTACCCGAGTTAACCTGGTTGTTGTTGTACATGAAAAAGAAATCGCTCTGGGTTTCGATCTCAGCCAGTACATCTTTTACCTGTCCGTTCTGAACATTCAGATTTAATTTGGTCTTTTGCGCGTAGCTGGCCGAATAAGCATTCAGAATATTCAGCACCAGCAAAAACAGAGTTAGTCGCATAGTTAAAAGAATTTTTTGTATCACCGGATTTCGATGGTACGAGGACAATGATTTTTTTTTCATATTCTTGTACAAATTTAGTTTTGAATTTTTATGCATCCCACTTTACGAAATTCTTTGCATATCAATTCGGTTCAACAATAAACCAGGTTGAAACAGGGAGTCTCGAACAATTCCTGTTTCGTTTTACGTATTTACAGTAATTTATGTTTGTATTTGATGGTTATTTTATTTTTTGGATCAGTTTATTCCAGTGATAGGCAGATCAGGCTGGTACAATTTGGATTTACCCTTGGTGATAGACCAGGTATTAACAATTTCGTCCAGAATCAATGAATTCTCAGGCAACTGATCAAGCCACTCCTGAATTTGCCTGATATCATCAGCAGCAGCATCGTTTTTCAGCTTCTCTGAAATACCACCCAAATACCATAACATGCTGTCATTCTGAGCGCAGCGAAGAATCTTTGATTTTTCACCGGATAACATTGAAAAAATAAAAAATAGATTCTTAATTTTTTATTACCCGAGCAACAATTGGATAATCCACCCCATAAAAATCTGTCTGTAAAAGGGGCTGAGTGATTCACGAAGCTTTCTGAGTGCTATACTTACGTGATTTTCAACTAAAGTTATGCCCTGCCTGAAGCAAATTCTGCTGCAGGAAAATTTTCAGCCGGGGATCAGGTATGGTTAGTTATCAGTTGTTCATTTATCTTGCTGATAGCCCTGGCAATGGCAGGCTCAATCTTTTCAAAGGGAAGTTCCTCTTTGGCAATGTACAGCACCATGAGGGCAATCCGGGAATCAGAACTGATTAAAGTTTCATACAATTGTGATTTTTGCAGCCGGTACGACTCACGCAGCAATCGTTTCAGCCGGTTGCGGTCTACCGCATGTTTGAAAAGACGTTTGGGAACGGAAAATCCGGCCTGTGCAGGTACCGGTGATGGGAGCACATCTTGTTTTTTCCAAACTACCTTAACCGGATAACACAAAAAGCTACTTCCGGAGAGAAACAACTCACCGATTAATTTCTGACTGCATAACTTCTCTTCTTTTCGAAAAGTATGAGAAACTTGTTCTGTCAAATTCCTACTTGTGGTTTTTGTTGAATTCCGATATGTATTTGTCCAAAGCTGATGTCATGGAAGGAGTCTCGGGCAGGGGAGCTTCAATGTCCACATTTAAGCCGGCATCCGCCACTGCCTTTGCGGTTGCAAAACCAAATGAGGCTATTTTGGTTTCGTTTTGTTTGAAATCGGGGAAATTGGTAAACAATGACTTGATGTCTGAAGGGCTGAAGAATACCAGTACATCATAATTAACATCCTTTAAATCTGACAAATCACTGCAAACAGTCCTGTACATGACCGCCTCTTTGAAATTCAGTGCGGCAGCAGCCATTTTCACAAGTTCCTCTTCTTTGTGAACGTCAGATAACGGGAACAGGAAAATCTCTTCTTTGTGCTTTATTAACACCTCAAGAAGTTCTGTAAACTTTCCGGGTGCGTAAAATATTTTGCGTTTTCTGTAAATAATGTATTTCTGCAAATAATGAGCAGTTGCTTCAGATATACAGAAATACTTCATCGTATCAGGAACTACGGCCCTCATCTCCTGAGCCATTCGGAAAAAATGATCGATTGCCGTACGACTGTTAAAAATCACTGCCGAATAATCCAGAATATTGATCCGTTCTTTTCTGAAATCTTTCGCTGATACACCTTCAACGTGAATAAAAGGACGAAAATCTATCTTCAAATTGTTCTTGCCAGCCAAATCATTGTAAGGTGAATTCTGAAAATTTGGTTCAGGCTGAGTAACTAATATCTTCTTGATTTTCAATTCTTTGATTTTAAAAATTTGTAATTTCTGTCGACATTACCCGCCGGTTGCCAATTTGACTACCAGAAGTATTGGAAGAATTTCAAGGGCACAAAGGTACAAAATCAAATAGAATATCGAAACACCCTCCCTTAAAGCCAAAAATATACTTCTGATAATTGACATCAGGTAGAAAATTGCGATCAGTACGGGCGCCAGAAAAAGGGAAAGCATTCCAAAACCTGGCATCATAGCATGGAGGGTAGCAACTGGTAACAGGATCAGTCCAAGAACATTGTGGTAGAGCATCATGTTGAAAACCAACTCTCCTGTCGTTTCCCTCCTGGAAAAAACAGACCCCAATATTTTGTAAAGGAATATTTTGAAAAGGAAATAGGCATTGGCTGCGACAAAAATGATCAGGTACATTTCAATTCCTGATGAACCAACAGGGGACATCCCGTTATCTCTGGCTATCAGGAAAATAGAGAATGGCAGGAAAAGGTAAAAGATCAGATTCAGCCTGAACAAACCGAAATTACTGCTATATCCCTGTTCCCGGAAAAGGCGGGATGCCGCTGTGTAATTAAAGATACTTTGGAACACCTGTACCATGTATTTGGAGAAACCGAATCGCAAGGAGGCAAAAATTGTCCAGCCGATAATAACCAGGAAGAAGGTCCAGTCCTGTACTGTTGTTAGCATCGGTTTTCCGGTAAAACCATATGGTTTTGACGGCTGTTCAGCTACAGGTGTTTTGAGGGTTAGCGAATCAACCGGGACAGGGGTGAAACTCCAGAAATTGAGGGTATCTCCCTCGGTCTGATAGTACCCGGGATTTCCGGTATAAATATTCACACTCAGGTCGCGTTCCGAACCGCTGCCATGTAAATCTGCGGGCAGGCTATTTTCGGTTTTGTAAGCTGGAGTGCTCTTCTTTTCCACCACGCTCTCTGTTCTCTTTCCGGAAATTTGGTGGTGGTACCTTTCAGCCGCCTGAATGATTCTGTCTTCTTCACTCAGCGGTTTTACAATTTTTTGTACCTCTTTAGTCTGTGGTGCTATTTTTGTTGCGTTCTTCTGTGCATTGGATTTTGCCCCCTGCTGAGGAGTTTGCCCGGTTTTGGCTTTCAAGACAGACAAAAGAGAGGTGTTTGGGAGCAGCATTACTAGATTAAATATAGTCGCTGCAAAGATAACAAAAAGAGACGGAAACAGTAAATGCCTCATCCCTTCCCCAAATTACCAATTGATCCATCTAATCAATATCTTTGCAGTATGGAAAGTAAAGTTCAGCCGGGTATCTATTTTGCCCCGTTACAGGAATCGACAGATTTTGTTTACCGCAGGGCGCATGCCCTCCATTTTGGAGGAATAGACAAGTATTTTTCTCCTTATCTTCTTGTTCAAAAAGACGGAAGTTTGAAAAAATCACATTTGCGGGATACACTGCCGGAGAACTGTACAGGATACAGTCTGGTCCCGCAAATCATGGCTGGTAACAACGCCGATTTCCTTTTTCTTTCAAAACATCTGGCTGATTTGGGTTACGGAGAGATCAACTGGAACCTTGGATGCCCTTATCCCATGGTGACGGGCAAAGGCATGGGATCCGGCTTATTGCCCCAAAAGGAAAGGATAAGGGAAATTCTGGATGCTGTTTTGCCGCAGCTTTCATGCAGGATTTCCGTCAAGATGCGGGCAGGACTGGTGTCGAAAGAGGAGATCCTGCAGGTTATCCCCGTCCTCAATGACTATCCTTTGGCTGAAGTAATATTTCACCCCAGGGTTGCCAAACAACTCTATTCCGGCATACCCGACCGGGAGTTGTTTGAACAGGTTGTGGGTATGAGCAAAAATCCGATGGTATACAACGGAGACCTCCTGACTGCGGAAGATTTCAGGCAGGCACAGGATCAGTATCAATCAGTTACCAACTGGATGATCGGCAGGGGTATGCTGAAAAATCCTTTCTTTGCAGCGGAACTCAAGGGGATTGAGCTTCCCGGCAGGTCGGAAAAAATTGCACTGCTGGAGCGTTTTCACGAAGAAATGTATAGCAGCTATGGAGCTATGCTTAGCGGTCAGGGTCATTTAATTACCAGGATGATTAAGTTCTGGGAGTATTATTGTTTTCTCTTCCCTAATCCGCACAAGGCTTTTAAAAGGGTAAAAAAAGCGGTCAACACATCGAAATATGAAATGGCGGTGAGCGAAAATTTTCTGCAGCTGCGCAGCGAAGAGTAATTTTCAGGTTTTGCTTCCAAATTGTTGGATGTGGAACCCTTCTTTCTGAATTTGTCCCGTTCCGTCCGAACAATCATACATGGTTTTTTCGTCAGCCTACCGCGGACGGCTGTTCAATCTGCATTCCTTTGCCCCCCGGTTAAAACCGAGGGCTACAAAATCGGTCGCCGCTACGCGGCTGAAGATAATTCAAAATAGGACAAAGAATTTCGCCTTCTATTTTTGATTAATCAGGTTTATAATATCATTTCTGGTTGTGTCACTTTGGGGACTTATTTCTGATCCGGATTTAACAATCTTCCCTTTTTTGTCAATTAAAATGTAAGTTGGGAAAGATGAAAATGATAGTATCGATTGTAAATGATTCGATTGATCTGTATCCAGGAAGTAATGAGTACCTCCTAGTTTTAGTTCATTCACTTTTTTTCTCGAAGCTTCCTTAGGTGAATGGAAACACAGAAATACAAATTCAACAGTGTCTGCGTTAAATTCAGACATTAGTTTTCTTGAATAAGGCATTTCGTTCAAACAGGGGCCACACCAAGTTGCCCAACAATCAATGTATATTACTTTTCCTTTGTTCCCTTCCAATATCTTCTTCAAAATGTCACCGCCGGGCAAAATTGCAGAATCATCAATAATTGTTTTCCATTTATCATCTGAGTTAAAATCAATTTCTTTGATTTCTTTAATAGTCTTATACAAAGGGTCTTTTAGAAATGGCTCTTTAACCCCCTTTGAAATGACAGAAGAGTATTTTTCAAATAAATCCGTTTTTAAATGATGCCTAAAGAACTGATTAAATAGGATCTGTCTCAGTATCCCATCAGGAGTGTATTTCCTTATTCCATCAACAGACAGTGAATCTAAATCTCCTATCCATAAGTGTAAAGTTCTACCTTCTGAATCAATGGAGTCTTTGGTGAGGCCTTTTTTATGCAATTCATCCCGCGTTTTATTATAAATATAGAAAGTAAGATAGTTCATCGAAAAGGACTTGATGAATTGCCCATTAATAATTGATTCAATTGGGAGATGTTCCTTCTCATAAAAATTATAATATGATAATGGTATCTCCCAGGTAATCGGATAATTATTAAGTTTTCTATGAATCATCGGATACAAAAACAGGTTGTAGAAATAATTATCCTCTATTTCATATTTCATCCAGGTATCAACTATTTCAGACACCTTATTTTTCTTAACAAAATCAATTCGGTATCGATGATAAATATTTTTTATACTATCCCGGAATTGAAAATATCGTTCGGGTTCATATTTTCTTTCTTCAACATAAGAATTAGATTCTTGTCTGACTAATGGTTGGAACCAGGATGAGAATTTTGTGATTTGTTCATTTTCATTAACATCATCTCCCGAGAAGGTTAAAGAATGAAAACTTTCATCATACGTTTTTAATTTTCCAGCATCAAGCGTAATATTTAGGCTGTCACCCGGACGCACAAAAACCTTGAAAATACCTTCATATTTTAACATCACATCCTGAGAATAGTATCTTTCAAAACGAAATTTAAAGTTCCCATCTTTACCCAGTTCGTCAACAAACCTAAGTTGTTCACCTGAGGCCAGATCATTGATGATAATTGCTATTGAATTAGGATGATATTTTTCTCTGTTAATTACTTGTCCGCTAATAACAACCTCTTCGGGTTTGTCAAGGAAATTTTTAGATTTTGTTTGACAACCTGTAAAAATGAGGGATGAAATTAAAATGGCTATAACTGGTTTGATACTATTCATACAATTTTTAATATCGTTCTGGTTTATATAAAATAGGATTAACCTACTTCTAAGATTTGTTCAATTCCGTCCGAACCATCACACTCGCTTTTTTCGTCAGGCTACCGCGGACGATGGTCATCCCGTCATCCCGTCGTCCCGTCATCCAGTCATCCAGTCGTCCCGTCCGGCATCATCAGTGCGCCAGCAGCCAATTCTCCGCCGCATCCATCTCCACTTCGAGCGGTACAGCGAGTTCGACGGCATGCTCCATCTCCTCCTTAACGATTCTTTTTACTTTTTCGGTTTCGGATTTCAGCAGGTCAAAGTTCAATTCGTCGTGCACCTGCAGGTTCATTTTTGAGGCAATGTTCTCTGCATCAAATCTCCGCTGGATCCTGACCATGGCCACTTTGATGATATCGGCTGCCGAACCCTGGATTGGCGCATTGATGGCGTTGCGCTCGGCAAAGCCCCTGACGGCAGCATTCTCTGAAGTGATGTCCTTGAGGTAACGCCGTCTGCCCATGATCGTTTCGACATAGCCTCTTTTGCGGGCCAGCAGGATCTGTTCGTCCATGTACTCTTTTACCTGCGGGAAATTGGCAAAATAGTCGTCGATCAGTTGTTTGGCCTCGCTGCGCGGTATATTCAGTCGCTGAGCCAGGCCGAAAGGCGAGATACCGTAGATGATTCCAAAATTGGCGGTCTTGGCTTTTCTCCGCATATCAGATGTAACTTCTTCAAGCGGGATATTGTAGATTTTGGCAGCAGTGGTAGTGTGGATATCCTCCCCGTTGGCAAAGGCTTCGATCATTACTTTGTCGCCTGATAAGGCAGCCATGATGCGCAGTTCGATCTGGGAGTAGTCGGCAGAGAGAAACAGGTGATCTTTGTCGCTCGGGACAAAGGCTTTCCTGATTTCCCTGCCATTCTCGTCGCGGATGGGGATGTTCTGGAGGTTGGGATTGTTGGAGCTCAGCCTTCCGGTTACGGCCACAGTCTGGTTGTAGGAGGTGTGAATTTTGCCCGTTTTTGCATTGATCAGCTTGGGCAGCGACTCCACGTAAGTTGAGAGGAGTTTTTTCAGTCCGCGGTGTTCAAGCACCTTTCCGATAATCGGATGGCGATCCTGCAAAGTGACCAGCACCTCCTCGTTGGTCGAATATTGTTTGGTCTTGGTCTTTTTGGCTTTGGGATCAAGCAGCAGCTTGTCAAACAGGATATGACCAAGTTGCTTGGGCGATGAGATATTAAAAGGCTCTCCGGCCATTTCCGTAATTTCACTTTCCAGCAGGATGATCTGTTCGCGCAGGATCACCGCGTAATCCTCGAGCGCCTTCACATCGATCTTCATCCCGGCAAGTTCCATTTCAATCAGTACTTTCAGAAGCGGCATCTCTACTTCTTCAAAAAGCTTTGTGATCTTTCCTTCCACCAGCTCTTTTTCGAGCAGTGGTTTCAGCTGCAGCGTGATGTCGGCATCTTCGCAGGCGTACTCTTTGATGGTTTCCAGTTCAACCGAGCGCATGGTGGTCTGGAATTTTCCTTTCCCGATCAGTTCGGAGGTGGCAATTTTTTTGTAGCCGAGGTAAATCTCGCTGAGAAAGTCAAGATTGTGACGCAGGTCGGGTTGAATCAGGTAATGCGCCACCATGGTGTCAAAGATCGGACCGTGCAGTTTGATGCCGTACCCGGAAAGCACCAATGCGTCAAATTTGATGTTCTGACCTACTTTCATGATGGTCTCACTGTCGAAAAGGGGTTTGAATTCGGCTGCTATTTTCCTTGCCTGTTTTTGATCGGCTGGTACCGGAATATAGTATGCCTCCCCCTTTTTAAAACTGACGGAGATACCAACCAGCTGATCCGACAACGGATCTAGTCCGGTCGTCTCCGTATCGAAGCAAAATTCCTTTTGATTAAACAGCTCTTTGATCAGGTTTGCCCGGGCCTCTTCACCTTCCACAAGATGATAAAGGTGATTATAGGAATGGATCTGTTCAAGATTGGAAAAGGGTGCCATTACTACAGGATCATTAAAATCGAACAGGGAACCCTGTTGACTAACGGGCTTTGGAACTACAACCTCCGTTTTTGCCATTTTGGAGATCATGTTACGGAATTCGAGCGCTGTAAATATTTCATTCAACTGTTGTTGATCCGGGTCCTGTCGCACCAATTCGTCCGGAGAATGGTTCAATGGCACATCTACAATGATTTCGGCCAGCTTTCTTGACAGCCGGACCTGCTCCTCAAAATTAATCAGACTTTCCTGCTGCTTTCCTTTAAGCTGGTCAATGGAGGCATATACCCCGTCGATACCCCCGAATTGAGCAATGAGCTGCGTAGCGCCTTTGGGGCCGATTCCCGGGCAACCCGGGATATTGTCGGAGGAGTCGCCCATTAGTCCCAGCAAATCAATCACCTGCTCCGGCCGGCTGATCTGGAAATTTTCACATACCTCACTGACACCCCATATTTCCATCTCGTTGCCCATTCTTTTGGGTTTGTACATGTAAATGTTTGGTGAGACCAATTGGGCATAGTCTTTATCCGGGGTGACCATGTATACTTTGAAATCTTCCTTCTCGGCAGTTTTGGCCATGGTTCCGATCACATCATCCGCTTCAAAGCCAACGCATTCAAGGGTTGGTATCCGGTAGGCATCTATCATTTTGCGGATGTAAGGGATGGCTATCCTGATGGCTTCAGGCATGGCATCGCGGGTTGCTTTGTAGGCATCGAAAAGCTCGTGCCGGAAAGTGGGTCCGTGCAGGTCGAAAGCAACGGCGATGTGGGTGGGTTGCTCAAGTTTCAGAATCAGCTCCAGTGTATTGACAAAACCGAAAACAGCAGAGGTGTTCATCCCTTTGGAGTTAACCCTCGGATTGTTGATAAAGGCAAAATAGGAACGGTATATCAGTGCGTAAGCATCAATCAGGAATAGCTTTTTCATAATTCTTTATTTAATGAATCAAAGCTACTAAAAAGCAGAGAGCCGGCAAATCATCTTGCCGGCTCTCTGCTATTGTGAGTTGGATTACTAATTGTCGCACTGGCAGCTTTCAATGCAGGTGAGAATGCCGCTAAGTCCGGCATGTTTCAAATAGTAATAGGTGTTTTTTCCGTCACGCGTCGAAGCCAGGACACCTTTGGATTTTAAAATTCCCAGATGGTGCGAGGTGGCTGACTGCTCTATGCCCAGTCGTTCATAGATTTCTGTGACCGTTAACTTTTGATTGCCGTCCAAATAACTGACGATGGTGATACGCATCGGATGTGCTATAGCTTTCAGCATTTCAGCAGCAAGCGTCAACTTTTCCAGTGTTTGTTCGTTAGGGTTCATGGTGCAAAGTATTATAATGTCTTGTAATTCAGTAATACAAATATATAGATAACATTTATTAATCAATGGAACAAATGGTTAAAATGTTTAATTTAGAACAGATACAAACAATCTCACTGTGGAGGAAAAAATATTACTTTTGACAATATAAACAGCTGAATACTGCATGGCATCAAAAAGTGAAATTATTGCTCCGGTTGAAGCAGAGTTGAGTCATTTCGAGCCCTATTTCAAAAAATCGACCCGAACTTCCATCCCTTTGCTGGATACCATAATGCATTATATTCTCCGGCGAAAAGGGAAGCAGATGAGACCCATACTCGTCTTCCTGTCGGCCAAACTGAACGGGGAATTCAATGAGCGGACCTACCATGCAGCGCTGACCATCGAATTGCTGCATACTGCCACATTGGTTCACGATGATGTTGTTGATGAATCCTACCAGCGTCGCGGTTTTTTTTCGGTGAATGCCATCTGGAAAAACAAGATTGCCGTGCTTGTCGGTGATTTTATATTGGCCAAAGGCCTTTTGTGGTCGATTGAGCACAAAGATTACGACATATTGCAGTTCATCTCCGCGGCTGTGCGGGAAATGAGCGAAGGTGAGATTCTCCAGATCCAGAAAGCCAGGAAGCTGGATATCACTGAAGAGGTATATTTTGAGATTATCCGCAAAAAAACTGCATCCCTGATGGCTACCAGCGCTGCAGTCGGCACCTGTTCGGTTACGGAAGATGCGGAGGTAATCGAACGGATGCGTTTGTTCGGGGAGTATGCCGGTATCGCATTTCAGATTAAAGACGACCTGTTTGATTTTCAAAAAACCAACCTTGTCGGGAAACCTACCGGGAATGACCTGCATGAAAAGAAGATCACCCTGCCGCTGATCCATGCCCTCAACCAGGGAAGTTCATCCGAAAAAAGGAAAATTCTGAACATTGTGCGCAAGAAAAACAAATCTACCCGGGATATTGCTGAAGTATCCGGTTATATATCGGTAAAAGGAGGATTTGAATATGCCGAAAAAATAATGCAGGAGTACCACCGGAAAGCCCTGGAACAACTGACAGTCTACCCGGATTCGGAATACAAGCGGGCCCTGGTTGCCTTTGTCGGATATATTACCACAAGGGAGAGTTGACTCCAAATCGACTGGGGGACTTGGACTGGGAGACTTTACGACAAAAAGACTGCACGACGGAATGACTGGACCACTTTCAAAATTTCACAGAAACTCAAATATTTCCTAAACTAAAAGTGGGGGATCTCAGTCAGGATGTATTCGATAAAGTCAGAAAATTGATTGCAGCAATCAATACAACCCATCCCTGGTTAACGGCTTCAAATGAAAGGATTCTACGTGATGTGAATTTTCTAAAGAAAGATTTCAACACTGGGGAAGAAGGATTAACACTGGCGGCTGCATTGGTTTTCGGCAAAGATGAAACCATCGGCAACATTCTTCCAACATACAAACTTGATGTAATGGTACGCAGGGAAAACCTCGAACGGTGGGACGACCGTTTGCCTCCCTTAAGAACAAATCTTGTTGATACTTACATGAAGGTATTGGATTTTGTGAAAAGCAAATGGCCGGAAAATTTTTTTATTGAAGGCGATCAAAGGAAAGATTTACGTGAAATTATTTTTAGGGAACTTATTGCAAATGTGATTATTCATAGAGAATACAATACTGCATTGGCAAGTGAAATTATTTTGTACAAGGATCGCATTGAAGCCAAAAATCCAAACAGACCAAGGTTTACCGGGGCACTGGATATAGATACCTTTAGCGCAGAACCAAAGAATCCAAATATCCGGAGATTTTTTAGTGAACTGAATTGAGCCGATGAGATTGGCTCAGGAGTTAAGAATATCAATAAGTACCTTAATTAATATTCTCCAGGAGCCAGACCTTCTTTTATTGAAGATGATCCTTTTGTCACGATTATACCAATAGTAGTTGAAAGAATTGGCGATAGGTACAAAATGATGATGGGTATAGCTAAACTAACGGTTAAACAAATTGGTGAACAAAAGGTCGAGTTATTAAAAGACCTTTCAATAAGCTTAGAGCTAAAGGAGATAAGCGACTTGGATGTATTAGTAGTAAAACTAGTGAAACAATGGGAACAAGAAAGTGGGGAGTTACATAAAATTAGATTCCTGATAAACAATGATGTACAAATAGCTGAGATAAAAAAAGTGGGGAGTTGGGAAGAAAAAAGTGGGGAGTTGCTAAAGAAAAGAGGAAGGGTCATTTTAAGCACCTTGTTACTATCACTTGAGCCTATTGGATTAGAAGATCTCGCAAGTACTCTTGGATATAGAAGTAAGGAAAGATACAGGGATGATTATGTAAAACCTTTAAAGGATAATCATTTGATTAGCTATACAATTCATGATAATCCAAATGATCCAAATCAAGCTTATGTTATAACTCAACGGGGCAGAGACTTTCTTGGTGGTCACCGGATATAGACATGTTGTCTATGTTAACGATTAAGCAAAGAAAATGATAATAGAACACCTATTGGGAAATATGGAGTTACTGGAACTGCCAAAAACAGCTTTTCTGTGCAGTCGCAAAGTGCCTGCATCGGTAGTACTCAAATGTTACGATTGGGCCAACGAGCAGCGGGCAATTGTGTGATCAGCGGTTTTCACCGCCAGATAGAAAAAGATGTACTACACTATTTGCTTAAAGGAAAACAACCCATCATAATAGCATTGGCAAGAGGTATGAAAGAAAAATTAGAACCCGAATTGCTGAAACCATTGGAACAAGGCAGGTTATTGATCATCACTCCGTTCGATAACAAAATAAAACGGGTAACCGAACAAACGGCGGCAATAAGGAACCAGATGATGCTTGATCTTGCAGACTTTGTAACTGTTGGTTTTGTCAACACAGGTGGTCAATTGGAAGAACTCCTAAGACGCTCTGTAAAACCTGTAACATTGGTTTGTCCTGTTCCTCTACAGGAAAGTAGAAAGAAAGATAATGCTCGAAAACAAACAATATCAGGCCAAATGTGAAATCATAAACCTGAAATAAAACTGCCTATATGGATGACTGGAAAACGATCATAACATTCACCCTCCCGTACGAAGCCCATCTTGCCAAAGGTTATCTGGATTCTGAGGGGATTGAATCCATGATCTTTGATGAGGTAACGGTTCAAATGAATTTTTTGTATTCCAATGCCATAGGAGGTGTTAAGGTGTTGGTCAGAGAATCGGATTGGGACAGAGGGATTGAAATTTTGAAAAAAGGAGGATACATCAACAGTGGTATTTCGAACCATAAACCCGGGTTTGAACTTATTGACAAGGACCCGGATAAAAGTAAATGTCCGTTTTGTCAATCAGATAACATTGGCAAAAAGAAAAATATGAACATCTGGACTGTCTGGATCTATTTGCTGCTTGGCGTATTTTTCCCGCTGTTCAAATCGACCTATATCTGTTATGATTGTGAAAAGGAGTGGAGATTTCGAAAAACAAAAAAAACAAAAATTTAATGAACCCTCCTTTTTTTCTTCCATTTGTAATAAATATTACTATTTTTGCATCAGAATAAAAGATTACAACAATGATTTCGAACAATGCATCCTATTTTTGGTTTTATTATCCCGTCCTTCAAATGGAGATCGGAAAGTAAGGCATTGTTTGAAATTAAACGATAATATACGAAAAGGTCTCCTGCAGGAGGCCTTTTTTCATTGATGCGTGTCTTGAAAAGAGCCATGAGCCATGAGATATGAGACATGATGACAATTAAGATCAGAGCGAAAGTACTTTAGGCACTTTAGCTCACTTTAGTTCACTTTAGGCACTTCTTTATTATGAAATTAACTGTAGTGGGTTTGGGTTTGATAGGCGGTTCAATGGCAATCGACCTGAGGAAATGCCGCTTTGCGACGGAGATCATCGGGGTTGATAACCGGCCGGAACATGCAGCGGAAGCAGAAAAGCTTGGCTTGGTAGACCGGGTTGCCGGCCTTGAAACCGGAGTAAAAGCCGCAGATTTGGTATTGCTGGCCTTACCTGTTGATCAACTCATCTCAGTGTTACCCCTGGTGTTGGACATGATATCACCCTCCACCACTGTAGTTGATGTAGGTTCGGCCAAACGTCAAATCGTTGCATCCATCGCCAGCCACCCGCTTCGTGGTAACTTTGTGGCTACCCACCCTATGGCCGGGACAGAAAACAGCGGTCCGGGCGCGGCTATTGCCGGTCTTTTTGCCGGTAAACTGACCATCGTCTGCGACCACGAGCAATCGCGTCCGCAGCATCTGGCGCTTGTCGAAAAGATGTACCAGTCGCTGGGCATGTCGACGGCCTACATGAGCAGCGATGAACAGGACCACACCACTGCCTTTGTATCGCACCTCCCCCACGCGGCTGCCTTTGCGCTGGCCAATGCAGTACTCGCCAAAGAGGACGGCAGTATCATTTTCGATCTGGCCTCCGGCGGTTTCAATTCTACAGTCAGGCTGGCCAAAAGCTCCCCGGAGATGTGGGCGCCAATCTTCCGTCAAAACCGTGAATACGTGGTCGAAGCAGTTACGACCTACATTCACCATCTGAAGGAATTCAAAGAAGCGCTTAAACAGGACGATGAGATTCATTTATTTAACCTCATCCGTGAAGCCAACAAGATACGTACGGTTTTGAGCGGTGAAAGCACCTCCATGACCAAAAACGAAGAGACAATTGTAAAATTATACACCAAAAAATAGAAATACCATGGTAACAAATTTAAAAGTAATGCCCATCAGCCACTGGTTGCCAAAAATTGACAACCCCTTGCTGATCAGCGGGCCCTGTAGCCTGGAGTCGGAAGAACAGGCACTCGCCACAGCCCGCGAACTGGCCAAAGATAAACGTGTTTTTGTCTATCGCGGCGGAGTTTGGAAACCGCGTACAAGGCCCGGAATGTTTGAAGGAGTCGGTTCCATCGGACTGGAATGGCTTAAACTGGTTAAACAGGAGACCGGCTTGATGACCGGAACCGAGGTGGCCAACGCCCAGCATGTCGAAGAGTGCCTGAAAGCAGGCATCGATGTGATGTGGATCGGAGCCCGCTCGACTGCTTCTCCCTTTGTTGTGCAGGAAATTGCCGATGTCCTGAAAGGCACGGACCAGGTTGTTATGGTGAAAAATCCGGTTAACCCTGATGTGCAGCTTTGGGTCGGTGCCCTGGAACGTTTGAACCAGGCCGGGCTGAAAAACCTGGTGGCCATCCACCGCGGATTCACGCCGTTCAGCGATACCAAATACCGCAACTTTCCCAACTGGAAAACAGTGATCGAATTGCGGCGCATCCTGCCCAATCTTCCGATTATCTGCGACCCGAGCCATATCTCGGGGAAACGGGAATATCTCTTCGAAATCTCACAAAAAGCCTTTGACATCGGCCTGGACGGTCTGATGCTTGAATCACACATCGATCCTTCCTGTGCCCTTAGCGACAAAGAGCAGCAGGTTACGCCGGCTGAACTGGCAAAAATCCTGGACCGTTTGGTGATCAGGTATGCCAGCTCCGACGATCCGCAGTTTGAGAACAAGCTGGAACTTCTGCGTGGACGCATAGACGGGATAGACCACGAAATCATGGAAGTTTTGGCACAGCGAATGAGCATCGTCAGACAGATTGGTCAATACAAAAAAGAGAACAAGGTAACTGCGCTCCAGATTAACCGGTGGGCACAAATTATGGAAGACCGGTCGAGTCTTGCAGAAAAACTTAGTCTGGATGATGCATTTGTGAAGGCGCTTTTCCAGCTAATCCACGAGGATTCTGTACGCCAGCAGTCGGAAATTATGGACAGTGAATAGGGTCTTAAAACCGAATAAACAGCAGAAAGAGCAAGCCGATTACAATCCGGTAGTACCCAAAATATTTGAAGCCATAGTTTTCGACCAGTTTGATGAAGACTCTTACGGCGGCCCATGCGGAAATGAAAGCCACCACCAGGCCGATGGCCAGCATGGTATATTCCTGCGAAGTGAAGTGAATCGGCGTCTTGATCAGTTCGTAACCGGTGGCGGCAAACATGGTTGGCACCGCCAGCAGGAAGGAAAATTCCATCGCCTGTTTTTTGTCGAGACCGTTGAAAACCCCGCCGATGATGGTGGCAGCCGCCCTTGATACGCCGGGGATCATAGAGATGCACTGGATCAGTCCGATCAGGAAGGAGTTTTTATAGGTGATGGATTCCAGATCAAGGGTTTTGCTCTCGCGGGCTACAACTTTTTTGTCGATCAGTACCAGGATGATGCCTCCTATTACCAGCGCCACACCGACAACATAGGGATTGAACAGGTACATTTTGATGGTTTTATAGGCAAGGATTCCGACAATCCCGGTAGGGATAAAGGCAATGCCAAGTTTCAGATAGATGGTAAAACTTTGGAAAAACCTTTTGATGTACATCATTACAATGGCCATGATGGCGCCGAGCTGGATGGCAATTTCGAAGGTTTTCACAAATTCGCCGTCGATGTTCATTACCTTGGAAGCCATGATCATGTGGCCGGTGGAGGAGATCGGCAGGAATTCGGTTATTCCTTCGACGATACCCAAAATTAAACTGTCAAAATTTGTCATCTATGTAAAGGTTTATCGTAAAGCTCTTCTGAATTCAGAAAGGCAAATATACAGTTCCTGATGGTATTTTTGAGATAGCTATTCATTAAAATAGATTCCGGAATAATTAATTTTCAATTTCGTTTGGCTTGTTTTTCAAGAAACCCTTTTTTGCATTCTGCGGTGAAATAACGTTCTCTCCGGTTTTGGCTTCAAGTTCGAGTCGGGCATTTCGTGCTATTTCTCCACCTTGTTGGGCAACTAGTGAATGCTCTTCAAACGAATCAGGATCTGTAGTTTCTGAAATGCGTTTGGTTGAAAGCTCTGCCAGCATATTCAGCACCAATTCAGTGTTGGTCATGTTGTCGCGGAGGTTCTCCTTCTTCAACCCTTTGTATTGTTTGTACTCTTTGGCGGTTTTGTCGGCCCAGGTTTTGTAAATGATATCGGTCAGGGTTGCAAACTGAACACCCTCTTGCAAGCCTCTGGCTTTCCATTCGTCGGTCAGTTCTTTTCGGATTTCGATGCTTTTAACCCTTTGATTGATCCAGTTATCCGAATAACCTAACCGTTTGTAGTCAATCATGGCTTGTTCAATGGATAATTCTGGATCCTGAATTTGGTCTAACCGATCTTTGGCTACCTTCGCAATCCAAAGTTTAAACGGCTCTGCTTTTGGCGATGGGATTGATTGAATTAGTCTGAATAGCTGATCGGTATTGGCAACATCTGTTTTATACATTTTGCCATCTGAAGAACGTATTTTCAGCTGTCCGATTTTTGCGGACAGCTCGCTGCCTTCTTTTCGCAGCTTTTTCTTTAAATCGTTCCAGTATTTGCGGGGACGGTCTGTTTCTGTCAGCGCTTCAATGACATCTACGACCGAGAAATACCACTCTTCGGCTTCATCGTCCCAAACCGTGCGAACTTTACGTTCCTCAAATATTTTTATGTCGTTTTTCATTGAATTCAATGTATGATTTTTCCTTCTTTCCCTTTATTTCCACTATCTTAAGTCTAGAGATTCAAATTATTAAGATACAACAAAATTAGGAAAACTCAAAATCAGTAAATTCCCTTTCTGTCACTGACTTAAGTTGTACCCAAAGTTATCTTTTTCTGAATTGCATCCTTTTCCATAAATGAACCCGATTGCTTATCTTTGCACCTCAATTTGCAGCTTAGATTAAAGATATTCAACGAATGAACAATTTTAAAAGAACACTGATCACCTCCGCTTTGCCGTATGCCAATGGTCCGGTGCACATCGGCCACCTGGCTGGAGTATATGTCCCGGCTGATATTTATGCCCGCTACCTCCGGCTGAAAGGCGAAGAGGTCCTCTTTATCGGCGGCTCTGATGAGCACGGCGTTCCGATTACCTTGAAGGCCAAGAAAGAGGGAACAACCCCGCAGGCCATCGTGGATAAATACCACGGGATGATTAAAGATTCGTTCGAAAAATTCGGCATCTCATTCGATGTCTATTCCCGTACCAGCGCCAAGATTCACCACGAAACTGCCTCCGAGATTTTCAAGACCATCTACGACAAAGGTGGTTTCGTTGAACAGACTACTGAGCAGTTTTTTGATACGGAGGCCAACCAGTTTCTGGCCGACCGCTATATTACCGGCACCTGTCCGAAATGCAACTTCGAAAAGGCTTACGGCGACCAGTGCGAAAGCTGCGGCACCTCGCTCAACGCCACCGATCTGATCAATCCCAAATCGATGCTCAGCGGCAACATCCCGGTGATGAAGGAGACCAAGCATTGGTACCTGCCCCTCGACCAATACGAACCCTGGCTGAGAGAATGGATACTAGAAGAACACAAAGAGTGGAAACCCAATGTTTACGGGCAGTGCAAGTCGTGGATTGATGGCGGACTGAACCCACGCGCAGTCACCCGGGACCTCGACTGGGGCGTTCCTGTACCCATTGAAGGATCTGAAGGGAAAGTGCTTTATGTGTGGTTCGATGCGCCTATCGGATACATTTCCGCCACCAAAGAGCTCACCCCCGACTGGGAAAAATACTGGAAAGATCCTGAAACCAGGTTGCTTCATTTTATCGGCAAGGACAATATTGTGTTTCACTGCATCATCTTCCCGGTTATCCTGAAAGCCGAAGGTTCCTACATCCTGACCGACAATGTGCCGGCCAATGAGTTCCTCAACCTCGAGGGGGATAAAATCTCAACTTCGCGCAACTGGGCGGTCTGGCTGCACGAGTACCTCGAGGATTTTCCCGGCAAGGAAGACGTGCTGAAATATACCCTCACGGCCAATGCACCGGAAACCAAGGACAATGACTTTACCTGGAAAGATTTCCAGGCCCGGAACAACAGCGAGTTGGTGGCTATTCTGGGTAATTTCGTGAACCGGGTGGTGGTGCTGACCAATAAATATTATGACGGTTACGTTCCCGAAGCGGGGAATTTTGAATCCCGCGATGAGGAAGCACTGGAGACCCTGGTTCAGCTTCGGGCAGAAGTTGAAAAGGCGCTGGACACCTTCCATTTCCGCGAAGCGCTCAGGCTCGCCATGGAAATGGCCCGTCTGGGCAACAAATACCTGGCCGATATGGAACCCTGGATCCTGGTGAAAACCAATCCGGAAAGGGTGAAAACGATTCTTCATGTATGTCTGCAGATTACGGCCAACCTTACCATCGTATTTGAGCCCTTCCTACCCTACACCATGAACAAGCTGCGCGGATTCCTGAACCTCGCGAAACTGCAGTGGAACGAACTTGGAAGAAGGAACCTGCTCAAGGCCGGCGACCGCGTGAATACGCCCGAACTGCTTTTTGAGAAGATTGAGGACGATGCCATCCAGCGCCAGGTCGACAAACTGCTGGCCACCAAAAAAGCCAACGAATCGGCTGAAGCGACCGTTGCACCCGCCAAAGCCAACATCGAATACGATGACTTTGCTAAGCTCGACATCCGAACCGGAACGATCATTGCGGCTGAAAAAGTGGCCAAGACCAAAAAACTGCTGAAACTCACCATCGATACCGGCATCGACCAGCGAACAGTTGTTTCAGGCATTGCAGAACAGTACGAACCTGATCAGATTATCGGACAAAGGGTTTCTATCCTTGTAAACCTTTCCCCAAAAAATCTCAAAGGGATCGACTCCCAGGGCATGATCCTGATGGCCGAAAACAGTGAAGGGAAATTGGTGTTTGTTGTTCCTGCCCGGGAAATCGCTAACGGGTCGGAGGTGCGGTAGCGGGGAAACGACGGGACGACGGGACGACTGGGGGACTCGGAGACGACGGAAAGACTGGACGACTGGGTCAGAGACTGTGAAACAAGACAGGGGGACTGACTGGAAACTGGTGACTGAAGACTGGGGATTGAAGGTAAACGGGTCACGGGAATTGGAGAAGCTGATCCGGGCCCTAGCCGCGTAGCGGCGACCTATTTGTAGAATAGGAATGTTGATCGAAAACCGTCCGCATAAGCCCGTTGAAAAAAGAGATTGGTTGATATCGGTCGGAAGGAGTAAATTTCCAAAGAAGTTTCTGCGATTACCTGATCCTTCAAAAATCAATATATAATAACTTCTCCTTTATTTTGAAACATCAATGAACCAGGCGTTTTATCAATAACTCAATCTGAATACAATCTATTTATCTCGTTGAAATTTAGCAAATTACCATGATAAATCCATGGTCATTCTCACTCTTTTGTATACGATCCCGAAAGTGCAGAATTGCTTATTCTTGTGATAATATATATATTTATATTACTAATGTTGTTAATTTATATTTATCATACTTTATATGTATTTAATAAATCCATATTTCACTCTTTTTAATAATATTATTTTATATTTTTTGTATATTACATATATTATATTTTTACCTATATTTGCATTATTAATGTTTTTTAATGAATTCGGAGGTTATACAACAAGTAATTGCAGACCAAAAACTGATGATTGCAGGGAAAAGCCGCGGGATACCCCGTATAGGTGATTTCTCAATGCATCAGAAGTCCGGCATAATTACAGTAATCTCAGGAATAAGAAGATCCGGAAAGACAACCTTAACGCTTCAGATAGCAGATCAGTTTCCTTCATTCCACTATATCGGCTTCGACGATGAGCGGTTGCTGAACTTCACAGCCGGCGATTTTGATGCCGCGCTGATTGAAATGAAAAGAAGCGGAGATGCCCGTGTTGTCGTAATGGACGATGTACAGCGGGTCCGGGGTTGGGAACTTTTTGCCGTCAGCCTGCAGGTTGAAGGCTACAAGGTTATTGTTACAGGAAATAATGCAAAATTGCTTGATTCCGAACTTGCCCGGCATCTTGCCGGGAAGTATCTTCAAATCGGGCTTTTCCCTTTTTCGTTTGCGGAATGCTTAAGGTACAGGGAAATTGATCCGGCAGATAACAGCAGCGATAATACCGCCCTGATACTGACAGCTTTCGACGAATACCTGCTGCACGGCGGTTTCCCGGAATATATAAAGACGAAGGAGGCTGAAGTATTAAAGCGCATCTATGACGATATTGTTTACCGCGAACTGGTAGTGTGTTACGGAATCAGGAATGTCAGCGGCTTCAGGAATCTGACACAGTATGTCTTCACTAATTTTACGAGTGAAACCGGATACCTTCCGCTTTCAAAACTGCTGGGTTTTAACAGTGCAACAAGCGTCAGGGATTATCTGAATAATCTGGGCGACAGCTATCTTATTTTTGAACTGGCAAAGTATGATGCTTCCCTCAACAGGCAATACGTCTCCAACCGGAAGACTTATGTTGCAGACAACGGGCTGCGCAATATTGTGACGTTTCGGACCGCGGAAGACAGAGGACGCCTGCTGGAAAATGCAGTATTTCTTGAACTGAAAAGAAGAGGCCGGGAAGTATGGTTTTACAAGTCACAGAATAACCAGGAAGTCGATTTCTTAGTGGATCCTGAAAAGCCGGTTTTGATGCAGGTCTGTTATGATTTACAAAATCTGAAAAGCCGCCAAAAGGAAATTGCTTCCCTCATGTTTTGTATGAATGAGCTCAAAACGGATCATGGAATAATCCTCACCAAGAATGAAGAGGAAACAGTAAATATCGGTAATTCGGTCATCACCATCACCCCTGTATGGAAATGGCTCTTACCGTTGCAACCAACTGACGGGGTGATATCTGGTAGCCCCGTCAGTATGGTTTAGTTTCAATTAGCACGACACCATTTGCTCCTTGCACACCGTAGATTGAGCCACCCGCATCCTTAATAATGTTTATACTTTTAATTTGAGAGGTTGGCAGGGATTCAAGCATACCGGGATCAACTGTAACACCATCCAAAACTATAAGGGCAGGTGTCGGTAAAGTAAATGATTTCTCTCCTCTTACCTGGATTTTACCATTTTCAACCACGACGCCGGGGAATCGACCACTGATGATGTCGAAAACGTTGAGGTATTGTGAAAAATTCATATCATCCTCATCTACCATTGAAATTGCATATAGTTTATCCTTCTCCGAAATATGACCGTATCCAATGTCATATTCTTTACGCTTGGCGACGGGTTTAAGTCTGAGGTTAACAGCTGCAAATTTTATGTTAGTGGTCAGCCTTGCTTTTTGGGTAAAAAAACCCTTTGCACTTACATTTAATACATCCGGTAATACACAACTAATAGAGAATCTACCCAGTGAATCCGTAATTACGACCTGTTTGGTGTTTTTTGCTTTTACATTTACTCCGATTAGCGGGATACTGTCAAATATGGTTACTACGCCCCTGATTTCTCTTTCCTGCGCATATATATCAGAGGATATAACCACAAAAACGAATAGTATTTTGATGTTCAGTTTCATCGTAATCGCTAATTTAAAAAACGGTTTTTCATCCTACCTGTCAAATAGGTTTATAGGATTAGTGTATTTCGCAACCCCACTTTCCATGTTTTTGTCTCCTTGTTGTAAATGCCAAAGCTCTGGTATAATTTCCAATAGCTCCAACTCCAGTTACGTTTATCAGTTTGTCGTGCAACAAATTTATCCAATAAATGCGGGATTCCATATCGCCCTAGCTATAAATTCCTTTCAACTGACGGGGTGACTCTGAGTCACCCCGTCAGTTTTTATTTAAAACTACCTAAACTCCGCATTCATTTCAGCTTTCAGCTCTTTCATAAAAATAGGAACCAGCACAAAAGGATCATATGGCTTGTCCTTCATTTTCAGTGTCTCAACAGGCAGATATCCGCGGTAGCCACTTTTTTTAATGATGTTCATCAATCGGTTAACGTCCATCCCGACTGTGCTTGCATTGCCAAATACACTTGTCTTTACCTGCCAGTTGGCTGTGTAGGGAATAATCGTTTCGATATCTGTGTAAGGATCCTTTACCTTAAAATTTCCTGTATCGAGGATGATGCCTGCCCATTTGGAATTTACTGCCTTGTAAACTTTGATGCACTGTTCGGCTGTTTGGAGCATGTCGCCGTGGTTCTGAATGCCGATCATCACCCCATGTTTTTCTCCATATGCCGCGCACTCCTTAAAGCATTCAACCATCCAGCCGGCTGCTTCATCCCATTTGTTTTCATAGCCTGCAGGAATAGCACCTGCAAACAGGCGGATAACCGGAGCTCCCAGTTTGGAGGCGACAATGATCCATTTTTTGGCCAGTTCAACATCTGCCTTGCGCACAGCCGGGTCCGGTGAAGCAAAATTGTTGCGGATACCGGTGCCGCTGATTTCAATTCCAAGTTGGAAGGCTTTTTGTTTCAGTGCATAGATATACTCATCCGTGGGTACTTCGGGGTAACCGGGAAAGTAATAGCCAGTCACGTCAATGGCTTCGATGTTCTGGAGGGCACACCAGTCAAGCAGGTCGGGCAGGGTAAATGCCGGTTTTTCGGGCGTCGCTTTGGCCAGCAACAGGTCGTTGAAGGAAAAGGCGTTCAGCGCAAGTTTGACGTGCGATTGTGGTTTTTCTTTTTTTGCACTTTGCGCAAAAGATCCGGGAATGCTAAGGGACAATAGGACAACTGCGACAATTGTGATTGGAAGTAAGGTTCTGGTGTGATCTCTTTTCATAATTCAAGGTTTATTATTTATTCAGTTAAAATTTCCGTTGCTGACAAAGGCAATTTTTTTGCTGTCGGGCGACCAGCTGGGCACGTTAATGGTTCCCTGTCCGCCGTAAAGATAGCCGATTACTTTAACGTCTCCACCGCCAACCGGCATCAAACGCAGGTATACCCGCTGGTAGAACGGATGACTGTCTGCAGGAACTTCCTTGGGAAAGGTAATAAAAACCAACCACTTGTTGTCCGGAGATACATGCGGAAACCAGTTGTTCAGCGTGTCAAAAGTAAGCTGTGTCTGGTTTTTCCCGTCCGGGTCCATCCGCCACACCTGCATGGTGCCGGTGCGGGTAGAACAAAAATAGATATATTTCCCATCCGGGGAATATTCCGAACCGTCATCCAATCCTTTGGCATCCGTCAGCCGGATCTCTTTGCCCCCCTCTTTCGGGATTTTGTAAATATCAAAATCGCCGTTGCGCTGGCCGGTATAAAGCATAAACCGGCTGTCGGGCGACCAGCCATGGAAATAAGAAGGACTTTCTGTTGTGATTTTTTTCGGTACACCGCCTGTGACGGGCACCGAATAAACTACTGATTGCCCCTTGTTTTCATCGGCTGAACTGCTGATTCCTAATTGTTTCCCATCGAAGGTCAGCACATGATCGTTGTTATTTTTGTTTACAAAATCCGTATTTAAGACAGTCGATTCGCGGGTAGTCAGGTCAAAATTGTACAATTTGCCACTTGAATTGTATATTAATGTTTTCCCGTCGGGTGTCCAGTTGGGCGCCTGCCAGGAACCTTCAGCGCCAGCCAGTACCTGGCGGTGTCCGTTTGAAACATCCATTACCTCCAGCAGACTGCCCAGATAGGATTTGTACTGAACCATGTCTTCGGGAGCAGTATTGAAAATCCGTGTATTGCTGAATTCAACCTCTTCCGAAAATTTATTGGTATGGGCGCAGATAAACAATCCGGACAATAAATCTGCTCCCAGATCCATGTTTTCAATTTTTTGGACCTCATACACCTCACCGAAATGTGCTACCGACATGGTAAAGGTCTTGCCTTTCTTCTCCAGTTGAAGCACATCAGGTCCTTTGATGGTAAATTTCACCTCTTTCATGGTATCACCTGCGGCAACACGGTATTGCAGGGAGGTTAAACCGTCACCGTGTACTGTACACGCAACGACCGCAGCGTTGGAAGCCGTTGATTTCCGTATCATCAGTCCGGTTTTGCGGTGAAGTTCATGCCCTTCCCCTACAAAGCGGACACGGGTTTGCAGGATAAAATCGCCGTTCATTTTCTTTGAAAGGAAGGAAAAGCTGTCCTGGCCAAACCAGATGTTTGATCCGGAACCGGAAAGATGGTATGCCTGGGAAGGCTCGCTGAAACTTGCCTTTCCGGCGATCTCCGGAGTGCCGATATCCGAAAATTGGTCAAACGAACCTATTTTTGCACCACTCATTTGTGCATTCAGATTCATGAAAAGTAAACTAAAAAGGAAGATCAGACCTCCATTGATCCATTGATTTTTTTTCATCTCATTCACGTTATATAAATCATAATATATTTGGGGGGTATAAATCCAAAACTATCTTCAAATTAAATCATTTAAAATTACATTTATTCAGCTAATCTTACCGATATCAATCAAATACAACTGTCTTCCGTTTCCCCCGTGGGGAGAATCAATACAGACCATGTTGCCGTTATGGCTTATCCGCGGATGCAAATCACAACGCCACTCTCCCGTATATATTTCAGGCGAAAGGAAATGTCCGATATCGGTACGCCGGTCGGAAGGTATGTGGTAAATATAGGGTTTCTGGTGCCTGTCGCGGGAATTTGCATAGTTGTCGCACAGGATCCATTCCTGTCCGTTGCCTTTTGGCAGATAGGTCTGGTGTCCGTTTACCGGCATTTTTTCGGCCCCCATCCTTTCGCATTTGCCGGTCTTGTCCTGAAGAATATAAAAACCCTGCGGTTGACCCTGCGGCTTGGTAAAAGCATTGATATGCGAGGGATCCCTCCAGATAAAATGCGAAGTAAAGCCTGAGGGGTCAATACAATACAAATCATCTCCCTGCATTGAGGCAGTAAACATCCTTGTGATAAATCCCCCTGAAGCCATTTTTTGCCGCTCCATCCGCTGCGGCCTCCAGCGATTCAGGAAGGTAAACCTCGTACCGTCGTTGTTTACCAGCAAATGGTTAAACCAATGGAAATTATCTGCTACCGAAACTCCGTTGTGGGGTATAAAAGCCATATCAGCAAGGCTGAATAGCAATTTACTTTTACCTGTTTCAAGATCCAGGCGGTAAAGCCCGATTTCTTCGGGAGCCTTTGTATTTTCATGTTGATCCGCAACACCGGCATATCCATAGCCAGGGCGAAGATTCTGTATGCGCGAAAATTCAGTGCCGATTGCACTTTTGCCATCCGGACTCAGCGCATAAATTGCATTGGGAAGGGTCCGCTTTTCCCCGGTTTTAATGTTTAAAATGCGGCTGACAAAATGATCCCCTTCCCGGTCGTTCCAGATGATTTCTTCTGATGAGCCCGGAATCCACTGCAGCATGCAACCCTGCTGCCATCCCCATGCTTTGCTTGAGCCAAGTTCAATCCAGCGGTCGTTGTCCTGAAGGTCAACCATCCCGACGCGGATCTCATCATTAGCTTCGGGCGAACAATGTTCGAAATCCACCTCCATTGCCAGCACATAACGGTTGGACGGATCGAACTGGAGTTTATCATAGTATCCGAACCAATGAAATTTCGGCCCTTTGGTAATGGCCCTGACCGGAAAAGTGGCATCAGATGATTCCAGCATTCCGTTCAATACCTTCCGCGGGAACAGTAATGCTATGGTTGTTACTGCAAGCCCGTTTTTCAATGCTTTTCTTCGTGTGGTCATTTGAATTATTTCTTTGGAATTTTCACATGACGGAAAATCAAATTTACTAAAATTCGCCGTTCCTCAAAAATAGTTTGACCCTATCGTCGGCCTTACTCCCTCTCTGTCAATCTCCTTTCCCCATTTTGCCACCACTACCGTTGCAACGGAATTGCCGATCAGGTTGGTGATGGCCCTCGCCTCGCTCATAAACCTGTCGGTGCCTAGGAGGAGGGGATCCTCCCTTTCCCATCCGGTAAACTGGTAGTTCCATATTTTTAGCGCTTTGGGGTCAGTGAAAATATACAAAACTGTATTCAGATTATAGTCCCCACGGAGTACCAAAATAATTTTCGTTTTTCTGATCAAGTTTTTCTGTCAAGGCTTACTTCCCTACATTTTAATTTTTCCACTTTCTCAAGTAATTGTATATTTGAAAATAGAAACAGATCATTTGGTCGTATAAATTTAGTCAAACTTTATAGAGGTAAAAATAGAAATATGGACATCAAGATATTGATTAACAATCAGCTGCCTAAGATTCAAAAATTATTGGACAAGAATGAACTGACCCTAGGCGAAATTTCATTCAACAACAATGATTGCCAGCTCTTGTCACAATCTGCAGTCATGTTTGAATTGATCGTAAATACCCAACCTGGTATTGAGCAGGATGAATATACGCTCCATATTATTGACAACGATGTGATCCCTGAAAAAAATGGTGAACGTACTGGCTGGGATCGTTTCGCTTACGCCTGCCTTCTTCAAATTGACCATGAACTTAGGATCCTTGACCCCAAAGAGCCGATCGAACACAAGAAATATTCGAGGGAAGGTATGATCAAAAGGGTGATGCAGGAACGGCGCCAAAAGGCCGCCAATGCGAACTACCGGATTAAGTGGGCCTCCAATATTTACGGTGATCACACCCTGACCAATGAACAAGGTGTCAAATACAGAATCTTTTTAAGGGATTTCGAAAATGAAACAGGTTACAGCGACAGCATGGATTCCCGCTTTAACAAACTTGGCACAACCAAGCACATTATTTTTGCATTCAGCAAGTTAAAGGAAGACAAGATCTTGTTTGAAAAATTAAAGAAAAACTATCCATATATAGAAATATTTTGTGATCCGCTCAATGACTATAAAATTACCTGGCATTACCCTCAAAGGATGCCAATTGGCGAACAACTTTTAATTTCGAAGTATTTCAAAAAATCTAAGTTTATTGAGGACGCTGGCGTCAAACAATTTCTGGGTTTTATCGAAGAGTCGGGTAATTTTCCGCTTATCCGTATCAGGATCGAAGTACGCGAGAAAGTTGAAGCAGCGTATGAAGAAGAGATGCTCGAAAATTTGAGAAAAGCATATATGCCGGATTTCTCTAGCCTCAAAGCCGAACTATTCCCCTATCAAAAGGAAGGGATCGATTTTGCTCTTTTTCGTAAATCTGCTATCATTGCGGATGAGATGGGATTGGGAAAAACCATCCAGGCTATCGGAACAGCCATCCTGAAGAAGAAGATTTTTGATTTCAGGAAGACCCTTGTGGTTTGCCCTGCATCCCTCAAAGAACAATGGAAAAAAGAGATTGAAAAGTTTTCGGATGAAAAGGCTTTGGTCATTGAAGGATTCCCTGATGAGCGGGAAAAACAATACAAGGACAATGATCACTTCTTTTTTATCGTTAATTATGAAACGATTCTTCGCGACCAGGTAGCGCTTAACAAAGCAGGGTTCGATTTTGTGATCCTTGACGAAGCCCAGCGGATCAAAAACTACGAAACTAAAACAGCAGCTTCCATCAGCAAATTGCAGTTTAAGCACGTGCTGGTCATTACAGGAACTCCGATTGAAAACAGGTTGATTGATATCTTCTCTGTTGTAAGTGCGATAAATCCTGCCTTCTTTGGGCCTTTGTGGGAATTCTCCTACCAACATTGCCTGTTCGACCCCGAAAAGCAGAATAAAATAAACGGCTATTACAATCTGCAGAAACTAAACAAAAGATTGGATCCTATATTGATCCGCCGCGAAAAAAGGAAAGTTCTTGACCAATTGCCAAACGTTACCCAGATAAACGTTCCGGTCGAACTCTCCCCATTACAAGCTGATTACCATGCGAGTTATACTCAAGGTATTGCAAACATCGTTCGCAAGAAATTTCTCACGCCTTACGACCTTCAAAAATTGCAGCTCCTTTTGGCGAGCATGCGAATGGTGTGTGACTCGACCTATCTGATCGACGAAGAGACCAACGAATCACCAAAACTGGAGGAGTTGAAGTACATTCTGCTCGAAAAACTGGATGTTGCCAATTCCGACCGCAAGATCATAATTTTCTCCGAATGGATAAAAGTGCACAAGTTGATCGGACATATTTTGCGCGAAAACAACATCGGATTTGCCGAACTCAACGGCAGTGTACCAGTGAAACTTCGGGGAGAGCTAATCAAAAAATTTGAAAATAACCCCCAATGTAAAATATTTTTGTCGACAGAAGCGGGTGGATCCGGACTTAACCTTCAGGTTGCAGATACGCTGATTAATTTTGAACTACCGTGGAATCCGGCCAAGAAGAACCAGCGGATTGGCCGCATTGACCGCCTGGGACAGAAAAGCAACAAACTCACCATTTTTAATTTTATTACCCGAAACTCGATTGAACAACAAATCGCTTCAGGACTTCTGGTCAAGCAAAATCTCTTCGATGGGGTATTAGATAGTTCGAGCAAAACCAATTTTGTGGATTTTTCTACCAAAGGCAGATCCCAATTCATTCAACAACTTGAAGCGTTTATTCTGGAAACAGAAAATACTGAAGCATTAGAAGCAACAAAGGCCACAATTCCGGAAGAAATTCCTTCAGTGGCCGAAACCCTTTCCGAACCGAGCATGATCGACTTATCATTAGAACTGGAGGAGGAGTTACAAAAAGAAGAAATTTCATCACCTACACCAGAGGAAACTCCTTCACAGGCACATGCAGAAAGTAGCCAGCTCCGGGAAGAAAAGGCCCAGGAGATTGAGCAGGTGATGAATTGCGGCATGCAGTTCCTTGCCGGACTTTTCAAAATGTCGACAGGCAAAGACCTTGGATTGGAAAACCAGACGATAGAAGTCAACAAACAAACGGGCGAGGTAGTGATGCGGTTTAAGCTTCCGATGTAGTTAAACCCGAAAAGCTTTTGCTTTTCGTTCAATTTCGGAAGGTGGAGCTTTATATTTTGCTGCAACTTTTCGCCAGGTAGAAACGGCTCGTACGACTTCGGTTTTTATTTCATTTGCACGTTTTTAGGACAGTAAATAGTAAGGAGCTGTACGCATAACCAGGTCAATGTCCAGTGAATTATCTTCTTCATCAATGTTGAGTTTTAACCCGGTTCCTGTCTCGTTGGCATTGATATCAAATGCCGGCGATAATGTCCAACCTTCTTCCATAAAGATAAACCCGTGATTTCGTAGATGATCATCTGTATTTGAAACGCAAACCGAGAACAAAACCCTTCGGAAGAGTTCTTCCAGATTGGTTGAAACATTGGCACATTCCGATTTGATAAAGTACACCAACTCCAGATAACTAACACCATTATCTGCATCTTCTCCATCAGTGTGTTGCAGCAAAGTCATTGCCGAAGCATAGTGAATCCTTCGGTTGGTTTCTGTCCTGTCGAAACGCTGAGATAAATATGTATGATAAGCGGAACCCATTTTTTTTATGTTCGCATTCGGAACGATCATTTTTGCTTGTATAGCCAATTCATGCACAATCATTTCCCACAAACCAACATCCGAATCATCTTTTCTGCTTGGAAATTTTGCAATCCATTGCTTCTCTCTTGTGTCAATAACATCGGCTTTGGGACGAGCGCCACCTAATGACGAACCGGGAGCGATCAATTGATTTATCCATTTCAGGGAGATTTCATCTAACAAATCTGAGTTTTTCTCGTATTGTGCTACTGCATATTCAAGGTCACGAAGTGAAGTCCAGGGAGGTGCAGCAAGTTCTCTGTCATTACTCAGAAATTCTCCGCCCTCATGTTCTTTAAAACGGAGGCCGCCCATCCGATGAGTGTCATGGACTCCCAATAAATAATCAATCCCGGAAAATGTACGTGGCTCTGTTCTTTCAATTTTAGATAAAAGAATTTCTCTTCGCTTCATCAATAATTGCCCCCAGCGGTCGGGGGATGAATCTTTGAAGATTCCAAAATTTTCATTGGGTGATGCATAATGTAATCCCGGGAAAAGAGGCAATTCCGGATCAATTACAATTCCGGTTTTTATCCATTCCTTGTCATAATCAAAAGAATACACGGCCTTTCCACGAAGTGATGAAAAATACAGCTTTCCCACTAACCTTGGTGAATCAAACATATACCAATCGGCATAGACAAATGCCTCCTTTTCTGTATTCCTTTTCATAGCAGATTATTTGAACTCGGGATTTTCAGAATTTCCTCTATCAATAACGTGATCTATAGCTGATACTGTAATTTTCTTCTTTGGAGCTCTTTTCTTTACCATCAGACCAGCATCCTGAATTTGTCTGCCTACAGGATCTTTATCAGCTATCAATAACAAATCTTCTTCGAGCCGTAAAACGGATAATACCTGTAAATAATTTCCCAATGAGACGGACGGAGAACCGTTTTCTATATTTCCAAAGGTGGATGTAGCAACACCGGCACGCTCAGCCATCGAACGAACCGATAGCTTCCGACGCAAACGGGCTAACTTAATATTCTCACCAAGTGTTGCCAGGATATTTTTCTGCTTTTGAGAATATGCTGTTCCTTTTGATTTCATACTATAATAATTTGTTTTTTAATGGCAGTATGGAACTCCATGTTGCAGAAAATTATTATCATGCCCTTGGGTGTTGTGAAGCAACATGTTCGTTTCATAACAATTGATATATCAGCACAAATATCTATAATATAATTGATATATCATACATTATAATATCTATTTTCCGCGGTTATAATAACCAATGGAAAGTACTAATGCATAATAAAATCGGAATTTTAAAAACCAGTCACTAATAAATTGTCCAAGCGAGGCCAGCGAGCCAAGCCCATATTTTCCTACCGTGAAGCTCATGGCGCCGAAAGCGCCGATGGGTGCAACTTTCATGATAATTTTGATCACCCCGAACAATCCTGTTTCAAGTGATTTGATCCCTTTGAGGATGGGTGCAGTCTTTTCACCCGCTTTTACCTTTTGTTTTTCTCCAGAAGCATTTTAATAAAGTACCCGCTAACCACCGAACGAGCCTGAAATCCAACCTGTGAAGCATTGGTTGTCTCGAACCAATCTGTCATCGGAACACAGCTTTTCGTTTCATTGAAGGACTTATGTAGCGGATCGATGAATTTACTGAAAGTTTCCTTGTTGTCAGCGAAGGTTGCAGTCCTGATAATCCAATCCGATTTGGTGTAGGTCTTGCGATTGTCAAGCGGCAAGCCATAGATATTCTGCCTGGTAAGGTAAAAAGCAATCTCTTTGGAGGCTACAACCGGATCAAAAATATTCAAACCAAGCAATTTGTCCCAAACCAGGTTGTATTTCCTTCCCTGTCTTTAATCAGTTTGTGGGCAGCAATGGCCTGTCTGTAGGCTAAAACGCACAACTCCGCATAGTTTTCACCGCCTGCTTTTACGGCATCATAATTTCCGGATGCATAACTCATTTCAGGCGCATACTTACCGCAGAGGTAAAAATATCCCCGTCGATGCGGCGGTCATCCCCCTTTTTTGCCAAAACGGGTTGTTCTGTTGTAACCTGTCTTTTGCAATTGTTAATTGAAATATTTTCCCAGCGACGCGTACATCTCCACCAAAGCCGCCTGGTCCAACAGCCATTTGCGTTTAACTACGCTGCCCTGACCACTCCAGTCCTTCGAAAACAGTCCTTCTTCACTTCGGGTATGATTCCATACATGATCCATGTTGTCTTGAAAGATCCGAAGGTATTCCTCATTTTTATCCAATTCGTATAGCTCAGTATAACCTCTCATGAGTATGGCGACAAACCAGTTTCCCCTGTTTCTGAAGAGCCTTATGTGATTTCCTTCGGGTATAACAAAATCTTCGGCAAAATATTGGATGGCCGATTTGGCAATAATTCTCGCCTCATTCAGATACATTACCTTCCCTGTAAGCTTATACAGAAGCGCTGCTGCCTGCAGCATCTGCCCGCTGTTGTAGGCGTATTTTGCCTTACTGATTTTCCCCGACAGGGAAACATTGTCAAAGTAGAGATAATCTGAGGGGTCCTGTAAATTGGCTTTTGTCCAGTCGTAAATTTTTTGTCCCCATTTGAAATAGAGGCTGTCTTTTGTGGTTTCAAAAAGCTGGAATGCCAGCACAGCTGTAGGGGCGTTGGAACAGGTGTTTTTTGATGCTTTTTTCTGTTCGCACCAGAAAATGCCGCCTCCCTGTTCTTCCGTCCATCCGCTGATGATGAACTGCCAGGTTAGAAGCGATTTTTCCAGATATTTCTTGTTACCGGTCAAATGGTAAGACTCCAGGAAATCGATGGCCAGCCAGACATTGTCGTCGTAATAACGGTCGGAATGTCCGGCATCCGCAATATAAGATTGGAAACAAAATGGTGTACGGGTATTGTCGAAGTACTTTCCTATTCCCGGAATTATTGTATCGTTCAGGTAAACAGCGTATTTCTTGTCGTGCGTAGTTTTCAACAATGCGTTCACTCCTGAAAAGACCCCGGAAGTTGGCCAAAGATAAGCGACCTTTTTTCGTGCCGAAGTATCCTTAGAGACCAGATAGGTAACTTCTGCTTTGGCGTCGTTCAGGTAATTTTCGTTGAAAAGAAATTTCTGCCCGGCCTGATAAAAGGCCTTGATGTTGTTTAAGGTTTTGTCAGCTCTTTTAAGGTTTTTATCTCCTTGGGCTGCGCCCGAAAGAGAAAACAAGCAGAAGCAGAACAGAAAAAACAGTCGGCATACGTTTTTCATACATTATTTTTTTTTGAATTCGGCTTCAATGTCTTCAATCGTCGGTAAACTTGATTTCAGTTTGTCTGGTAGGATTTGTGTTAAATGGTATTCAGATACTCCCATTGGTTTGTGAATATCGCTTAAAGCATATTCGGCGACTAATTTATCTTTGCTTTTGCAAAGCAGAAGTCCGATGGTTGGTTCATCTCCTTTTTGTCGGAATTGTTCATCCACTGCTTTAATGTAAAAATTAAGCTTTCCGGCATGTTCAGGCTCAAAATCTGTTTTTTTCAGTTCTATTACGACATAACAATGCAAGCGTGTTTGATAAAAAAGCAAATCCATTGAGAAATCGCGGTCTCCTACTTTTATTGGTACTTGATTTCCTATATATGCAAATCCGGCGCCCAGTTCCAGAAGAAATTTGGTGAGGTGGTCTATGAGGTTCTTTTCCAATTCACGTTCATTGAAATCTGCTCGCATGGTGAAGAAATCGAAAACGTATGGGTCTTTTAATGTCTGTTGTGCCAGATCTGATTGTGCGGCGGGTAATGTTTGGCTGAAATTTGTGATGGCTTTCCCTTCGCGGTTATATAGACCTGATTCGATTTGGTGTACCAGAACTGAGCGGCTCCAACCATGTTTGGTTGTATTCAATGCATAATAGAGCGCCTCATGGACAGTTTTACTTTTGGAAAAAATTGCAATATGATGTCCCCAGGGAATTTGAAAAAGCTGTTCAATGGTTGTATGGGTTAAAAAGGCAACAGCTTGTTGCCCTTTTATGGTTTCACTATTTGGATGATAAGATGAGTCCGGCAATTGGCCAACAAGTTGTTGGCCAATTATATTTTCGTGATTATAAAACAGATACCACTGTCGGATATATTTGATATTCGAAAGAGAAAATCCTTTAATATCGGGGAAAGCATCCAATAGATCTGCGCTCAATTGTTTTAGAAATTTGCTTCCCCAACCTGCCTTCGCCTGCTTTTCTACAATGTCCGCTCCCAATACCCAATAAAACTTGAGCAATTCGTTGTTGACCTGTATTGCCGCTTTAATCTGGCTTTGCTGAAATTTCTGTTTCAGCTGCACAATCCAATCGCTATACTCAGATTTATAAATGGTTGTCTTCATTGTTGCCGCAATATTATTTCACAAAAATATCCACCTGTTTCAGGTAGTCATTCCCATGCCACCTTCCATCAGTTAGAAACAGGAGGTAACGACCTTTCAGGTTGTTGTCAAATTGCATGGATGTACCGGAAGCGCCCATGCCGCCTCTTCCGCCTGAACCATAAACACCGACATATTTCCAGCCGCCTGTTTTTGGATCACCCATCATCTCAGCCGGATTTTCCGAAATCCAGATGCTGAACACCTGGCTTCCGCGTGCCCTGAACTGATCAAGGTAAAAATTGATCTTGTCGACCGAAACAGATTTCTGCAGATCAATTACATACCGACCTTCTCCGTTATCAAACCAGATGGTATCAGCAAGTTTTCCGGATTGCGCATCAAGGATCTGCGACATATCCATTTTGACCTGCTGAAAATCCTTGCCTGCCGATGATTTACCCGTAGCATAATAGACAGCACTTACTTTATTCCCGGATTTCAAATCGGCATAATCATCCATCGAAGGAAGAGTTTTGGTAATTACAGTATCCATTCCAAGACTTTTCAAATAGGACTTGAATCTTGAATTATTCGTGAACCGTGAGTCAGGATTGCTGGTAAACAGCGGCTTCTGAACAAATTTAACCGCCTGCAGTTCAGGAGTGATGTATTCTCTTGTCCTTAGCCGGGCCGGTTTGCTGTCTTTAAAATCATCATACAGCGGCTGCAGCGGTGCGATGTCTTCATTTGCATTTTTAACTACCGTGATGGCAAAAATCTTGATTTTGTCATTGTTGGGCAGCGTCACTGATTTTGCCCCTTTCGGCAGATTGAACTCATATTTGTACAGGTAGCTGTACTGATAGGCATCATTGGCTTTGGGTGAATGACGGTGGGATGCGTACCAGGCAATGTTGTCGGTTTTGGCATAGGGATTGGTTATTTCGGCAACTTTAAGGTCGTTAAAGTAGAGTTTACGGCCGTAATGCTGTCCGATCCAACCGGTCCAATCCTGAATATTGAAAGGAACTGTATGGCTTCCGATTTTAAGTTTATCCTTCGTATCAGCCGTTGCCGCAGCAAGAATGTACACTTTGTTGAAATCCCCGGCTGGAAGGTTAATTTTCTGTCCCTTTGCAGCAACGACATTGTTTTGTCCGTCAGCGCTGTTCCCTGTCCGGAAGGTAATATCCTCGCTGGTGATGGAAGCAGGAACCAATTCAGCCGGCAAAGAAAGACCGTTGATCATATTGCCATCAGTACGGTTCTTATCAAAACTGATCACATCTTCATTGTATGGAATTTCCACGCTTTGCTGAACCGGTTTTGCCATGGTAACAGCAGACGGTTCCAACTTAACAGCGAAACTGCGGATAAGGAATTTTGTCATGTCGAAGTTCAGGCTGCCCTGGTTGAAATTTGCAGCGCCAATCTTTTGCTCCTGGCCGTTGACCTCATACGCATCGGTGATCTTACCAGCAAAGCTGGCGTTAATGCCTTTGGCATCTTTGCCGTACAATTCGTTAAAACGGACGATGTAATAACCACTCTCTTCGGCTTTTTTGAATGCCATCACATCCACCTTGTCAGAATTGATTTGAAGCAGGGAAATCTCTTTCCCCATAGCGCCTTCATGTTTGGAAGTTTCGAAAGCAACAAGCGGAGCATTCAAAAAACTGCCCTGCCAGGGTGTCCCGGCATATACCCAATCGCCGGAGTGGGCATAAATGGCATATTTCACATCATGGATACCCCAGTCCTGGGATCCCTGATAAACATACGAGTTGGCTTTTGGCGTATACATCAGCGTGAGCCGCAGCGTTTTGTCATCAGGCTTGTCTGAACCATATTTGCAATCTTCCAAAATGGAAACACCATAGTTGTTCGGCCGGTCGGTAAGGTCGATCCACTGCCTTCCGGGTACTTCAAATTTAACCTCGTTGTTGTTGGTGCGCTGGATGGCGGCGGTATTCAGACCATAAGTGGCAAATTCATTGGATACGGTTGTAGGGAAAGCAGCTTTCAATGACACCTCTTTCGATTGCCAGTCGATCTTATTGCATACCTCAATCCGCTTGCCGGCCTGACCTGCTGCAAGACTGATGATTTGGGTGATGGCTGAGTTCTGTCCTTTTTTGGTAATTTCCAATGCAACACGAACCGGTCCCTGCCCGGCAATTTTTACCGTAACCTCTTTGTTCATAAAGTCGAAAGGAGGATTCTTGCGGTCATTCCAGTCCATGTTCCATGCCGGCCATTGCGAAGGGCGTTCCTGATGGAATTGCAATGAGGCCGGTTTTGACAGCACCTCTTTCGAAGCTGTTTTGTCATAGATGCTTGATATATCGCCGTTTGCATCCACTTCTACTATAAAATAATTGTTTTCCAGTGTTTGATCCTTAACTGTCAGCGCTGATGTTGAGGCGGCAACAGGAGCTTCACGAACGTCAAAGACCGAAATTCCGACTGACGGCAGTTGAGCCAGAAAAATAATTTTCAGTTTATTCTCTTTTGAAGAGATAATTTGGGAAGGGACAACAACGCCGTTTTTATCAAATACAGCAATGCCGACCGGCATTTTCGGATAACTGAGTTCAGCCGTGACAACATCTTCCCGGCTGATGGCAACCGGATTATAAACAACGACTGCTTTGCCTGTCACCTGTGTATTCAAATCGTGTGCAATAGCGCTTACCGAATTTTTTATGACTTCGGAGAATCCGTTCATGGCGATAAATTCATCATTCCAGGCGTAGTTATAGGCCAGAACAGTACTCGTACCCGGAAGGATATCGTGGAATTGGCTGCCCAAAACGAGGTCCCATGCGTTATTCAGTTTATTCACCGGATAGGAAGCGCCGCCCAGCCAGTCAGCCAATGAGGCGAGCTGTTCGGCCGATTTTGCAAGTTGTTCGTTCTTCCGGTTGGCACGTTTCATAAAAGATTGCGAGGTCATGGACCCGGCGCTGTGTTCGGTGAGTAGCAAGTCACCGGCAAAAGTCGGCAGTTTGTCACGGAGCGCGGGCGTAATATCCCGGAAAATCTGATCCGATGCGGTTAACACGACTTTAAAGTTGCTGTCATCGTGTTTAAGGCTGCCAACGGCGTTGGCAACGTCCTTTTCCCGGGGAGCGCCGCCGGTATCTCCGACGCCGTAGTAACGGAAATCGAAGGAAACGCCGTATTTTTTGATGTTGCTTTCCATTCTTGCAGTCCATGCTTTGTCTTTGTCGAGCCTTTCAACGACATCGCTGGTATAACTTGTTGCATTTAAGGCCGCCAGTAAACCTTTACCATCGGGGCCTTCCCATACACCAACATTAAAAGGAACACCGTTGGTGGAGCGCCAGGTTAATTTCTGGGTTGAGAAACCCAACAGTCCGGCGTGGCTCCAGACGGAAGGCATGGTCGCCACAAATCCGAAACAGTCGGGAAGCATGTAGTCATAACTCTCCTTGTTAAATTCTCTTTTGAAATAGAGGTTTCCATAGAGGACCTGGCGGAGAACAGATTCGGATGATGAGACATTGACTTCACCTTCATCGACAGATGAACCGGAAATAAACCATCTTCCCTGCTTAATGTAATCCTTTACCTTTATATAGGATTCAGGATAATACTCTTTCATCATGTTGTAACGGCGGGATCCGGTAAAATTGAATACATAGTCGGGATACTTTTCGAAAAGTTTAAAGTTATCCTCCATGGTATTTTTAATGTATTCATTGATGGTGGTGGGATATTCCCAGTTCCATTCGGTGTCGAGGTGGGCATAGCCAATGGTATACAATACTTTATCTTTGGAGATGTCGTATTTTTCCCTTTTATCAATCTGTTGTGCAAACAATAATGCCGGACAAAGCATTCCGACGACAAGGAAAAGGAATGAAAGGTTTTTCATATTGAGTAATTTTAAAAAAAGAGAGACTGACTAAATTTAACTAATCAATCTCTCTTTTCATTATTTTCATCTAATTATCACCAGTTCGGACTTTGTATTAACGACGGAGTATTGGTTATTTCGCTTTGAACCAAAGGCCAGAAATAGTTTTTAGAGGTAAAAACACGGTCTTCCAGTTTAAATCGTTCCATCTTATAAGTTACTCCGCCTACAACCATTTTCCCGGTTGGATCTGCTACAGGCTTGGCACCATGTACAACGCGCTGGGTTCTGGGATAAGGCCAGAACAAATCCGGGGTTGGGGATGCTTCGGAGGCAGTTTCCTGGGCGAGCTCTGCAGGGGAATCCGGTTCTAAATTCCAACGGGCATAAAAATAGCGCTTGTTTTCATAGAAAAGTTCAACGCGGCGCTCCCTTTGGATGTATTTATGAAGCGCAGCCTGATTCAGGCCGGGAGGTACAGGAACCATGAAAGAGCGGGCGCGAAGCGTATTCAATACATCATAAACTTGCTGGCTTGGTCCGGCATATTGATTCATTGCCTCTGCATAGATCAACTGAATTTCAGGAAGGCGCAACATCGGGAAATGGAGTGGCCAGTTTCCGCTTCGCTTCCAGTCTTCATGGAAAAATTTGCGCAGGTAATATCCGGTTAATGTCGCATTACTGGCCCCAAGTTTATCATTACCCGTTGCTGTGTTGATAATTTTATTTTGATAAGTGCAACCATGAAACATTATATCAGAATAGAAGCGGGGATCACGGTTGACATAGGGCAGGTCATCATCATAACCCTTGGCTTTGGCCTGAGGATCATAGGTGGCATATCCGTATCCGTCTTTGCCAATAAATTCATATTCATCGACTTGTTCCTGAAGGGGTTGTAGTCTGGCAGCGCCTCCATATGATGGGGGAATATGGTCGCCTTGCCATGATTCAGCTTTGCAGTTCGGCATAACCAGGATCCACTCATTTTGAATTGACGGAGCATCAATATAAATTTGTTTAATTCTGGCATATACCATGTTGTTACTTTCGGCCTGAAAAGTATTGCTTTTACCGGTATAGAGGAAATATCGCGGAGCCCCGGAATTTTGAAGATCCATTACTGCTTTGGCTGCATCGGCTGCCAATTTCCATTTTTCTTTGTCGTAGGTGGCATAAGCGCTTTTGCCAACCCGGGTATCATTGCCGGGCAATTTACCTCCATTGTACATCGGACTTGCATTCATATAAAGGATAATCGCTTTCAATGCCAGGGCGGCGCCCTTGTCTACCCTGCCATATTCAAGATCCAGGTGCCGGACCGGCAAATTGTCCGCAGCATATTGAAGATCCGCTAAAATCTTCTTTACAAAATCAGGCCAGGAAAGGCGGACAAATTTTAAATCACCCGCTAAATCAGCCACATAATCCATGTAAACAACATCACCATACCATCGCGTAGCGAGAAAATGCAGGTAAGCACGAATGAAACGGGCTTCTGCAATACGATTTTTTAAGTCGCCGGGTGTAAGCGGGTTATCAGGTGATTTGTATTTTTCAACTCCTGAAAGAAATACATTCGTTCTACGAATTGAGCCGTAATAATTGCCCCAATAGATAGAAATATTTTTACCCTGCGTTGTACCTGCCATTCCGATAGACGGACCGAATGATCCAAAGTTAAACTGGTCGGGGATGGCAGTTTCTACTTTGGTCCCTTTGCATTCGTCGGTAATTCCAGCCATAGAAAAATCCTGGAGTGTTACAATTCCTTTGTCACGATCACGCATTTCACGGTACAAAGTATTTGCCATACCATTCACCTTGTCCCAGGAAGCAAAAGCAATTTCTTCCGAAATCTGACTATCCGGGACTCTGTCGAGAACCTTTGCGCACGACATAAAAATTAATAATACAGTGCTGATTAGTAGTGTATTAGAAAAGCATATTCTTTTTTTCATAATTCAATCAATTAAAATGTTACTTCAACACCAATACTAGCAACGCGTTGAATCGGATACCAGTCGCCCCCGGTATTTGTTTCAGGATCAACATCGTATTTTTTTAATTTATCCCACGTTATCAGGTTTAACCCCTGAACATAAAAACGGGCCTTTGTAAATCCAAGTTTCCTCATAATTTTAGAAGGAACAGAATAACCGATCTCCACACTCTTCATCCGAATGTAGGATGCATCCGCAAAAAAGAGCGAATTCTGTGAGTTCTTATTATTTAGATAGGGTCCATAATGTAAGGCAGGATAAGTCGCGGTTGCGGCTGTCGCCGGGGTCCAACGATCTAAATGCAGGTCCTTCACCCTTCCGATAATATCCTGTCCATAAGTTGGAAAGTCCCAGGATGCGGCATCAGTTAACTCAACGCTAACCAGCGCGGCCCCCTGAAACAATAAGCTTGCATCAAACCCTTTGTAAGAAACACCAATTGGTACACCAAACTGAATTTCCGGATTTCTTGGATTACCCATCGAAATTCTGTCTTCCTGGTCTGTAATCTTGCCATCGCCATTCTGATCTTTATAAACGACATCTCCGGGGATTAATTTCGTACTCCATGGTTGGTAGCCTGCTGCATTAATTGCATCAGCTTCTGCCTGGTCTTTTATAAAGTGATCAAATTGATAAAGAAACTGTTCCCCGATACGTTTGCCTGTGCGGTAAGCCGTAGGAACCTGTTTGCCATCAGGGGCAATGTGGTCAACTTCGTTCAGGAATATAATTTTGTTTCGGGCAAATGACATGTTCGGCTTGATGTAATAGGAGAAGTTTTTCCCAATTTTATCATTCCATGCAAGCTCAAAGTCGATACCCTTGTTATCGACGACTCCAATATTTATCTGAGGAGCGCTTAACCCTACAACTGCGGATATATCTTTTGCATAGTTCTGTCCGGGTATATTTAAGATTTGGCTGCGACGTTCATAAAAAACATCGGCGGTAAAGTTTAACCTGTTTTTTAGAATTCGGGTGTCGATACCGAAATTTGCTTTTTTGGATTTTTCCCAAGTCAATAATGGATTTGCAAGCGCTCCCTCATAAACACCTGCCGGAACGCCAGAATTCTGGTCCATCCCTATATTGTAGGTGTTGCCGTTGGTAGTATAGAATTGCATGTACCCAAATCTTGCTCCCGGAAGTTGGTCATTTCCAACTATACCGAAAGATCCCCTTAGTTTTAAATAATCTACAACATGGTTCTTTTTCATAAAAGCTTCGTTACTCACAACCCATCCTATAGCTCCCGCCGGGAAAAATCCATATTTGTGCCCCTTTGCAAAGTTTTCAGAACCATTGTAGGCAGCATTGAATTCAAAAAGATATTTCTCAGCATAATTATAGGTGCCGCGTAAGGCTTGTCCCTGAGTTGCATAAGGTATATCGTTGTTGTACACGCGAACCGATTGACGAATTAACAAGAGTCCGGAAACGTTATGATGCCCGAAAGATCTGGCATAATTTAACGTCGACTGGAAGTCGTTTTTTCGTTCGGGCGCCGCGTTGGTTACACCGTTGCTCATCGTATTGTTATCCACACGTCGGGGAGATGAATATGCACCCTGATAATGCCCGCCATTCATCAGGACATCCACTCCGACTGTTGGGAAAAACGTTGCATATCCGCCATATTCCCTGTAACCTTCGGTCTCATGAGGGATTTTTCTGTCAATCATGTTGCCGGCATGAATATCATAGGAAAACTGAGTCTCAAATTTCAACCCTTTTGTGAGGAAATCAAGGTTGTATCCCATCGCAAAGCTACCTTCCATATAGGTGTCATAATAATTTTCAAATCCCGAATAGGCTAATTCACCCAGCATGTTATAACGGTACAAAGCCGTTCCGAAAAGCAATCCTTCAGGATGCTTCGAATTATAAAGCGCATTAGCGGGGTTATCATTTCGTTCATTGATAACAGGGTAAATAGAAGGCTGTGTATTGGCAATTGTGATGAGCCTTGCAGCAGTTGTCCCGGGCGCTATCCTGTTCTGGATTCGTCCGCCCAGGTTCAGTTTTACATAGAATTCGGGGGTAATGTTGATGTCAATATTCGATCTGAAGTTATACCTTTTAAAGACTGCATTGGTATTGTTAGGCCCGTCATTTGTATGTTGATAGTTGCCGTTTTGGTTCATATAACCTACCAGAATAAAATACCTGGCCGTTTTTGACCCCCCCTGGATGTTCAGGCTGTAATCCTGTTGCATACTGGGTTTGAAAGCATAATCGAAAAGATTGACATTGTAGCCTAATCCATCCGAGTTATCTCCCTTTGCGATCCGGTAATTATCAATCTGCGTTTGTGTGAAAAGAGCTTTAGGGGTTTGCGGGTTATCATTCAGATTAGCTTCGTTGTAAAGCATGGCATAATCAGCCGAACCCAGATACTCAGGAAATTTAATCGGAGCAGAGATTCCCGTAGAAGCTTTAAATGTAACGTTGGCCCTATCCACTGTTTTTCCTCTTCGTGTTGTTACCAGGATGACACCATTGGCGCCTCTTACACCATAAACTGCGGTTGCTGATGCATCCTTTAGCAGTGTAAAGGATTCAACCTCGTCAGGATTAAGGTATTGGAAATCGCGCTCAATACCATCAACGATCACGATAGGGTTTTTGTTACCAAGGGTTGACATACCGCGGACAATAACCGAACTTCGGTCAACTCCGGGTTCCCCGCCGCTATACTGCGTCACCATCATACCCGACATCCGACCGGCCAAAGCATTCGATAGGTTAGTTGTTGGACTCTGTTTAAGATCTTGTGTGGAAATCGTCGTTATTGCGCCGGTTACTGTCACTTTTTTTTGCGAGCCATAACCTACCACTACGACATCTTCGATTCCGATTGTCTCTTCAGACAGCATTATATTGATAACTTTTTGGTTGCCGACTTTTTCCTCCTGTGTTTTCATTCCCACAAAGGAATACTGTATGGTGGCATTCTCCGGAATACTAAGTGAGTAGCTTCCATCATTACTTGTAATGATGCCGTTCGTGGTACCTTTGACCACTACCGATGCCCCGGGTATGGATGCACCATTAACATCTGTTACTTTTCCGGTGATTGTTCTTTTTTGGGGTTGTTGTGCCTCCGGTCCGGCCAACAAAGTTTCCCCGGCATCCTTTTCTTGTGCCTTTTTTAGGATTACTGCTTTGTAAACGATCTCGTATTCAAGATCTGTCCCTTCCAGACACAAGTCGAGCACTTTCTCAAGACTTGCTTTTTCAACCTCAACCTCCGAGACAATGATATTGCTCACATCATCCGGACTGAAGAAAAAGGTGAACTCAGTCTGTTTCTGGATCTCTTTAATAACATCGCTAAAGGCTGTCTCACGAACAGATAACTTAATGTTAGCTGTTTGTGAATAAATGCTGGCCGAAACCTGCATAAATCCCGCCAATAGAATAAAGGTAGCTAGTTTCATTACACGAATGATTTTAAAAATGCTTTTCTCGTAGGGATTGGCATTTAAATGCATTTTCTTCATAATTTTACATCTAAGTTTAGTAATTAATATTTCTGTACCACCAGAAATGTTTTAGCAGGAGATGTTCCAAGCATCTCCTGTATTTTTTATTTAATTTTTGAGAACAAAATTTCATCCCCTTTGACCAATACTTTTACTTTTTCGGTTCGGCCTATGATGTCCAGAATCGGATTAATGCTTTCGTATTTGTTCAATCCTCCTTCAAATTTGATCGATTTTAATGATTCATCTTCAAATGTATATGTAAAACGATACCATCTTGAAAGGGTTTTCATAATCTCATACAATGATTGGTCAGTAAAAGAATACCGTCCTTTTGTCCATTGAATGATCTGGTTGGCATCAACAGCCTGAATGTCAACAGTCGCTGAAGAGTTATCATAAACTGCCTGTTGGTTTGGTTCCAAAACTATTTGGTCAGAAAAAAGATTACCTGAATTGAGTTTCACTTTCCCTTCAACCAGTGTGGTATATGACTGATTATCATTATAATATGACTTTATATTGAAAGAAGTGCCTAAAACCTCAACCTGCAAACCTTTAATATTCACGATAAATGGTTTTGATTTGTTTGCAGCGACTTCAAAAAATGCCTCCCCTTCCAGAGTCACCTCACGTTTATTACCGAAGAACCTGACCGGGAACACCAGTTTACTCATTGAGTTAAGATAAACCCTGGTTCCATCAGAGAGAACCAGGCTGTACTCTCCGCCACAAGGTGTGATCAAAGTATTTAATGGGGTCTCATTATTAGTTTGGGTTGATTGTTCAGGATAGTTCAGTTCAGTCTGGGTTTTGCTGATAACCGTACCGTCTTTCTCTATATATTTTTTGTTTTCACCTTCGGCCAGGTTCACATTTTCACCGCTTGCCATTACCAAAATGGCATTCTGTGTTCCGCGTGAAATTACGGAGGCAGATTGTTCATTTTCAGGAAGGTAATTCAAACACCAATAAGCGGTTACAACCATAAACAGAGGGATCAGGATGGCTGCGGCAAATTGAAGAAGTCTTGTTATACCCCTTCTTTTTGTGTGAAAATCCAGATCAGCTGCAATGAGGCTCCACCTCTTTTGAATATCTACATTATCATAAAGCTCATTCCGTTTCGAAAAATTTTCGCTATTCACGATCCTGTCATACAATATTTGATTTTTCCGGGAGCTTGCCAGCCAATTTTCAAGTGTCTCTTTCTCATGCCGGTCCAATTGACCAGTTATGTCACGGGCAATTAAGGCCGAAATATCAAGCGTAGAATTAAATATATCCATAATCATCAAGTGGGCAATCTAATTTGGACAGGATCCTAATCTTTAAAATCACATTATTTCGTAATAGAAAGCTCTATTACCTATAACAACGAAAATATGCAAACGGGTGAATAAGCTTTTCTATTTTAATTAAAAAAAGAGATTTTAACGGGAAAATATGAAAACTCAATCGGAGTTTGCAATTAGTTTAGGAAGTAGTTGAACAGGAACAAAACAAAAACATGGTCTTTCAAGCTGTTTCGTAGCTCTTCATATGCATTCTTTTTAAGTGTCTTCACTGTATTTATAGATACATTCAGTTGATCTGCAATCTCCTGATTTTTTTTCCCCTCCATACTGAGACAAATAATCCTGCGACTTTGGGGAGCCAGTTTATTGACTGCAAGGTGGACAATCCGGTAGGTCTCTTCTTCCATTACCATTTCATGAAAATAATCTTCTGAAGGAAGTCCTGCCTTCAGTTTTTTATCCTGATTGCTCCATTGTTTGATTGAATTCAGGCATTTGTTTCTGGTTACTGTATAAATGAAACCTTTTCTGGACCTCAAATCAACGAACTTTTCTTTAATCTTCCAGAATTCAATGAAAGCCTCATGGGTAATGTCTTCTGCAAGATCCATATCCTTCACATATTTATTGGCAAATACACAAACAGAAGGATAAAAGTCTTCAAAAAAAAATTTGAAGGCTTTTACTTCATCTTTAATATCAGGCGCTGAATGTGAAGAACCAGATTCCATAAGTCTTAGTTACGGATCAAATATAGAAATTCCTTTCAAGGATTCTTTAATTTAGGTTTACTCCAAAATAAACCATTCTTCCAAAATCGGGATAACCGACCACGGTTGAAAACCTTTTATCGTTGACATTCAGTACTTTGAAATAACATCTCACCGGTATTTTTGACTTAAAAGTATAACCTCCCGTAACATCTATTCCCACAAAATCGCCAAGTGGTTGCAGACCGGCAGACACACTTGCAAAGCGTTGATTTTTAAATAGTGACACCTGTTTAAAAAGGATGTTTAAATCCACACCCTTCTTGTCCAGATAAATACCTCCGCTTGATATGAATTCGGGATTTTCCCAGTTGCGCACCATCGTTCCGTCTTTTTTCATCTCCGATTTCATCAGCGTGAAATTAAAGAAAGGGTTGATCAGATTGAACAGTTTAGGCGATACGATCTCATACTCCAATCCTCTCTGGTTCTGACCTCTGTTAACATACAATTCCCTGATCATTCCGCTGACAGGGTCTTTGTAGGTTGTTCCGCTAAGTGCGATGGCGTTCTCCTGTAAAACCCCGAAAGCGGTCAGGGTCATTTTGCCTGATTCTCCAAATTTTTTGACGGTACTGACATCAATTTTCAGGCGGGCCTCATTTTTTAACTCTTGCATATTTTCGTTGAGGGCGCCCCTGCGTGGTTGAATCTGTCCTGCAGCGGCGTTAAAATAAAAGGAGAGCTTGTTGTTGGTACGCCAGGTTGCTCCCAGGCTGCTTTGCAAAATTCCGGGCTCCCAGGAATCTGTGATTGGTGTTACATTTTTAAACAGCCCTCCTTCTCCTTCAATATTAAAGGCGGCATATTCATTCAGCAAGGTTTTTGTCCAGCGGATGCCGGCATCGAAAGTGAAGTGCCCTATTTGTTGTTCATCGACGATCACACCTGAAAATGTCTCTGTATCACAACGTTTGCCGGTATAAAATCGTTTTCCGTTAGGCGCGATCCACCGGTTGTATAGTCCGCCAAAACGCAAAGTGTTTGACTTTGAGATCACAACTGATTGCATGAAGTTGATACCTGTCTCGTAATCTTTTTCGTTCGAAGCTGTTGCTTTAACCTCATCGTTGAATGTGGGGTTTCGAAACGAATAAAACAGCTGAAGCTCAGAAGACAATTTGTCAGTTGGCCGGTAGGAGATCTTTATATTCGAGATAAGCGCCTTGTAGGGATCGAAACTTTGCAGCATATCCAGGTATTTTTTGTCGGCGGGCGGTTCTGCAACCCTTAACTGACGTTTACCATCAAGGTAAAACAGCGTAGCTTTCAACATGAGTCTCTCCGACAATTGCCAGTCAATACCCGCATTGAAGTTCGCCATGGTCTCCTCTGCATGTTTCCCCGCAGGGCCATCGCTTTTGTCGTATCCGATACCTGTCCTGTATCCAATTTTGCCAAATTTTCCACCGTTTGAAACATGACCGTGAAAACTGTTAAAAGTACCATACTCCAAATCTGCATTTATTTCAGGCACGGTGTATTCCTTTGTCTTTATGTTGATTAGGCCTGCCATACCTGATAAACCGGTTAAAAGGGCCGCACTTGATCTGACAATCTCTATTTCTTCAATATCTGAAGCTGAAAAAAAGTAGGGAAGTTCCTGGAATTCCTGTTGCCAAACCCCGTTGACGGCGTAATCCGGGTAAGGATATTTCTGACCTCTTACCGAAAAAAACTGTTTAACCTGACGGCCCCTTGTTTCTGTTAATCCGCCAGTTACATAATTCAGCGCTTCAATCACGGTGGTTGCACCCTGTTTGCGGATTTGATCAGATGTGATGGTACTTATGGCAGGCAGGAGCGAGAAAGGTTCAGTATAGGGGGCCTTCAGGAGATTTCTTAATTCTTTCTGTGCAGTGACAACCACCGAATCCAGCTGATAGATTTCAGCATGCAGATTATAATGCAACATCATTTCTGCATCCTTTTTGAAAGCGATTTTTTTCAGTTCAGTTTTGTATCCGGTCATGGAAGCGCTGACAGTGTAATTGCCCTCCTTTACCCCGGAGAACCTGAATCTTCCTGCCTCGTCTGTGACAGATCCTTGTGAGCTCTCAACTATTACTACATTGATTCCCCCAAGCGGGATTGAAGTACCTGCCTCCTTCACGGTACCATGTAGGATGCCACCCGATGTCTGTCCGTTCGTCGCGGTGAATACACCCAAAAGAAATATTAAACCCACAGCAGACATTACCAGAGAGATCGATTGGGTAATGAACTTCCTTACATAGATTTTTAGTACCATAAAATTATTGATTGCCGGATGATTTAAGTGATGCAATTTTACCCTTTTCGAGGATAAGGACCTTGTCAGAAAATTTTGAGCTATCTGGATTGTGTGAAACAAGGATGACTGTTCCTCCGTTCCCGTGGAATTCGTCAATGAGATCCATTAAAATTTTACTGTTTTCCGGATCAAGATTTCCCGTAGGTTCGTCCGCGAGAAGCATTTCCGGATTGGATATGATTGCGCGGATAAATGCGGTCCGCTGTTTTTCCCCTACACTTAGTTCGGAAGGATATTTATCTTTAAGTTCGGTGAGCGAGCACTTTTTAAGATAAAAGTTGATATTTTCAAGATGGCAGTTTTCATAACAAGCCAGCCTGATGTTTTCAACTACACTGAGGTAAGGCATCAGATGGAACTGTTGAAATACAAATCCGATCTTCTTTTTCCGGTATAAATCCTTAGCGCCCCGGGGCTGATCATAGATGTTTCTTCCGTTGAACAGGATTGATCCCGAATCTGGCTGAATGAGGCCACCGATTAAATAAAGCAAGGTTGATTTGCCGGCTCCGCTGGAACCGGTAACAGACAGATAATCACCCTTTTCAATCTTTAAGTTGATTCCCTCAAGAGCACTGAATACTTTGTTTTTCTTGTAATATCTTTTGTAAACGTCGACTATTTCTATCATTTTCAATTTTCTCATTCTTCACTCAGTGTCCTTGCGGCATCAATCCTGGTGGCCAGCAGGGCAGGAACCCAACTGCTTAACATCCATAACAGCGGGGAGGCAACCACGCTATAGTAAAAGAATTCCCATATTGGTTTTATACTTAATGCCGTGAACCTGAAAATCTCTTTTCCAAAATATTCCGCTATCATGCTGCCAAGGAAAAATCCAAGTATACCACCTGTCAAACCCAATATAAATGCTTTTGAAAGAATCATAAAAAGGATACGGTTAGTCCCTGTTCCCATTGCTTTTAACAAACCAATTTCACGCCGTCTTGTAAGGATATTCTGATAAAACAAAAGACCTGTAATCAGCAAACAAGAGATGATTACAAACGGAATAATAAAAGCGCCGTACTTATTCATCATCACCCGCTGATTTTCACGGGCATCGGCAATGCTGCTTATTTCCGTTACCTCAAGGTCTGAAAATATTGCCTGAACCTGGGTTCTCGCATTCTTTATCCTGCCATCTTTGCAGACGCACCCTAAGGCCTCAATTTTGTTAATTTTCCCGGGTATTCCAAGCACCTGCTGTAAATCTTCCAGATTGAAAGATACCCCCTGATCCATCAAACCCCGTCCCTCCTCAAGCCTTTTGGATACAGTAAAAATATAAGGCTTGCCATCAGAACCCGTAATGACAAAAGGGTTTCCCGGTTTGATGTTTTTACCAACCTGGGAGCCTAACACGACAGTCCCTTTAGCAACATCAAAGCCCATAGTTTCCTGTGCAGGAAGGAATTTTTGTGTCGCTTCATCCTTGTAACCGAATAACATGATCTGGTGCGTCGATCCGTTGGGATCTTTCCATTCGGGAAATCGCACCTGAAGTATGCCTGTCAGATGCCTGACCGCATCAAAAGTTTTTGACTCCGCCAGAACATCCACATAACTCTCAGGGAAAGTCCCTGTATTATTTACTGAATAGAAATCGATCAAATTGGTGCCTTTCGGAAAGATATAAAGGTTAAGTCCCTGTTCCCTCATTATTTTCCTGGTTTCGTTTTCGCTGGCTTTGCTTAGCGAGAAGATGGCGACAGATACGGAACTGGCGACAACTACCGTGATCAGGATGATGATCGAATTTATTTTCCTGTATAACAGCTCCTTAACAACTAATTTCAATGGATGCATCACTTGTGTTTCTTCTGTTTTCTAAAAATATAAATACTCAGGATTGCAACAACCAGAAGGATGAACATTCCGGTAAGTGCAAGCGAGATGGACAAGGAGTGATCCTCTTTGATCACTATCTTCCCGGGTTGAATTGTATTTAATCCTGCTTTCTGGTCTTTTAACCATTTTGGCAATGGTCTTGCAGCAACAGAATCGTGAATCAATGTGTCGTTCTGCATCATTTACCGAGCGTAGGATTTTCATCGATTAGCTTGTTGAGCATTGCAGGTTTTGGATTTTCCCAGTTTCCGGAAAACAGAATGTCCGTACCCGGAAGGTCATCTTTGATCAGACAACTGCATTCTGCCTTCAGATAATCGATCATGAGGTTGATATTTTCTTCCGAGATTCCTCCTGCCACCAACGGTTCAAGGGCTTTAAACTTCCCAAATATACCGAATAGCATTGGCTCACGGATATTTTTGAGATCCTCTTCGACATTCAGCAAAAGCGAAGTGAAGTGAGCCTCTTCCCTGTTATTCCGATCTAATTCCACGATCGTTATAATGTTTTTGAAAGGGGAGGATTTTACCGCATTCTGCAAAATTTGCAACCTGTTGTAATCTTTAGCTTCATCTCCGCTTTTCAGATAGAGCAAAACACAAAGTTTCCCTTCCAATAGTTCAGCTGCAATTTTTTCCCTTAACGGGGAGGTAGCAAGATAATTGACATCAGCGTAATCAGTATATTTTTCTAAAAGCTTATTCTTGTACCAGAGTGCATAATAGGGTTGTTTCAGATCCTCCTTTATAACGCTGGAAACGTTCAGGTTAGCATGCTTAAATTTTTCTTTTAAAGCATTATTTTGTCTGTTTACTTTTTCGCCGGAAGGAGTATTGTAGTAACTTATCAGCGTGTATTTTTCCGGGAATGAATTTAAAAGAACCCATTCCGAAACCCTGGTTGTGCATGCAAGGCTGACCAAACCCGATAAAAGGATAACCTTCAATGAAATGGAGGTCATCCGGCCGGATTGTAGTTTTGCAGCTATTTTTCTTAATATGAGAACAGGCATATTAAATTCATTATTAATTCATTACATTTCCATTATCAACTCAACCCCGGAGAGAATGGTATTTCCGCTGACTGGATTAAGATCAATTTTCATGGTCTTACCGGCTTTAATCCCTGAAAAGGATTTAATCACCTGCTTGTCCATCCCGCCGGTCTCTTTTACCACATCAAAATTCTCCAATACCTTTTTGTCCTGTAATTTTATGTCAAAAACACGCTCTCCGGATTTCTTGTTTTCAAGTTCGGAGAAATAGAGATTGACCCTGTACGAGGCTTCGGGTGCAATTGTTTCTTTTGATAATGTTATTTCCATCGACCGTATTCCCCCGAGTGCACTGGCGCTAATCCACGGAGCAGCCTCCGATTGTATTGAAATCGGATCTTTTCTGATCTTGTAAAAGTCTACAGAATCGATCTTCACGGCGATACCCGATGGCTGGCCCCCAACATTCGGGTAATCGAGCCACAAGACATTTTCGGATGAGATTCTGTCGCCAGGGGCATTCAGGTTAAGCCCCAGCTTTTTGATCTGGCTGCCACTCCAGTTATAGTTGCTGTTTGTCCAATAGTTCATCCACGGCATGTTGATGAAAGCCAATGAGGTCTGATTCTGGTATGCGCACTGGCAGGTACGGGTATAGTCGGGCGAATTAAGTACCCCATCGGCCACGATCAGGTTGGCTGAACAGCCGGCTTTAAAGCCGCCAAGGCTTCCGGTTCCTTCGGTTACATCGAGGTTGATAAAAGCGGCTGATGCTGAACGAAATGTAAGGAGGTGCTCACTGGCGACTACATATCCGCATCCATATTCACGTTTGAAGCTCCATTTCAACGTTTCACCAGTTATGGGGTCCTTTTCCGTAATCGGATCGCCTGTAAGCAAGCTAAATCCCTCACCGTTGGTATAAATTTTGTCATTGGAAATAATAGGAGGATTCAGATAGCTGATAGCTTTGTCCCACACAACTTCTTTCGTTTCAGGCTTATACACCATCATTCTTTTGCCATCTTCCCCGCTAAGCATATCTCTCGAGGGCCTTGTTGCCTGTAACAGAAGTTTATATTCTGAGGAATAACCCAGCCAGGTGCCAAAAATATTTTTGGTCTCTTCATAAATCTTCTTCCCGGTATGGATATCCAGGTAAAGGAGGCGTGATCCGGAAGGTAGCGCTTCCCCTCTTCGTTTGAGTTTGGTCTCCAGGCTTTGCGGAAGTTTATCGAGGCAGAAAAGAACATCATCCCCGACAATTACCGAGTTGTGAATAAAACCATGGTTTGCGTTTATGCCCCATTTCTTTTCGCCGGTGAACCTGTCGAGGATTAGTAACTCCCTGCTTGCAGTAAGATCGAAATTTTCGAACTTCTTGCCTCCCTTTTCCTCACTCTTTTCATCAATCTTTGCATCCGTCTTTGCATCATTGCTGTTTGCGATAATTGGATAGGTTGTAAAATTATTGCCCAGGATCAGGTAATTTCCGGATACTCCGATGTAGGCGATTTTTTTGGTATTGGCGTCTCCGGTTGTAAAGGTCTTTTTAAGTACTCCTGTATTAATATCGATCAGATGGCACTTGTTGCCCTCAATTACATACACAAATTCTTTTGTGGCAATAAAGTTCGTCCCACGGGAATTTGCACCCGGTATGTGTTCCTGATTGTATTTAGGATCCAGAGGCTTCTCTTCGTCATAAGATTCATCATAATAAACCAGCCAGGAATCATCTTTCAGGTTCTCAAAAACTTTTTTCCAGAGTAATCTCCCTGTATAAACGTCTCTGGCGCTAATGCTGTTGATACCCTGGATAATCAGACGGCCATCGACGATTTGTTCGGAGGGACCATGTCCGTGCCTGGGAAGTACATCCAGATTTGAGTTTCCCCCGAACCACAGGATTCCGAGCGGGGCTTTGACTATATCGTCCTCGGATTTTACCGTGTTGGCAATGTTTCCGTAATTATGTGTCCAGTTGGCAGCTCCATCCAGAGCGCCCGTTCGGGAAACCAGGGCATATCCTTTCCCGGATGTAACTTCTGCACCATAGAGATTAAGTTCGTTAACTGTTTTTACGGCCAACACTTGTTCTTCCTCCTTTGTATTGATCCATATCTTTCCGCCGTACGGCCTGGTTGACTCATAGATCCCATTGAGAACCCCTTTGTCAAAACCGTCAAGATAAGAGACATCGTTGACGATGGTAAGAGATGAAAAATATTTTGGAATGGATGTATTACTTTTGTCATAGGGAAGGAAAGAAAGCCTGTCGGCCGGAATGCCCGCCTGATTGAAATATTCCCTCAGGTATTCAATCCTGGCCGGGTCTTTGTCAAAAGCGATAATGTTCAGGGATGTTTTTGAACTCAAAACCGCAAGAAGATCAATGTCTTTTGTGCCATATACTACTGCAAAGCCGGAGGGATTTTTTGCCGTGGTAAGAATCTTGTTTGCCAACAAAGAATTTGCTTTAAGCGGTGTAACTTGCTTTTTTATTGATACAATATTTTTCGCAGGCACATCTCCATAAACCTGGATGTCCCCATCCGCCGTTACCGCAATCAGTTTTCCGTTTGAAGCCAAAAGGCGTTCGATTGGTTTCTTACTTGTCAGGGTCCAGAGTTTCTGAGGCTCGTTGTCCTTGATTTTGATGGCTGTGATCCCGACACTATCGGCAGCATAGAGAACATCTCCTGCCCGGATCAGATCCTTCTTGGCAGATACATTTGTCTCCCATAGCTTTTCAAGCTTATTCTTATCATTAAGAACGGATGCAACTACTTTTTTGCCGGAAAAATAGATCTTATTTCCATCCACAACAGGGTATTCTCCGGCATCTGATTGAAGTTTTTCCCCTGTTTTTGAGTCATACAGATAGGTCATCCGTTCCCTGTGATGGTTGAAGAAAACCTTGTCGTTGCTGCAAGTAAATGCCCCGCCGGTCTTTCCGCTTGCAGCAAGATGGTAATAGCGTTCTTCTCCGGTCTTCAGGTCGAATGCGGCGGGAACAGATCGTCCGCCTGCTACAAGCAGCACATCCCCACTGATCGTGAAGCTGCCCTGAGGGGCCACATCGGCAAAAGCAGGTGATTTGTGGGGCTGCAGGATATAATTGCTTCCTGTCCCTTCGTTCTTCCAGATTACTTCACCGTTATCCGCATTGATGGCATAAATAAAAGTCCCCATCATGGGAAAAATACTTGCCGCGGTATATATGATGTTGTCTTTGATCACAATTCCACCTCTGGCCGGCCACATGGAAATAAGCCGTTTGTTTCCCAGCAGTTTATTTGAGGCCGGCGCAAGCAGTTTTTTCCAAACCAGGGAACCGGTTTCGGCATTAAGGCAGTAACAGGCTCCATCGTCGCTTGTAAAATAGATTTTCCCTTTGTTGGCTGCCAAAGGCATTCTCACTGGTCCGTCTGTATAATAATGCCAAAGTTCTTTCCCCGAATTCAGATCGAGCGCAATCACCTTATCCTGGTCATTAAAACCCAGGAATAGTTTGTTGCCAACCACGATTGGCTCAAATAACCGGTCGAACTGCATCAGGTTCTGATTAAGTGGATCATCCCAAACCGGTGTTCTGGCTGTGTACTGCACCTGCCATTGAAGATAGAGCTTGTCTGCCAGCTGTTCAGGGGTTGATGCTGACCGGTTATAGTCATATCGCCACATGGGCCAGTCGTAAAATTGAGCCTGCAGTTGACAGCACACAATGGAGACAAGAATTAGTGCAAATAATTTCTTCATGGCGGTTCGGGTAATTTGTAAGAACACTTCAAAGATACATTATAGAATAAGTAATACTAAGCAGTTGCCAAGTCTTATTGTGAATATCCTGGATTCTGTTGGTTTTTCATGTTGGGATTGGCATCAATTTCATACCTCGGAATAGGTAGTATTGAATGAAAATAATCCCTGTTGTAACTCGTTACTTCAGGAACAAGGCCTGAAACATGCCAACCACCAATTCTTGTGATCGTTTCATTGTTTCTTAATGCATCGAACTGACGGTGACCTTCTCCAACCAATTCTTTGCGCCTTTCCTTAATTACCTGCGCTAAAGTAACGGTGGTTCCGACAACTGTTTTAGCCGGGTTTGCTCTTTTAACGATCGCATCGAGGTAAGTAATTGCCTTTGTATTATTGTTCGTTTTTACCGCTGCCTCTGCAGCATTCAAATAGGTTTCAGAAAGACGTAAAACTGTAACATTTGCATTTCTTACATCTGTGTCCGGACCACTGTATTTAAGCAGGTAGATCGGCCTGGTTTTATTGTATGCACTGCTGGATGTTTGGATTTTGGTAACCATACGTCTTACGTCAAGCGGATCTTCCTCAAGAATCGTCAGAAATGAACTGGTTAAAACAATATCATTGTACCCGCCAACTAACATCAGGTAGGCTATACCATCATTTCCTGCCCTGTCGCTAACATTATTTATTACCTCAAATAAACCTTCCGAGGTTAAACTGCTCTTCCATGAACCGGTACCTGAAGAATATTCAGCATTAGTCCACAACCTGAAACCATTTGCCTGTGCCCCGGTTATTGCTTCTTCAGCCTGTATAAGTGCATTTGCATTATCTCCCTTGTATAAATAAACCCTGCTTAATAAGGATTTGGCTCCCCATCTGTTTATTTTTCCGTTATTCTTCGTCACCTTTAACAATGGTATGGCTTCAGTCAGATCTTTAATTACCTGGGTATAACATTCGCTTACGGTATTTCGCGTAGGCAGATAATCCGGGCCTACGACTTTTGTAATAATGCAACCCCCTAAAGAAGCCCCGTTATCTTTCAAATAGCTATAGCCAAACACCCTTGTAACATCGAATAGCGCCAAAGCCCTGAGAGCCAGCGCCTGTCCCTTGATATCGTCCTTTTGGGCCTGCTCTGCAGCTGTTACCGTCAGGCCGTCTATCTGAAATAATATATTATTCGAGAATCTCATCACTTTGTAGGGAAGCTCCCATAAAGAGGTATAGACATTATCGGTATTACTGATCATCATGTAAAACTGCGAGCTTCTTTTATTGGTTCCTGTTGCTTGCATATCGTCGCCGGTAACATCGGCATAATACTGCATTCTGGCGCCATAGTACTCATAACTTTGAAAGGTAGAATAGATGCCGTTTATGGCATAATCAGCATCCACAAGATTTTTTATTGCTTCTGTTGAAACTACCTTTGTTGTTGGTTTTAAATCAACCCAGTCTTTGCTGCATGAAATTGAGAGAATGGGTAGTATTGCTAAAATATATAATATCTTTTTCATGACTAAAAATTATTAAAAGGTAAGATCAAGTCCAAATGTATATGTCTTTAAAGCAGGTGTTTGCCAGGCCATTACACCATCAAATCCAACCTCCGGATCATACATTTTCCATTTTGCCAAGGTCAGGACATTGGTGGCAGAGGCAAAAACTCTTGCACGGTCAATCTTTATATATTTTGTGAGCTTTGCGGGAACAGTTAAGCCAAGACTGATGTTTTTCAGCCTGATATGGTCAGTACTGTGAATCCTTCTGGAGTTGGAGTATCCGTCTGCAAGATCCCACTTGTTATTGGCGATAAATTTACCATAAATCGTGATATCCCCCGGGTTTCTCCATCTGTCCCTGTAATAGGTTGGAATATTGGCATCCAGCCCGTTGGTGGTCCCTTCTTTATCCAGTTTGCCGGCAGCTGAGTCATAAGAATGTCCTCCCAGAGAATAGGTGAAAGTAAACCCGATGTCAACAAAATTCAATTTAAGATTATTGACAAAACCTCCTGTAACCAGTGGGTAAGCGCTTTCCATGGGGATCGCATTGGCAAGATTGAGATCCTTTGTTTGATCTTTCACATAGTTTCCATTGGCATCTTTTGTATTGGTATAGAACCAGGTAGTTCCGTCTGCCGGGTCAACTCCTCCAAACTCCCTTAAATAAAAGGTATGGTAAGGTTTCCCTACCATTCTGATCTGGGAACCACTTATGATTGATTGCTGCACCCCGTCAAGCACCAATATTTCATTGTTATTGTGCGATAAATTGAAACTTGAAGCCCAAGTAAAGTCCTTCTTGTTAATAATTGTTGAAACCAGTTCAACCTCGAAACCTCGATTCCTCATTTCACCGATATTACTCAATATCGAACTGAATCCTGTTGTCAATGAAGTGGGTTCGTTCATTAAGAGATTCTTCGTTAGTCTGTTGTAGAATTCAAAAGAAATCCGCACCTTATCTAACAGGTTGACATCCAGTCCTATATTTGAATTGTGGTTTGTCTCCCATTTTAAGTCGCTGTTTAAAAACTGTGATTCAACAAGGCCTGGCAGCAGATTGTAGTCGGCGCCATAGCTTGATAAACCCATGTAGTCGTAATAACCTGAGGGCAAAGTTCCGTTTACACCATAAGAAGCCCTTAGTTTAACTTCCGGCAGGATCGTTTTTGCCCCTTCAAAAAATGCTTCATCAGAAACCCTCCATGATCCGGAGGCTGACCAGAAATTACCCCAACGGCTTTCAGGCGCCAGACGTGAACTTCCGTCACGACGGAAACTGAGTCCTGCATAATATTTTCTATCGTAGTCATAATTGATTCTTGAAATGTACGACAGCATCCTGTATCCTGAAGAAGACCCGTCAATATATCTAGAAACGGAAAAGTTATCGAGTTCCACCATGTTCCAGTTTGCCAGATTTTCTTTTGATGCATAGATATTGTCTCTTGAATAATCTGTGATTTCATAAGCAGCCAGGGCATCAATATTATGAACTTTGGCAAAGGTTTTAGTATATTGAAGGCTGTTGGTCCAGACTGATGCTCTTATGTCAATATATGATTTATAAATAGTTCCAAGATTAACCGGGTAAGAGCTTTGAGGGTGGGTAAACTGGTCTCCCTTAACCATGTTAAAATCATAGCTGTACGTTGATTTAAACTCCAGGTTATCCAATAGCTTGTAACCTGCAAAAATTGTGTTGTAAGCACGGACAATATTTTCATTCTGGTAGTTCAGGTCGGCATACGATTTGGGATTCCGGCCTGTGCCGTTTCTCGGAAACTCAAATGCGTAACTTCCATCCGGAAGAAATGGCACATCTCTTGGGGTCACTGTGTTGAAAACAGAATAAAATGGACTGACATATGCCGAACCTTCAGTATTTGTACTTTGTTTAACACTTGAGAATGAGATATTTGTACCCACATTTAACTTTTTAGTCACCTCGTAACTCAAGTTTAAACGGCCAGATAGCCTTTTCAGGTAGCTCATAACTGAAACTCCTTCCTGATCGGTATATCCAAGTGATGAAAAGTACTTTATTTTATCTGTACCCCCGGTTATTGAAACTTCATTGTTCTTATAGATGCCCTTTCTGAATAAAAGATCTTTCCAGTCAGTCCATTTTCCTGTCCACGGCATTTTTGCATAGTTGTCTATTTTAGAATCTGCATACGTTTTTGAGGCAGTAGCATCATAGCCCAAATAATATTTGCCTTCATTAAGCAAACCGTCATAAATGGTTTCCCGACGTTCATCCCCATTCATGAATGGCCTGTACTCACTTGCAAAATCCGAAAATCCTATCTCTGACTTTAAGTTGACTTTAGTCTTTCCGGAAATTCCCTTTTTAGTCGTAATAATAATAACTCCGTTTGCTGCCCTCGACCCATAAAGTGAGGCTGCAGCAGCATCTTTAATAACTGAGATGCTTTCTATATCGCTCGGGCTCATAGTTGAAAGAATGTCCAAACCTGAACTTGTACCCAATGAGGAAACGTTTCCGGAGATGATTGGTACGCCGTCAATAACATACAAAGGATCGTTTGATGCATTGAATGATCCCGTACCACGGACCCTGATCTGTGTTGATGCCCCCGGTTGGCCGGAGGTGTTTGTAAATTGGACACCGGTAGTCGTGCCTTGCATGAGTTGACCTATACCGTTGACAGGAACATCTGCAAGCTTATCCATCTTAACAATGCTGACAGAACCTGCATAAGCCTCCTTTTTAACAGACCCAAAACCAGTTACAATTACTTCTTCCAGGTCAAAAATGTCTTCTTGCATAGTAATGAGCATTCTTGTCCCATCAGTACTGATCGGTACTTCTTTTGTTTTCATTCCTATCAATGAAAAGATCACAACAGTTTTTCCCGCGGGAACAGTTAGATTGAATTCCCCGCTAACATCTGTTGCAGTACCTATGGTAGTTCCTTTCACCTGGACAGTTACGCCAGGGATTGGCTTATTATCCGATAGTGAGGTAACTGTCCCGCGAACAATGTTAATTTGTTGGGAAGCCAAGCTGAAGTTCATTGCACTTGAATTTTTATCCTCTTTCAACAGAGACTCTTCAGCTCCGCTAAATGAAGCAGATGTTGGGTTCGACCATAATAGAATTAACAGGGTCAGCAGCCGAAAATAATGGACTGGCTTAAGCAAGTCATTTAGAAATCTAAAATCTTGACACAAAGTTATTTTCTTCATACTCAATATATTGGGCTTGATTAAAAAATTGATTATTTGATTTGAATTCCGAAATATTATTGCCATCCAGGATTTTGTAACATTTTCTTTGTGAGGTTTGCATCAATAACAACTTGTGGTATAGGGAAAATAGTATCACGTGCAGTGACGAATTGTCCCCCGTTAAGATTATACTTTTTTACCCTTTCGAGCCACTTGCCGGTTCGAAGCAAGGTCCACCTGCGATGCTCTTCCATAACCAGTTCACGTGATCGTTCATCAAGAATAAAATCAATATTGATATTTGCGGCAGTAACGTCACTGGCGTTGGATCTTTTTCTGACAATATTTATTGTATTTGCTGCATCTGAAGATCTTCCTAATTTGTATTCTGCTTCCGCTTTAAGAAGATATGTATCGGCGAGCCTCAAGTAAATCTGATCGTTGTATTGACCACCCCCTCCTACGTTATTGGGATCTGTTCCTTCAACTTTTCTCGAAAAGGGCCAGTTTGGTAACTGTGAATTTGTGGCAGAAATATCTTTCGTCCAACTGAACCATATAGTATCGTTGTAATTGTACCCTTTGGGCAATTTATCGGCAGGATAAGGAGCATTCGCAGTAGCATCGTTAAGAATAAAGAATTTTCTTAACGCATAGTTTGATGCCCGGTGATCCTTGGATTCATAAATATCAATAGCCCATTTGGTTAAGGCCTGCCTGGATCTGCCCCGACCTCCTCTTTCATAGGAGTCCTGTAAAGCCCTGACTCCATTTATTACCCAATCGCTGAACCTGCTGGTATGGTATCTCCGAATTATATTTTCACCACCACCGATTGTCGCAAGTGCATATTGCCAAACCCACAAGGCCTCAGTATTACCCTGATCCGGGTTTTCATTCCCTTCATAAAACATATCCATAAACGGGACACCCGTTTGAGTTTTCCTTGTTCCGTACCTTGAAGTTATCAGTTTATATTGAGGGGTGTTAATTACTTTACTGGCCCAGAACAATGTACTATCAGGTTTTTTCAATACCAGGTACATCTCGGCGAGGTAATGTTCAACAGCTCCTTTGGTAATTTTCCCCCTTATTGCCGGTACCTCCGGGAGGTTTTTTTCCGCAAATAAAAGGTCAGAAATAATTTGTCGTCTTACGACTCCGACAGGTGCTCTTTCCCAATCAGTTTTTATATTGGATCCGACTGATTCTTCCAACGAAAGCGGGACATCACCCCAGGCATAAGTCAGATGGCGATAAGCCCAAGCCCTTATTGCTTTTGCTTCGGCAATCACCCTGTTTTTATTTTCCGTTAGCGTTTTTCCACCTCCGTTCCAATCAACATCACTTCTTTTTTCAGCTTGGGTAATTATTGTGTTTGCAGCATTGACGGTACTGTAAAGCCAGGTAAAGGTACCGGAGTAATCACCTTCCATTGGATTGTTGGCATCACCCCAGGTTTGAGCTACAAAATTAAACCCACTAGCAGATTTATAATTTGAAACCAGATTATCCGTTCCTCCAATGAACATGCCACCACGCATTTCAATATCTGTCCTGGCTTCCCTTTCCCGCCGGAGGTTTGCATAAAGGCCATTTAATCCAGCTTCAAATCCTGCAAGAGTTGAATATAATGATTCAGTAGAAATCAGGTTGGGAGGTTGCTCATCCAGTACATTTTTAGAACAACTTAATTGCATAATCAATCCTAATGTTGCTATGCCTGTAATTATTGATCTTATTTTCATAATATTGAAGATATTAATATTTTAAAAAACTAAACTGACTAAAATTCAATATTCATTCCAAAGATAAATTCCCTTTGTAATGGTACTGACCGTTGATTGTTTAGCTCAGGATCCAGTCCTACCCATTTGGTGAATGTATAAAGGTTTCTTCCGGTAACGTATAGCCGTATTCTGTTTAATTTCATTCTTTCAGTCAGATCACCTGATACATTATATGACAAAGAAATGTCCTTTAAACGTACAAAACTTGCATTTTGGTAATACCTCCCGATCGCATTAATTCCACCCATTATTTCAGCATTAATATTATTCATAACCCAATCGTTGGTTGGATTTTCCGGGGTCCACCAATTTTTTTTCATGGTGTTTTCGCGAACTTCTGCTGTAACATTGTCTGTCATTAATCCATTATTCATGGTAACCCCGTGAACTCCATGAATGAAAATTTCAAGACTGAAATTCTTGTAGGAAAAGGAGTTTGTAACACCCCACAACAATTTAGGATCTTGTTGCCCGATAATTTCCCTGTCTGTTGCATCAAGCACGTAATCTCCATTTACATCTTTCAGTTTAACAAAACCCGGCTGTGATTTCCATTTAGCTGCTTCAGCAGCTTCATCGAGTTGCCAGGTACCTAACCAGAGATAATCGTAATTAACTCTGATAGGCTTTCCGATAAACCATTTATTGGCAACATCATCAGTTTCTACTCCGTTTGCATCCAGTATTCCATACAGCGAAAGGATCTTATTGCTATTAAAAGAAATATTGCCCGTTGTGGACCACTTGAAATCTTTGGTTACAATGTTCCTGGAATTAACAGATATTTCAAGACCTGTATTTTGAGTTTCTCCGATATTTTGGGTAATTGATGTAATTCCGTGAACGGGAGAAATGGTCCTATTCAATAACAGATCCGTGGTATTGGTTTTATACAGGTTGATATCACCTGAAATTCTATTTGCTAGAAGACCAAAATCAAGACCGGCATTTAAGGTCCGGGAGGATTCCCAGCCCAGATTATCCTGCCCCAGTACACTAGGCATATAACCTGGAATTGTTACCTTGGATGCAACCATATCATAACTTTCCAGTCTTGATATGGTTTCATAAGCCCCAACAGCCTGATTCCCATTCAATCCCCATGAAGCTCTTAACTTTAATTCATTAAACAATCCATTCCATTTAAAAAATTTCTCCTTGGTAAGATTCCAGCCTACAGCAACTGAGGGGAATACTCCCCATTTTGTTGCAGCCCCAAACCCGGAATAACCATCTCTGCGACCTGTTAAAGTGAGAAGGTATCGGCTGTTAAAAGAATAATTCAGTCGCAACATTTGAGAAACAAGATTTGTTTCATCATAAGTATACTGGGGTTTGATTAATTCTGCCTGAGGAGTTGAGAACCAAGTAAGAAAATCATGCGGAAACGCCTGGGCATCAATGGCAGTTGCAGTACTCTTATTCCCCTCATAACTGTAGACCCCGGTAGCAAAAATTGTATGCTTTCCGAAATCCTTGGTATAGGATAGAATATTCTCAATCGTCGAGTTGTTGTACCTGGATCGATTTGTTGAGGACATCCCCCGAACATCCAAGCCTGATTTAGTATTCCTTCCACGGTAGGTAGCAGTATCAGTGAACCTGAATCTAAAACCTGTATTGATTCGATAACTCAGACCTTCGACAAAAGGGAGATCAATAATGGCGAAATTATTTGTGATAATCTGATATGACTCGTTTAGATCTTCATATAGCGTGGCCTGCAAAGGATTTGCAAAATAAAAATTTCCTTCCCATGGATATATCTTTATATTTCCATTCTCATCATAAGCGTGAGTAAGTGGATTCATCCGATAAGCGTCACTCCAGCTTGGACCTGCTCCACTTCGGTCATCGTATGAAAATTGGCTTCGTGTTCCAATTGTGAGCCATGGAAGAACTTTTGTCTCAAGGTTAAAACGGTTGGTTGCGCGAAGATAATCGTCGTTTAATGTCAATCCTTTAACATCGAGTAAGCCACCTGAAATGTAATATTTTGTATTCTGAAACCCTCCCGAAACAGATAGGTTATGTTGCTGACTTGTACCCTTTCGTAAAAGTAAATCGTACCAATTATCCCATGTACCTGCATCATAGATTGCTTTTTCCTCAAGAGTCATCATGGATGGCAGCCGCTTCATCTTAAAATCATAAAATTCTTGTCCATCCATGACTTCGGGTAAGTTTGTAAAATTTTGCATAGAATAATTTCCATCATATGTAAGCTTGGTTTTACCTGAAACTCCGGATTTTGTAGTTATCAAAATTACCCCATTCGAACCTCTTGAGCCATAAATAGCAGCTGCCGACGCATCTTTTAATATTTCAAGTGACTCAATATCTTTGGGATTTAGGTCACTGATACTGCCACCATATGATACTCCGTCAACAACGATTAATGGATCGTTACTTGCCCGGATTGAGTTTCGTCCTCTCACCAGAATAGCCTGACTAGGGGCGGCTCCGGCGGAAGTGGTCTGTATCATTACTCCGGGTATTGCCCCTTGAATAGCTTGGGCAATATTCAGATTAGGGACCATTTCCAAACGTTCTTTACCTACTGAAGCCACGGTACCGGTAATATCACTGCGCTTTTGGCTCCCATAGCCCACCACAATGACTTCATCGACACCAATTGTTTCATCCTCCAATACTATTTGAAATTTGCTGCTTCCGGCAATTGGTACTTCCTGACTCTTCATGCCTACGAACGAAAATACCAGCGTTTTGGCATCCGGGGGGATCGAAAGTTGAAATTTACCATCAGAGTCGGTAACAATACCAATGGTAGTTCCCTTTACCACAATGGTGACACCCGGCAAGGTGCGACCTTTACTGTCGTTTACTGTCCCGGATATGACCTTT
>JBBQHB010000007.1:0-94331 GCA_038323575.1 Bacteroidales bacterium | reverse complement strand
CACTATACTGAAAACCAGTAACTTGGGGCTCAGCCCCTTCGGCTCCCGCCCTACAAAATTAGCCGGAAAAATTATTTTTCCAACATATTGCAACTATTTAGTTTTCAACAATATTATTTTTGAGCTGAATCGCTGGCTATTTCCAGTGTTGAGAAACCATCAAAACCAGCTTTTACCAAAGCGTGATAAATAGCCTCAATATTGATGATCCCGTCGCCCAATGCAGTCAGTGACATACCGCATCCGAATTGGGTGCCACGCTTTTCTTCCATTTCCGCTGGAAGATCTTTCCAATGAACGTGTTCTATCTTTGAACCAAATTTTGCTATCATCTCGATGGAATCCCCTCCTCCCAACCACAAATTTCCGGTATCCAGGTTAATGCCAAGTGCATCCGAATTACAGCGGTCCAATACTTCCCCCATTAGCTGAACAGAGTCTGTGATATGTCCGTGAGGTTCGATAAGAATCTTGACACCATAGTCTTGGGCGAACCGCAGCGGTTCGTATAATTTTTCGGCAATTGAAAAGATGGCTTCAGCATTTGTCAGGTTTTTACCGAATGGGGTCTTGGGCTCACCTTCAGCCGTAATCACATGCTTAACTCCAATTGCAGCAGCCATTTTTACCGCCTTAATAATTTGTGCTGTACCATATCTGGCCGGAGAGGCAGGATCAAGCAAATTTGCATGGGCGCAAATGCTCGAAAGTTCAAGTCCTCTCTGCTGAAACATCCTCTTGATATCGAAAGGATTGGCATCGAGACTTGCCAGGGCAGTAAAACCATATTCTACGCCCAAACAGGCGCCATCAGAATTATCTGTTAAATCGCCGCATGTGAATCCCCAGCTTTTAATCTGGTCTAATTGATTTTCCAACAAACTGAAAGGACTAATCAACGCAAAACATCCAACTTTTATTGCCATTTTTCTAAATATTAATTAGTTATGTATCTAAAACTGTCATTGTTTTTTAGTCAAAAATAAATCAAATTTATGTTGTAACTCCTTTTTTTCAACCGTTCCTGGCAACAACCAAATCCTATATTTGAGGTGAAGCAATGCTCCTTTTTTCAGGACAATCTTCCGGTCAAAAAGAACTGCCGGACTGAAGTAGTAAAATCGGATCTTAGGATCTTTCGTTACATACCAACCTGTCGAATTGGTTGTAAAATCAGGATGCTGAAAAACAGCGATACCCACTTTGTCTTTTGTTGGGGCAGAAAAGCCCATGTAGAGCCAATTTCCTTTGTTATAGATTAGAGTATCAACCGGCGTAACCATTCCTTTGTATCTGAGGTCCTGATTAAACCGAACAGATAATCCTGCATAACCGCCCCAGGTGAATCCACCCGGTTCTTTGGCAGTTGGAGTTCTGTCTAATAATGCACTGTCTGTTAGTGCCGTGAAGGTATGCTCTTCGTCAATGTAATAGCTGCCATCAGCAGCCGGGGCAGACAGATGCAATTTTCTTTTTTCCGTCAGAACCGGATTGTAACCAGCCGTATGATAATTGATTGTCAGTTGCAAATCCGCCGAAAAATCAGGATTTCTGATTGTCTCTTTTTTTTCAATCTCAGTTATACCTTCTGATCGATAGCCTGTTTCCCCGGATTTGTATTTTTCCAAATACTCCCAGTAATTAACCCCGTTGATAAATTTCCACGAAAACCATAACCCCAAATGCCAGGGATGATCGGTTGGCGAAACACAGGTAAGGCTTGTTCCATTGATATTAAGGGGATGAAAATAGGGTTTGCCAAAGCGGTTGTTGAAGTTGAACTGCCACACTGTTTCAGAATGATTTTTCAGTGTGAGCGATGAGTCGGTTTCAACCCATACAAATTGATTGTCGACAGGTGTTTTATTCTTAATCGTTGCCGAATAGTTATTTCCAAGCCCAAATGATTGGTAATTCAGCAAAAATGCGGACAAGAAAATCAAAAGGATGCAGGAAAACCGGGTAATAATTGCCATTTTGAGCTTGTAAATTAGATTTATATATTTGCCATAAGCTCACTGATTCATGGATTGTGTTGCCTGAACAATTGTAAAGGTAAATCCTGTTGATGAAGATGTTGTTCAAAATCATTCAGTGAATAAAATTAATTTAAAATGCAAAGAAGGGCGAAATTTTATGATCCGGATGGTGCACTTATTTACAAGGCCGATAACTGTAATTTATTAAGGGAGGCTGCAGAAAAGGGTCAGCTGGAACTAACTACGCTTGCCCGGGATGCCTATCCTGGCCGAAGACTTGGAAATTCGGAACTTCCGGGAGTTAAGAACATTGGCTATTGGAATATCAAGAAAAATCAGGAGTGGGGATTGGATTGGCATACCAACGAAGGAATCGAAATTTGCTTTCTGGAGTCAGGTGAGCTTTCATTCTACATCGAAAACAATAAACATGTTCTTGCACCGAACCAATTGACCATTACCCGTCCATGGATCAGTCATAAAATAGGCAGCCCTCACGTTGAAATCAGTAAACTACACTGGTTCATCCTTGACGTTGGTGTCAGGCATCCCCATCAGGAATGGAATTGGCCCGATTGGGTTATTTTAAATCCAAAGGATATTAAGAAATTAACACTTTATCTACGGCACAATGAACAACCAGTGTGGAAAGCAACCCCTGAATTAAAAGATTGTTTTGTTAAAATAGGAAAAGTGATCAGGGAAAGCAATGGGAAATCATGTGAATCGAGGCTTCGTGTTTTAATGAACGCCTTGCTGATTGCTTTGTTGGAACATTTTCAGGATGGAAAAATAGAATTAAATGAAGGACTGACTGAATCAAGAAGGACAGTCAAATTATTTCTTAAAAAGCTGGAAAGTCATTTCGATGAACCCTGGACCCTTCCGGATATGGCTACACACTGTAGGCTGGGTACTACCCGATTCACCCAATATTGTCTGGAAATAACAAATTGTACCCCAATGGAATACATCAACAAATTGAGGCTGAGAAAAGCCGCCGAAATGCTTTTGAAAGTCCCGGTTATGTCATCGACTGATATTGCTTTTCAGTGTGGATTTTCCTCGCCACAGTACTTTACCACAGTTTTTAAACGCCATTTTCAAAAAACGCCCCAAATTTACAGAAGCAGCATGGGACAATAATCTTTAGCTCACTTTAGCTCACTTTAGTCACTTCTCTTTTTGAAGCTCTCCTGCAATTACAAAAATCCTGTATTTCAACCTGAACTTCTCTCCTTTACTGAAGGTGACTTTGTCGTCAAAAATCACACCCGGACTGTAAAAGAAGAAAGGAATTAACGGATCATTGATCACATACCACCGGCAGGTGGGAAGGTTATATTGCGGATCCAGTTCGATTTTGATTCCAACCCTTTTCCCTGTTAAGCTCTGAAAACCATAGTACTGCCAGCCACATTTTTCGCATTGGGCGCTGTCGGCTGAATTCCGGATTTCAGGAACGGTAAAATCCTGGTTGAAACGGCAGGAAATGCCTGCATATCCTCCCTGTATCCTTCCTCCGCGTATGGCCGGTGGAGTCCTGTCAAGTAAAACACTGTCGGCCACGACTTTGAATTGATAATCCTGGGCGATTTCATAACTGCCATTTGCCGAGGGGGCTGAAACATGGTAATTTCGCTCCTCTGTCATCACATTTGTTCCTTCCTGGGGATGGTAATTGATCCACAATTTAATATCTGCCGAGAAATCAGGATGGCGGGTGATCTCTTTTTTTACAATTTCGGTGGCCCCTTCCGACCGGTAACCTGTTTTGGCCGACCGTTTTTCGTTCAGGTATTCCCAGTAATTGACGTGGTTGATGTATTTCCAGCAAAACCACAATCCAAGGTGCCAGGGATGATCCGGCGGAGAGAGGCTGGTAACCATGATATTGTCTACTGTAAGCGGGTGGAAATAGGGTCTTGTGAAGCGGTCGTTGTAATTGAACTGCCAGACTATCTCTTTGCGATTTAGCAGGGTAAATGTGGTATCGGTTTCACTCCAACCGTACTGCGGTTTGCTTTCAATTTTCTCCAGTCTCATCTCGGCAGGGGGAAGGAATGTCACCGCTCTGCCTGCACACCACTGGGCCGCACGCACCAGGAGCGCCCGAAGTCCGGAATTGACCAGCGCCCGTTCATCGTGGCCGAGGATGGTAAAAAAACTTCTTCCTTTTCCGGTCTGGTTCACAAAAACTGCCGGTTCATCGATCGCGTGTCCGTCTTTGGCGTCGGTGGCTTTGAGTGAACCAATCGATTTTGCCCCATCATAAAGTTCGGTTTTTTCCCATACCTCATCCATGATCCGGAATCCCTTCAATCCTTTGGTAATCGGATGCTGCTGATCGAGGTTGTACAATCCGGCAACGACCGGGGCATTGTGAAAGGTCTCTTTTCCCCATCTGCCGATACCCATCTTCCGGTAGTCATCCCAACCGTAAAAAGAGGAGGATCCGGCATGAAGGAAGAGGGCGCCGCCACCTTCTTTCATGTACCGGGTAAAGTCAGCTTCCCATTTGCTGCTCAGTCTGATGTTGTTATCCGGCCAGGTATTGGCATTGCTGACCACCAGATCATATTTTTTCAAATCAGCGTAGGTCATTGTATCCGGTTTTTCTGTAACCTGTGTTGTAAACAGGTTAGCTTCATCGAAAATCCTGCAGAGCAACGGTGTTGTTTTTTTCCATTCGTGGTTACCGGCACCGCTGAAAATTAATACTTTGATCGGTTTAGTCCCGGAATCCCCGGAGGCGGCAAAACTTCCGGCCGACAGTGATACAAGAGAAAGAATGAGCGATGCAACGACGAGAGATCTGTTCATTTCGCGGCAATTTTACAGGTTAATTTTGATGCAATTTAATAAATTCCTGCCGTATAAGGTAATCCGATATTTAATCGAAACTCAAATTGTTTTGCGCTGTGTTAATTGAGTTTGGGCAAAAGCATATGCGGTTTACCTGAAGAAAGGGATCTGTATGCCATATAGCAGACAAACATGGACCCAATCAAGGGAATAGTCGGCAATAATTAATACGGACAACGAAACTTGCACAATTTGATGAAAAAAGTAAATTTGCAGCATTAAAATCTAATCGGAAATTCCAATATCAAAAACCAGCACCTAACCTGACTTTGTAATGCGTATCTTTCAGTTTACCCGCTTTAAAATTACAAGATCTTTATTATTTTTTACAGTTATTTTATTTCTCATTATCAATACATTAAAAGCAGGAGGGTATGAAATTTGGACTTTTGCAGGTGCCGAGACTCATTGGAGGAATATGGGAATATCACTTCGAAGTGCAAATTTCTTTTTGCAGGATGGTAATTGGTATCTTAACCATACCGATTTATCAATAAATTTTCCTTCAAAAAATAACTTCAGTTTAGGTTTGGGGTACAAACAGGAATATGTAAAATTTCCGGACAGAATACGGGCAGAATACAGGCCAATGATTAATCTTTTTTATACCAGGAATTGGGGGCATTTTCAGTTCAAGGACCGCAACCGCTGGGAATTCAGGTTCATGGACGGCGAATTCATTAACCGGTACAGAAATCAGGTCCTGTTCACCTACAATAAGAATAAATCTTTTATTCCTTATTTTTCTACCGAGTCTTCATTTTATTTCAACAAACTGGATTACACGAGGCAACGAACCATTATCGGGGCAAATATTCCGATAAAAAGTTTAACGCTAAACCCTTTTCTGGGATACGAATTAAATAAAGGCCTGTCCGGGGTTTGGACGCATAAAATGATGCCGGGAGCTTCGTTAATTTATAATTTTTAAGCATGACAAACAATCAGTGGGAAACTCTGTTAGCCGTCGTAGATGGAAGAAGTCCCAACAAAAGAGAGATTGGATTTATCATCGACAGTCCCTGGCTACCGGGATGGGCGGGCATTTCAACGCTGGATTATTATTCGTCGGATGAAATCTGGTTGAAAACAAACTTGAAGGCTATCGACATGTTTCAGGATGTTACTTTCCTGCCGGGATTCTGGTCCGAATACGGGATGTGCACCGAACCATCCGCTTTTGGGGCAAGATCAGTCTGGTATAAAGAGAATCTGCCGCATGCGGAGAAAGTGATTCACTCCTCCGAAGATATTGCCCGATTGCCGCAGCCCAATGTTACCTGCGACGGACTTCTGCCCTTCATGATTAACAGGCTGAAGCTGATGGAACCTGAAATCACCGCGAAGGGACACGCCATCAAATTTGCAGTTACGCGCGGACCGCTGAATATTGCCACTTTTTTGATGGGTACCACTGAGTTTTTGCTTATGCTTGTCATGGAGCCGGATAAGGCGCATGAACTGCTGGAGAAAATCACCCGGTTCATTGAAGATTGGATCCGCTACCAAAAAACCTGTTTTCCGTCCATCGAAGGGATTCTGCTGCTGGATGATATAGTCGGATTTGTGGGGGAAGAGGATTGTCGGGAATATGTTGTACCATACCTGAAGCGTTGTTTTGCTGCCATTGATTCCAAAATCGGGTTTTTCCACAACGATGCCTTCGGGTTGACTTGCGCTCCTTTCCTGAGAGAGATGGGTGTGGATCTCTTCAATTTTGCCTTTGATCATCCTATCAATCAGATACGCGAACTGGCCGGTCTGGGTGTAGCGCTGATCGGCAATCTGCCGCCGCGTGATGTACTTGCGGCAGGTACTCCTGACCAGGTTTATTCAGAAACACAGAAAATGATGAGGGAAGCTGCTGACCACAACCGGATCATCTGGTCGTGCGGGGGAGGAATTCCACAGAATGTACCCACCGAAAACCTTCAGGCATTTATTTCAGCAGTAAAGGATTTTTAGTCGATGATTCAGGGCAGTATCTCGGGTTTTATTTTCGAGAAATCGTCGGACAATCCTTTGGAGTTTGCCCAGATTATCCTTCAGAAAGCTAAGGATTCCATTTTTGTTCAGGGTACTGTTACTGACAGCAAGGGGAGATTTTCTTTTGACAAGGTACCGGTAGGTGATTACAGGATCAGTTACAGTTTTATCGGCTGACTCAAAACCGGAAACGTACTGCCAGGATCATCTATTGCGGTTTTACCTATAATTTTGGCCATAACGGCAAAAAGCAGAAAGAGGATGCGCTGAAGTATGACAACAAGATGTAAATACCCGGATATTAAACCCTCAAGATTTTTAAAAACCTTTAGGGTCTGAAATATCCATACTTATCTTTACATTTGTAGTAAGTTGCAAACTGGCTGATCAAAAAAAATGGCTAAAATCTAATGAAAATGATAAAAAAGTACTTAATCCTTCCGGTTTTTATTTTATTGACTGTTCAGGTTGTAGTTTCCCAAAGGAAATCGGGTACAGATCTGAAAACTTCTCAAAAATTCATGACTGTCGAAGCACAGCGACGGCACGGAGGCGGACCGACAGCCTCCTACTCTCCCTATGAACCATTTCAAACCCGAACTGTTGATCTTCTGCCTGGCTATAAACCACCTGTAAAACTGACTGAACTGAGTAAATACGGGGGCTGGTTAAAGCACCGTGTGGAGAAGACAGGGTTCTTCCATGTTAAAAAGATCAATGACCGCTGGTGGGGTGTCGATCCGGAAGGATATTTCTATTTCAATATTGCACTGAACAGCATTAGCATGGGAAAGTCGGACCGGAATGAAAAAGCGCTGAAAGATAAATTTGGCACTCCTGAAAACTGGATTTCTAAGACGATCGGCATGTTGCAGGAAAATGGATTCAATTGCGCCGGATCGTGGTCTGATGCCAAGGCTATTATTGAAAGCAATCAAACAGCTAAACGTCCCTTCGCCTATACTATAAACCTCAACTTTATGAGCAGTTATGGCCGGGAGAGAGGCGGAACTTTTCAGCAACCTGGCCATACAGGTTATCCCAACGATGCTATCTTTGTTTTTGACCCCGGGTTTGAGCTCTTTTGTAACCGACATGCGATGCAGTTACAGGAGACCAAAGATGATCCCAACCTGTTTGGCTATTTTTCTGATAATGAGATGCCATTCAAATTCAAAGCGCTCGATAATTATCTTAGCCTTCCTGAAAAAGAGGCAGGATATCAGGCTGCCATTAAATGGTTGAAAGAACAGGGTATCACGAAGGACCAGATTACGAATAAACACCGGGAAGAATTTATGGCATTGGTAGGGGAGAAGTACTTTTCCATTATATCAAGTGCAATTAAAAAGCAGGATCCAAACCATATGTACATTGGTGCACGGTTCTACAGTGAAGAAAAGAACCACGAAACATTTATGAAGGTGGCAGGGAAATACCTCGACATCATCTCAAATAATTATTACAATTACTGGACACCGGATTCAACACAAATGGCGAATTGGACCAATTGGACAGGGAAACCCTTCATTGTTACTGAATATTATACCAAAGGCGAAGATTCCGGAATGCCTAATCAGAGTGGTGCAGGATGGATCGTAAAAACACAGCGTGACCGGGGATTATTTTATCAAAATTACAATCTCGCTTTGCTCGAATCAAAAAATTGCGTGGGATGGCACTATTTCAAGTACCAGGACAATGATCCGACCGCCAAAGGCGTCGACCAATCCAATACAGATGCCAACAAAGGGATAGTCAACAATTATTATGAAGTATGGACTCCGATGATGGATTTGATGAAACAGATGAACACACAGATTTACAATTTGATCACCTATTTTGATAAAAAATAAACCTGACAGGTTGAAATCATTTCCGCGATTGATCCCTGACTTTTTTGAATTCTGAATCCTCCTTCCATGCCGGCCAATCGGAGGAATTGGCAAGGTTGGTTCCAACGTGGTAGAGCAGTTTTGCATCTTCAAGGATACCGCCCAGGTCATCTTTTTCAGGGTGGTATTCATCGGATGGGGTATGATAGGTCTCTTTCCAATACCGATCTACTATTTTCATTGTCTCAATTTTACCATATTTTTCGGCATCCACATAACCTTTGGCATAGATGGCAGGAACTCCCTGCTTGACAAATGGAAACTGATCAGAACGGAAGAACATACCGTTTTCAGGATTTGGATCGGGTGCAAGGTACCTGCCTTGTTTGACGGCCTCCTGTTCGACCCATTTATCCAGTTCCGACTGTCCTGAACCGGTGAGCATCACATCTTTGAATTTTCCCAGAAACAACAGCACATCGGTGTTGATAACGGCAACAGTTTTATTCATCGGGAAAAAAGGATGTTCGGCATAATAGCCCGAACCAAGCAGCCCCGACTCTTCGCAGGTAACAGATAAAAACAGCACTGAGCGTTCCACTGGCTGAGCCGATTTGAAAGCTCTTGCAATCTCAAGCATCCAGGATACTGCACTTGCATTGTCGGTTGCACCGTTGTATATGCTGTCGTTTTTAATCTTTGTGCCGACGCCAAGATGATCCCAATGGGCTGTGTAAACGACCACTTCTTCCGGATGTTTGCTGCCGCGGATCAGACCACAAACATTGCTTGAAGTTTTCGTTTCGAAATGGCTGACCATTTTACCCGATACCTTTACGGGTAAAACCTCAGGCTTAAAATCTTTTTGCAGGGCCATCTGTTTTGCCTGGTCTAAGGTCATTCCGCAGGATGAGAAGAGCTGTTCAGCAGCTGTTTTGGATATCCAGCCTTCGAATGCACAACGGTCGGGGTTTCCGTTTTCCGGTTTCAGATATAATTTGGTTGATTCACCGTTGTTTCGCACCACCTGCCAGGGATATCCTGCCGGACCGGTTTCATGGATGATCAGGCATCCCTTAGCCCCGCGCCTTGCTGCTTCTTCAAATTTATAGGTCCAACGGCCATAATAGGTCATGGTATTTCCCTTGAAATAGGGATCAGTGGTACCGTAACCGGGATCGTTCACAAAAATAAGCAGGGTCTTTCCGGCCAGATCCATCCCCTGGAAATCATCCCTGCCGTATTCAGGAGCCGTGATGCCGAATCCGGCAAAAACCAGGTCAGACTGATCGAGGGTGAGCTCTTCCTCCATTCTCCGCGAAAAGGTGACATAATCAACCAATTTCTGAAATTGAAGCTGACCTTTGGGTGTCACGAAATCAAGCGTATTGGATATTTTTGAGGTTACAGTGAGTAGCGGAACTTCCTGAAAATAGCTTCCGTTGCTGGCCGGTTCCAGACCGATTTCTTTCATTTGGGATGCGATGTAACCGACCGTGAGTTTTTCAGCTGGTGTTGTCGGCATTCGGCCTTTATAACGGTCTGACGATAATTCGGCTATGTGTTTTTCAATATTTTTATACCGTATGGCCTCTTCTCCCGAATTCTTCCTGCCGGTGAGACAGGAAACAACCATGATGGTAAACACCAGCATTAAAATTGATTTCATTTATGTTGGTTTAGTTGTAAAATGACCGGATTTTAACTTTTGGGTTTGTTCAGCAGAATTTTGTCACCTTCCTTCAATCCACTTTTAATGACAGCAAACTTTTCACTTTGGTTACCGCATACCACCGACCGGAGGGTAACTCCGCCAAATTCTTGCAGGTAGACAAACTGCTTCGCTCCGTCAGTATACAATGCCGTGCGGGGTATGACCAGCACGTTCTGTTCCCTGGAGATGATAATTTCATTGTTGGTGGTCATGGCAGGTTTGATCTTCTTGTTATCGCTGGAGATCCTGATATTGACTTTGAACACTTTAGACTCAAACCCGGTCATTTCCTGCCCTACATTGGAAATGTTTGAGATGCACCCGATTTTTTCCTGATTTTTGAGTGCATCGATAATCACTCTGGCGCTGTCACCAATTTTTATTTTGGAAATGTATATCTCTTCAACATAAGTTTCTGATACCAGCACCGACAAATCAGGCAGCGTTGCAATGACCGGATTCTGCATGCTGACATAGGAGCCGACAGTCAGTTTACGGCTGCCGCCTCTTCCGTAAGTCCTGCCGTAAATGAGCATGCCATCCTGCGGCGCCGTAACACGGGCGCCATCAAAAGCCACCTGGTATTTTTTATCTTTTGCTGTAAATTCTTCAATTTGGTTTTCCAATCTTTGTACCTGGATTCTTAAGGACTTCTGGGTCATCTGGTAGGCCCTGATTTTTGCATCCAGCTGTCTCAACGCCCGTTCGTAGGCCATTTGAGCTTTGCGCTGATAAGCGGGAGATTCATAAACAGACTGCTCCATCTCGATTTTTTTGTACTTAAGGTCAAAGACAAACTGCTCAATTCCGTTTCGCATTTCAACCAGATCTACTGCACTGTCTATTTTATTATCGTTGTAATTGAAAATGAGTTTTTTCAGTGCCTGTTCATTGTTTTCCTTGAGTTGTTTGATCCTTCCCTGGTCCAGTAAGGCCACGTAATCTCCCTTTTTTACAATAGATCCTTCAGGTATCAGATCTTTTATCTGCGTATCCCAGATCTCCAGTTTCCGGTCTCCAAAGGCATCCGGAATGGTAATAAACACTGCTTTTTCACTCTGAATCTCTCCCTTACAGGTAATAATCGCTTCGAAATTTTCTTTCTTTACTTTATAGATACCGATGGATGGTTTAATTTTAAGAAACCACATCGCTGTGAAAAGTAATACCAGGATTACTGCTGCCAGCAAGACAATCTTCTTTGATTTAGAGAGCTTCATTGGTTCAGAATTTTATCAAAATCAGCTGATAAATCAGTTTTCGTAGCAAAATCATACAAGGAGAGCTGACGGATTTGGTAATAAGAGGTCCAGTATTTCTTCAGTGAATTGATATAGGCTCTTTTGGCATTTTCCAAATCGGTACGTGCAATATTTAATTTGGTCACATCGAGCTTGCCAATCTTAAAGCGCCGAATGGTGACATCAAAACCCATTTGAGCGATGGTATCCGCTTTTGCCGAATTTAGTACCTGTTCAGACTGAAGGTTGAATTCCAGTACATTCATCAACACCGATTGCTCAAAATCAATCCTTTGTTGTTTGACGGTATTTACAACTACCTCGCGGTTTGATTTGGCCATCAGAATCTGTCCTTTTCTTTTACCCCAGTCGATGATCGGAACCGAGAGCCCGACCAGGCCAATATTCTGAAACCGGTTTGGATTTTCATAGACGGTCGAAAGGCCGTTTGACTTCTGATTTAAACCGGCCAATGCACTGATATCCGCGCTGATTCCATTTTGTGCCCTGACTAGTTTGACATTGCTCTCCTGTTCAAGCAGTTGCCTTTCCTGGGTCAAAATATCAGGGTTATTTTCCATTGATTTCTGTATGGCTGCATCCGCATTGATCTGTAACGCCGAACTGATAGATTTGGGTATTACACATTCAATTACTGCGGCTTTTTCAAGTCCTAAAAAAATATTAAGATCCGACCGTGCCCTTAAAAGTCCCTGGTTTGCGCGGGTCATGGCAATGCGTGCATTCATCAGGTTTAACTCAAAATTCAATAGCTCGTCCTGCGTTACTGTCCCGACCTGGTACCGCCCTTTTCCGATCTGGTACAAAGTATCTGCATTGGCCAGGTTGGTGGTGGCGATGTTGATTTCAATCTGTGCATCCACCAGGTTGAAAAACTTGGAGGTGGTTTTGATGGCAATATCTTCCTTTGACTGGATAAACTTTTTCTTGGCGGTTTCAAATTTCAGGGGTTCTATCTTTGATTTCCAGTGCAGACTGTTGTATCCGTTCAGTTTTTGCCTGTAACCCAAACTTACCATGTTGGATGAGAAAGTGGTTGACAAATCTCCCACAAAATTCTTGACCATCCCCAGATCTGTACTGGCAGATAAACTGCCTCCGGTAAGTCCGACATTCTGGGTCATCTTCAAAGAGGCGCTGGAAGAGACAGCCTGTTGCTGGGTATATTGCCAACTCTGATCCTGAGGAACATAGTCCGACCTGATTGAATTGTTGTAATTAAACGGATTGGCTCCGACAGAAAGCTGAGGCAGTTTATCTGATCTGTAGTACTTGAATTCCCAGTAACTGGCCAGGTACATATTTTCCTGTTTGAAGGCATCCAGCGACTGCCTGGTTGCCAGATCAATCGCATCGCTGAGCGTCATATCGAGTACCTGTACCTGAGCCGAAGATATTTTACATGTGGCTGCGAGAAGTACAAAAATAAAAATACGGATCATAATAATATTATTGTCTTAATGATTCAACGGGATCTTTGTCAGCTGCCTGTTTTGCGGGGAGATATCCAAATGTTATCCCGATAAATACCGAAACGCCGAATGAAACAAATATTGAAAAAAACGAAATGATTGTTTTTATGTCAAATACGGTTTGAATCACCTTGGACAGAACCACTCCAAGTATGATCCCAATTAATCCTCCTGCAAGACTGATAAGTGTTGATTCAGATAAGAACTGGAAAACAATATCTTTTCTGGATGCACCGATTGCCTGACGGGTGCCTATTTCGCGGATCCGTTCCATTACCGAGGCGAGCATGATGTTCATGATTCCAATACCGCCTACAATAAGGGAAATGCCGGCAATAGCCCCCAAAACTATGTTGAAGATTTTCTTTGTTTTTTGCTGCTGTTTCAGCAACAATTCAGGAATGCTGACTTCAAAATCATGAATGGCATTGTGCTTGCGCAGGAGCATGTTCCCGATTACTTTGGCAGTTGCGGTAAGTTGCTGGGTCTCTTTGACCCTTACGATGATCTTATCCAACTGATTGATATCTTCCTTTTTGCCGGAATTACTGCTACTGCTTCCGGTACTTGCCATTTTCACCTCGTCGCCGCGTATCAGCGCCCTGTTCCTGAACCTGAGCAGCATGGTTTTGACCGGAATGATGATACTGTTGTCAGTACTGCTGATAGCAGTCGTTCCACCGGATCCTACGAAGCTTCGTTTTTCAATCACGCCAATTACCTGTAGCCATATCTGGCCGCATTTGATGTATTGTCCGATAGGCGATTCATGGTTGAAAAAGATATTTTTCACGTTGTACCCGATGATGCAGACGGGATAGCCCTCTCTCGTGTGCTGATCGTGAAAAAGTGTTCCGCTTTCCAGTTTAATGTCGAACAGGTGAAAGTAGGTGTTATCCGTCCCATCCAGTTTAACCTGGCTGCTGATATCGTGCAACATAGCCGTGTAATTGAAGGTAATAATCGGACAGACTTCCTCAACTGTAGGGATAATCTCCTGTATAGAGGTAGCGTCAAGCAGCGTCAGTCCTTTTGAAAACTTCTTTTTACTACCTGCAAGCTGATTGCCTTCCGTGGTACTGCTGCTTTTCGGATCATTGGCGCTGGCCTGGTCTGACTGTAAAATCGGCGTTACAATGATGTTATTCACACCAACCATCTTGATTTGTTCCAGAATTTCCTGCTCGGCCCCGTTTCCGATGGCAAGCATACTGATTACCGCTGCCACGCCAAAAATGATGCCTAGTGCCGTCAGGAGTGATTTGACCTTGTTGGCAATAATGGCTTCAATGGCAATTTGAATATTATAGGAATACCGGGTATAATAGGCTCTTATTTTCATTTCAGGTTGTATGAATTCATTCCAATCTTACCCGAATCACTCTTTTCAGACGAATAACCGGTGATTTTTTTCTCTTTTTGTTTGGTCAGTTGTTCCTGGTATATATCCCAACCCGTTGTTTCAATATCCTCCGGTTTTTCAGGTTCATTCAACAACAAAACATCACCTTCTGCCGCACCTTTGTTGATGACAATATAATCCTCATTCTCCTCACCTGTATCAACCAGTTGTCTGACAATTTTCTTTTTTTTCATGTAGACAAACCGGGTTGAATCGTTTTCGAAGACTGCTTCGGATGGCACAAAAAGTTTATTGTTGTAAACGCCGGTCAGAATTAAATTGCCGGTTGTCATGGCTGGTTTCAGATCAGGATCACTGCCAAAGACCCGGATATCAACCAAAAATACTTTTGAATCGCTTTTGGGCATGGGTTGTCCGATGTTGGCAACAGAAATCACCTCTCCCTTCAGCGCCTTTTCCGGAAAGGCATCGATGCTCAGTGTTACTTTCTGACCAACTTTGATCTTTGCAATATCGATTTCATTGATGTAAGTCTCAGAGATCATTTTGGTCATATCGGGCAGGGTCGCAATGATCGGGCTCCATGGTGTCAGAACAGATCCAATCTGTATTTTAATTCCAAACCTGTCTCTGGCATAGATCACCATCCCCTGTTTTGGCGCCTTGATAATGAGGGCATCGTATAGTTTCAAAAGGTCATCCACCCTTTTTTGTTTCAGCTTTAAATCGATATTTCGCCGCTCCATCTGTGAATTTAACTGTCGTTGCCGCATGGCAAGACCTTTGATATCCTGCTCCAGTTTCCGCTCTGCTTTGCTTACATCCATTTCGGCTTTTTTAATGACGGAGGGTGATTCATAAGCAGATTCTGCCAGAACGATTTTACGCTCCTCGACATCTGAACGCGAGTTGGTAATTAAATCCCGGTAGTTACTCAGACTCAGATTTGAATCCAACTTGGCATCTTCAAGAATTACCATTGCAGCTTCCAGCTCAAGTCGGGCCTGAGTCAATACCTCTTCGATCACTTTATGGTCAAGGGTGGCAATGTATTGACCTGAATCCACAACAGAACCCTCCTCGATTAAATCGGTAATCTTGATCTCATACACACGGACATTTTGCGTCGAAAGCACGGACGGCAGCACAATATTTTCCGATTTCTCCGATTCCAGCTGGCCTGACGTGTGAACCTTAACTTCAATGGATCCTTTTTGAACCTTGCAGATAATTTCCTCCTCACCGGATTTGCCACTCAAGGCAAAATATAAGATGATCAACAGCGGAAGCGAAACAGCCAGAATGATATAAATTCTTTTCTTGCTCATAATAAACGCATTAACTCCTTGAATTAGCAGTGTATTTTTATCGTATTAAATCAGGTTCCTGTATACAAAAAAATGATTTTTGTAAAAAAATAGCGGTTCCAAAGATAAGAATAGAAATGGTTTGAGTACTATTTTTTTTCACAATTGGGCCGTTTTTTATGCGAAAATGATTATTTTTTCTATCTTTCCCGAGCAAATTATCAGATTTATCTTTCCCCTTTCTCATCCGGGGAAGCAGGAATAAAATCAATAAAAGGCCTGGAAATTGTTGATTCTCCCCTTGAGTTTGTGTTTGGTCATGTTGGACTGATGGGTGGTCTTGTTCTTCAGTTCGCTGATGACAATGCTGATATTACCGTCCACTTCAAGAATGGCAAGTTTCCAGTCGGCAGTCCTCAGTCACCCTGTCCTCTCGTCGTCCCTTCGTCCCGTCGTCCCTTCGTCTTGACCCGTCCCTTCAACCCGTCGTCTCGTCGTCCCGTCGTCCCTTCGTCCCGTCGCCCCGTCGCCCCGTCGTCTGGTCCTCCCCTCGTCCGGTCCCTCTGTCGCAAATCGTATTGTCAAACTGGTTCATTTACCTATATTTGGGGGTTTTATCCAATTTGCAAAAAAGTAGCTATGAACAAAGTCCTGGAGAGACTGATAGATTTGCTGCAGAAACCGTTCCACAGTTCGGTTTTGATCTTTGCAGTGATCCTGTTCATTATTCTGCTTGCCCCTATTTTACTAAGGAGTATAAAGATCCCGGGAATCATCGGACTGATATTGTCGGGATTGGTTATCGGACCCCACGGATTGGGCTGGATTGAAAAAAATGCTGCTGTCGACTTGTTTTCGACCATCGGATTACTCTACATCATTTTTTTGGCAGGTTTGGAACTGGACCTGAAAGAGTTTAAATCCAACAAGCATAAAAGTCTGGCATTTGGTGTGTTTACTTTCCTTATTCCTATCGCGCTGGGATATCCTGTATGCCGGTACTTGCTCGGATTCGATTTTAATGCCAGTTTGCTTGTAGCCAGTATGTTTTCCACGCATACCCTGGTAACCTATCCCATTGTCAGCAGAATTGGTATTTCACGACACGAATCTGTTGCAGTCACCGTTGGTGGAACGATGATTACTGATACTGCCGTACTTGTGTTGTTTGCAGTAATTGTGGGTTCTGTAAAAGGAGATATCAATGCATATTTCTGGTACACTTTCATCATCTCAGTCATATTGTTTCTATTGGTGGTCTTTTGGCTGATTCCGATTTTAACTGCATGGTTTCTTAAAAAGCTGGAGGGAGAAAAAAGATCTCACTTTGTTTTTATCCTTTCAATGGTTTTCTTTTCAGCATTTTTGTCCGAAGTTGCCGGTTTGGAACCCATCATCGGTGCTTTTGCAGCTGGAATTGCCCTTAATAAATTTGTACCGAGAACTTCTCCTTTGATGAATCGGCTCGAATTTGTAGGCAATGCCCTCTTTATTCCATTTTTTTTGATTAGTGTTGGAATGCTTATTAATCTGAAGACATTGGGAAGTGGTACGGGTGCCTGGATAATAGCCTGTACCATGACACTGGTTGCCATATTTGGCAAATACCTCGCAGCATTGATTACCTCTGTCGCTTTTAAATATCCGGCATCCTGGAGACGTTTGATCTTTGGGTTAAGTACTCCGCACGCTGCTGCCACACTGGCCGTTATACTTGTCGGGTTCAAAATGGGGATTGTCGATGAAAATGTTTTGAACGGGACTATATTTTTAATTCTGGTAACCTGTCTGGTTGGTTCTTTTGTAACGGAAAATGCTGCAAAAAAATTGCTGATCGAAGAGGAAGAATACAATGAACAAAACAATGTTCCTGTCCAGGAGCAAAAAATACTGGTGCCGATCTCAAATCCTTTAACGATGGAGCGCCTGATTGATCTGGCGATAGCAATCAAACAGCCTAAAAACCGTTTCCCGATAGTAAGTTTATCTGTCGTTGATGACGATCATATGGCCAAGTCGAAACTGATAGAGGCCAAAAGGATGCTTGAAAAAGCGATCATGCATGCCGCAGCCATTGATCAGAAAGTTGAAATCATTACCACCATCGACCAAAAAGTAACTGCAGGTATTAAACGGGTAGCCAAAGAAATTTTTGCTTCTGATATTATCATCGGATTTTCAATGAAAAATCAATTTTCCGAGATGCTTTTCGGCAACAATGTGAAGTATCTGGTGGAGAATACTGATATAGCAGTATGGGTTGCCGGTATTCATTCCAACCTTAATAGTTACAAAAGAATTGTAGTTATTTGTCCCAAATTTGCAGACCGGGAATTTGGTTTTCTTAACTGGTTAAGCCGGATATTAAGAATGGGAAGTTCGCTGGATCTCTCCTGTCATTTTCTGTCTACTCCGCAGTGCTTCGAACATGTCGCTTCGTTTCACCGGCAACAACGTTCCTCCGTTAGCATAAGTTATGCTGAATTTCTTGATTGGGAAGAATTCCCAAATCTGGGGCAAATCCTGATACCCTCTGATCTTATCATACTTCCGCTTCCCCGCAGCGGTGGAGTCTCCTACAAGTTGTCACAGGAAAGTATTCCAAGGCTGATGGCCAAACATTTTGAACACTTCAGTTTCATTCTCGTGTATACTTCATCTGCGGATGATACCTCCGAGTTGATGTTCTCCCACGATTTTGACAATACCATTATCGAACAGGGGATGAGCCTGTTCAGGCACAGGGCCAAATGGTTCGGAGGATTGTTTAAAAGAAGTGCAAAATAAGGTTCACAAATCTAACCACTCCACATCCGATTTGAATGCAATTTTTCCCGTTTTCAGGTTCACCGCCTGTATGTGGAAGGACGAACCTTCCTGACCTGACAGCAATTCAACCTCATCTCCCCAGTGCATCTCGCCCAGGAACTCAAGGGTGAAACTTTTCAGCTGATGGTTAAGATAGAATTCACTGCCGAAACAATCCATTACCCAGTCCAGGTAGCGCGTATTGTTCACATGGTTGTTGACATCAATCTCGTTGTATAATATTTTTTTGCTGAAAACCGGCGTTTCGGCAACTCCGTTTAACCTGTCGGGGAAAGCGTCAAGGGCATATCTGCCTTCATTAAAAGGCAGTTCAAAGTTTAATTTGTCGGCGCGCTGCGGACGCATGGATTCTGCATTCAAAAGCAGCCAGCCTGAAACACCCCTGCAGATCACCTCATCGCTACTGTCAAAAAAAATGAAATCCCTTCTGAAGAATGGCCCGACCAGGCTGCATGGCCAGGTTTCTATCCTGATTTCATCACCCCATTTGGGAATCTGCAACAGTTCAACCCGGATACGCGACAATGCCCAGAAAAGATTTTCCGCAAACAGCGCTGCGTATCCTGCACCTAAATGCTGCGCATGATTGCCGGCAGCCTCCTGAAACAGCTGCATCAGGTTGGTGGGCTTAATTTTTTCCTGAAAATCAACCTGATAGGAGGTGATTTTGAAATTTTCGTTCCAGACTTCAACCATTGAATTAGTTTGAAATGTTTTAAAAATTTCGTGTTTCGTGTTTAAAATGTTTCGCGTTAAAGAAGAGCTGAACTTGATTCAACGTAAACTTAGGAACCCGAAACCCGAAACCCGAAACCCGAAACTTTTCTTCGTTTGTCAAAGGTAATGAAACCGTTCCCGGAACCAAAAAAATGTGTAATTTCGATCGTTTCCGATAGTCAGGGATAGTACGTACATTTGCGGCAACCTACAAAAGGATTAATGGCGGATACAAATTTTGTTGATTATGTAAAAATCATGTGCCGTTCGGGCCATGGAGGAGCGGGATCTAAACACTTCCGCAGGGAAAAATTTGCTGCCAAAGGTGGGCCGGATGGCGGAGACGGCGGAAGGGGAGGACATATCATTCTGAGGGGTAACTCCCAAATGTGGACGCTGCTCCACCTGAAATACAGAAAACATATTTTCGCTGAATGGGGAGAAAGCGGCGGTGCTTCCCGCAGTCACGGGAAAGACGGCGAGGACATTATCCTCGACGTACCGCTCGGTACTGTAGCCAAAGATGCTGAAACAGGAGAGGCGCTTTTTGAAATTACGGAACACGATCAGACCAACATTCTGGTCAAAGGCGGAAGAGGCGGACTTGGCAACGTGAACTTCAAAAGTGCAACGCACCAGACACCGCGTTATGCCCAACCTGGCGAAGAGGAGGAGGAAGGCTGGAAAATTCTTGAACTAAAAATATTGGCCGATGTCGGATTGGTCGGATTTCCAAATGCGGGCAAATCGACCCTGTTATCGGTTGTTTCTGCCGCAAAACCTGAGATTGCGGATTATCCTTTTACGACGCTGGTTCCAAATTTAGGGATTGTTGCCTACCGCGATAGTCAATCTTTCGTTATGGCTGATATTCCGGGTATTATAGAAGGTGCACACGAAGGACGCGGCTTGGGTCTGCGTTTCCTGCGGCACATTGAGCGCAATTCCATCCTGCTTTTTATGATACCTGCCGACAGCAAAAACCACCGGAAGGAACTTGATATTTTGCTGAACGAACTGGAGATGTTCAATCCTGAACTGCTGGATAAACAAAGATACGTGGCCATTTCTAAATCTGATATGCTTGACAAAGAACTAATGGATGAGATTAGCAGGGAATTTATTAATACCCCGCATTCATTTATCTCTTCGGTAACAGGATATGGAATTGTAGCCTTGAAAGATGAAATCTGGAAACTTTTAAATTCGTGACAAAGCCATGGGAGTGATTCAGACAATTGCCGAATGGGACAAATCTGCATTTCTTTACCTCAACAGTTTTCACAATGACCTGATGGATTATGTGATGACCTTGTTCACCCTCACACCCACCTGGCTGCTGTTTTACGGGGTTACACTTTACATCATTATCCGGAAATACGGGAGGAAGTCTGTGCCTGTGATCCTTGCACTTGTTCTCATCATTGTACTTTCCGACCAGCTTGCAAACCTGCTTAAGCATTCTGTCATGAGGCTGCGTCCCTCCAACGATCCGGATGTGGCGCCGCTTACCCACGTTTTTTTTAACAAGGGAGGATTGTATGGTTTCGTCTCTGGACATGCAGCCAATGCATTTTCCTTTGCCACCTTTTCGGCGCTGCTTTTTCGTAGCAGGGGATATGCTATTTTTATCTATCCCTGGGCTGTCGTGATTGCATTTACCCGCATTTATCTCGGCGTTCATTATCCCGGAGACATTTTAGGTGGGATTATTGTTGGTTCACTCATTGGGTGGGGTGTTTACAAATTGCTGATATTAATTGAAAGCCGGGTATTTCCGGTCCATCCCTACCAACGCAGCAAGCTCAACCTGAATGAACTCGAAACGATAATGATCGCCGCAACCATGGTGGTGTTTTTTACCTTTTCGACGGTAATTTTGATGCTGCAGAATGATTTGTTGTAAAAGTTGGTTACTCCAGATCCAAAATGATTCTTAAACTTGCCTGAACCTTTTTTGCGATTACTTTGGATGCTTTGCCGATTTTCTTGATCAGACGTTTGTTGTCAATCGCACGAACCTGATCTATTAGAATATCTGAAGGTTCGTTCAAACCACAACTTCCTTTTGTAAGGTGAATCCTTAAAATTTCACTTTTCAATTGGACATTGGTAGTAATTGGACATATGATAGATGAGGTATGATGCTTATTTAACAAATCAGTTTGAACAACGATGACTGGTCTCACTTTTCCCGGTTCAGTTCCGATCGTTGGATTTAGATCGGCAATCCAAATCTCATATTGACTGGCTGCCATAATCAAAACTTTCAAATTCGTGCAAGACAAGCATTGATTCTTCTCTTACTAACATGGATTCATTCTCTAAACTTACAGCCAATAATCTTCTCTTTTGTAGGTTATTGTAATAATCAACAGCTTCATTTATGTATCTGTTTCTTGTTTTCTTTAGAGAATTTACCATTTTTTCTGTCTCACTGAAAATTGAATCGTCCAATTTTAAAGATAGTGTCTTCATGCTTTTTAATTTTATAGTTTAAAAGTATATACATTTTGGCAATACTGCAAATTTTTCTAAATTTATTTTTCAATTGACTCATTTACATTTGTTAACTTTGATCCTATATATTTTAAATAGAAATCCAAATTTAAACCAATGAAAAAAACATTTATGACATTATTTTTACTTGCATTGGGAATGGGATTATTTGGACAGAAATTTGACTACGGAGTGAAAGAAAAACAATCAACAATTAATATATCAATTATGGATTACGAAGCAAGAATCAAAGAATTAAATCTGCAGTTACCCCCCGTTTCAGCCCCCAAAGGGCTTTACCGCCCGATGGTAATTGTGGGCAACATGGCCTATCTTTCAGGGCATGTTTCAGCTCGTCAGGATGGATCCCTGATACAGGGTAAGGTTGGTCTTGATTTGGATCAGGAAGGCGGAAAGCTGGCAGCCCGGGCGGTCGGATTATCCATTCTTGCCACACTCCGTAATGAGCTGAGTTCGCTCAACCGGGTCAAGCGGGTGGTCAAATTGCTGGGAATGGTCAATTCGGCACCGGATTTTGACAAACATCCCTATGTGATCAATGGCTGCAGCGAACTGATGGAAGAAGTTTTTGGTCATGAAAACGGGGTGGGAGCACGCAGTGCTTTTGGTGTAGCCGGACTGCCGGGGAATTGCGCAGTAGAAATTGAGGCGATTTTTGAGCTGAACGAATAAGTTGAAAGTTTCGGGTTCCGTGTTTTTAATGTTTCGTGTTTAAAAAGCTATGATTTTGATAGCGCGTAAAACCCGAAACCCGAAACCCGGAACATTTTTAGAAGCTTCCGCTCAGCGCAAACTCATCCGTGTTGCAAAAGACCTGGCTGTAAATGTAAATTCCTTCGCGGTTGGTTTCTATTTTGCGGTTAAGCTGAACTACGGGGTGACCTGGCGGTACACCGAAATATTTCTGCAGCCTTTCGTCGGCTGTGATGGCCAGAATACGTTGTTCTCCTCCTTTTACTTCAAGGCGGTAATTCTTCCTTAATATGTCAAACAAAGATTTGTTCTCCAGGTTTCTACCTGTGAAGCGGGGAAAATTGATATTGGGTATCATGGTAATGTCAAAAAATACCGGTTTGTTGTTGACCAGTCGCAGCCGCTCTATGTAGATGCAGCCTGATTCCTGCTCTACACGGGAGAGTGAAAACGAGAATGCTTCGCTCCAGTTTCTGATTTCAGGTTGAATTACAATCCTGGTAAGCAGGTTTTCTTTGCCGACTGCCGAGGTGGTTCCCTTCATGGCCAGAATTCCTACTCCTTTCGGAGCGCCCTTGACGATGCTGCCTTTCCCCTGGTGCCTGACGATAAATCCCTCGTTCGACAACCGGTCCAACGCTTTGCGGACCGTTGGCCTGGTTACTTCATGAAGTGCACACAACTCGTTTTCGGAAGGAAGCAGGTCACCCTCCCTGTATACTCCATCATTGATGTGTTGGCGTAAGATTTCATACACCTTGCTGTGGCGTGGTAATGATGCAGAATATTCCGCTAATTTTTCACTCTTCATTTTCAATTACAAACATCTGATCTGCAAAGGTAAAATTATTTTGTTTGTAATAATTGTATACACATGAAAATTTTCATTAAATATTGTATGTAGCACTAAATGAGGAGTATGTATAATTAGAAATTAAAATTTAAAATATTTTAACGTGATTACTTGTATTTACAAGTTCTATTATTTAATTTTGTCAAAAAATTGTTGATATGGCAACCATAGTGATCATGCCCAAGCAGGGGCAATCTGTTGAAAGTTGTATTCTTACCGAGATACCAAAGAAAGCCGGAGAAAAAGTTGCCAAAGGTGAACTACTGTTTGCCTATGAAACCGACAAAGCCTCATTTGAAGAGTTCTCACCTGTTGATGGTACGATCTTGTCCTTTAATTATGAATCGGGTGATGAAGTGCCTGTTTTAAAAGAAGTATGCGTGATCGGTGCAGTCGGTGAAACTGTCTCATCTGTCACATTAGTCACTTCTTTACCTGCCAATTCTGATTCTGCAACAGTTCCGCCAACGGATGATAAGGCGATTGTAACTATTGCTCCCAGCGCAGGTGAAGCCAAAATTAGCGAGACCAGTTTTATCTCTCCAAGGGCAAAAATACTTGCAACAAAGGAGGGCGTAGAGATTTCCGGAATAAAAGGATCAGGACCCAAAGGTCGTATCATTGAACAGGACATAGTCGCAAGTATTGCTTCAAAACCAAAGATTACACCGCTGGCCAAAAAGAAAGCAGAAGAGGAACAACTTTGCTCCGATTGCACCGGCAGCGGACTAGGAGGAACCATTATTGCAAAAGATCTGAAACAACCGTCTCTTGCGGCTTCTGACGAGTTCGAAATAAAAAAATTATCCAATATCAGGAAGCTGATTGCCAAGGCGATGCTTAATTCATTGCAGAATTCGGCTCAGCTGACCCACCATCTGTCGGCAGATGCCAGGCAAATAACGCATCTGCGGAAAATTGTCAAAAAGGCTGTCGACGAAGGTTATCCGACCAATATCACACTGAACGATATGATCTGTTTTGGTGTGATTAAAGCTTTGAAAAAATATCCGCAGGTAAACACTCATTTTGCGGATGATTCGATGAAATATTTCAGGAAAGTCCACCTGGGAATCGCGGTTGATACAGACCGCGGATTAATGGTGCCGGTTATCCGGAATGCTGATGACCTCTCTATTCAAGGATTATCCAATCAGTTGCGCGAAATTGCTGCTGCTTGCAAAAACGGGAGCATTAATCCGGATTTATTGGCTTCAGAGGCAGCCACTTTTACTGTATCTAACCTTGGAAATTATGGGGTCGAAATGTTTACACCTGTGATTAACCTGCCGCAGACGGCTATTCTGGGCGTCAACACTATAATACCAAGGCCAAAAGAGCTGGGAGACGGGGTATACGGCTTTGTTCCGCACCTCGGTTTGAGCCTGACTTACAACCATCAAGCCCTCGACGGAGGAGAAGCTACCCGTTTTTTGAAACAAATTGCGATAGAAATCGAAAACTTAACTATTGAACTTTAACAATTAAGCAAAATTAAGATGAGTAAAAATTACGATCTGGCAATTATCGGTGGTGGTCCTGCGGGCTATGTTGCAGCGGAACGCGCCGGTCACAAAGGACTAAAAGTAGTCCTGATTGAAAAAGGTGAATTGGGCGGTGTCTGTCTCAATGAAGGTTGTATCCCGACCAAAACGTTGTTGTACAGTGCGAAACTTTACGACAATGCGATAGGAGCCGGCAAATATGGCGTTGATGCAAAAGAGGTTACTTTCGATTTCGGCAAAATGATGTCGAGAAAAGAGAAAGTGGTCAAAAAACTGGTAGGTGGTGTCGGACTGAAAATGAAAGAACATCACGTTGATGTAATCAAAACTGAAGCTTTTATCAAGGGTCGCTCTGCTTCCGGGATTTCTATCACGGCCGGGGAAGAAGAGATATTAGCTGCCAACTTGTTGATCTGTACCGGTTCAGAAGCATTTGTTCCGCCCATCCCTGGTTTGGGAACACTCAACGAAACCATAATGACCAACCGTGAGATCCTGCAGTTGAAAGAACTTCCGGCTTCACTGGTTGTGATTGGCGGAGGTGTGATCGGAATGGAATTTGCCAGTTTTTTCAACTCATTGGGTACAAAAGTGACCATTGTGGAGATGCTGGACGAAATTCTGACAGGTATGGACAGTGAGATGAGTACCATGATGCGTCAGATTTATGCTAAAAAAGGAATCACCTTCCATCTTTCTGCGAAAGTAGTTGAGGTGAAAGGTACGGAAGTGATATTTGAGAAAGCAGGAAAGAAAGAATCCGTTACCGGTGATAAAGTATTGGTTAGTGTTGGCCGAAAACCTGTAACCAAAGGATTTGGTCTTGAAAACCTGGGCGTTGAACTCGACCGCGGCGGTATTAAAGTGGACGAGAAAATGAAGACCAATGTCCCCAACGTATTTGCTGCAGGCGACGTGACCGGATTTTCTCTGCTGGCCCATACTGCCAGCCGTGAGGGCGAAGTGGTGGTCAACAACCTGACGGGAAGAAACGACCGGATGCGTTACAACGCAATCCCCGGTGTCGTTTACACCAATCCCGAATTTTCGGGTGTCGGACTTACCGAAGAGAAAGCAAAAGAGCAAAACATAGCCTACCGGATGGTCAAACTTCCGATGGCCTACGCCGGCCGTTTTATCGCAGAAAATGAAGGCGGCAGCGGATTGTGCAAGGTGCTGGTAGGAGAAAAATACGGGGAGGTACTTGGCGTTCACATGCTTGGTAACCCTTCAAGTGAAATGATCTACGGAGCCAGTATGGCCATTGAGATGGAGATGACCCTCAAGGAAATGGAAGAGGTCGTTTTCCCGCATCCCACAGTTTCGGAGATATTCAAGGAAACCATATTCGGATTCTAAATTTCAAATAAAATACAATGCCTAAAGTCCAGTTTATTGACCCTAATGTTGCCAGAAAAGCCGGCGAGATCACCTTCAGTCCGATACCGGTAAACCAGTACAAAAAGACCATCAGGGAGGAAAAGAAAAATTTCTCTTATGATGATCTGATCCGTATTTACCACGACATGGTGGTGATCCGCGAGTTTGAAACCATGCTGAACCTGATCAAAACGACAGGCGAGTACAGCGGGGTTCCTTACGACCATCCGGGACCTGCTCACCTTTCGATCGGACAGGAAGCGTCTGCTGTTGGTATGGCTTACACGCTCACAGTTGATGATTTTATCTTCGGTTCACACCGCAGCCATGGTGAGATCCTCGCCAAAGGGCTGAGCGCCATTCACAAGCTTGGTGACGGGCAACTGATGAAGGTCATGGAAACTTTTTTTGACGGTACAATTTTAAAAATTGTACAAAAGGATTTCAAAGGTACTGTGAAGGAATTGGGTCGTAAATTTTTGATATACGGAACATTAGCAGAGATTTTCGCGCGGGAAACAGGTTTCAACAAAGGTCTGGGCGGCAGTATGCATGCCTTTTTTACCCCTTTCGGTGTCTATCCGAACAATGCCATCGTTGGCGGAAGCGGGGATATTGCAGTCGGCGCTGCCTTGTATAAAAAAGTCAACCGCAAACCGGGCGTGGTAGTAGCCAACATCGGTGATGCTTCAATGGCTTGCGGTCCGGTTTGGGAAGGAATCTCCTTCGCGGCCATGGACCAGTTCACCCAACTCTGGGACGACAACATGAAAGGCGGACTGCCGGTGATTTTCAATGTCATGAACAACCAATACGGTATGGGCGGTCAGACTGCAGGCGAGACCATGGGTTACGGCATGGCAGCCCGTATAGGCGCCGGTGTCAATCCCGATCAGATGCATGCGGAAAGGGTTGACGGCTACAATCCGCTGGCCGTTATCGATGCTTACAACAGAAAACTACAAATTATAGCTGATAAAAAGGGTCCGGTTTTACTGGAAGTGCTGACCTACCGTTTCAGCGGCCATTCACCGTCGGATGCTTCGTCCTACCGTTCAAAAGAAGAGGTGGAAGCCTGGCAGAACGTGGATTGCATCCACTCATTTGCCAAAGACCTGGTGGAGGCTGGTGTTACCGAACAGACAAAACTGGATGGTATTTGGGATGAGATCAAAGCCCTGATGGTGGAACTGTTGAAGGTGTCGATAGATGAAAAGGTCTCCCCACGGATGGATATCCGGCTAAGGCCGGAGCAAATCGGGGAGATGATCTTCTCAAATACCCCGACCATGTCGATGGAAAATCGTCCGGTAGAGGTGAATCATGCCATGGCGGAAAATGCCCGTGTTATCCAACTGGCTAAAAAAGAGCGTTTTGCCTTTGATGCAGATGGCAAACCATTCTCCAAAATGAAACAATACCAGCTTCGTGACGGAATCTTCGAAGCCATCATCGATCGTTTCTACAAAGATCCGACCCTGATTGCTTACGGAGAAGAGAACCGCGACTGGGGCGGCGCATTTGCCGTTTACCGTGGGCTGACAGAGGCGCTTCCCTACCACCGGCTTTTCAATTCGCCGATTTCTGAGGCATCGATTGTCGGAACCTCTATTGGTTATGCCATGTGCGGCGGACGTGTAATTCCTGAAATCATGTACTGCGACTTTTTAGGCAGGTGCGGTGACGAGGTTTTCAACCAGTTGCCCAAATGGCAGGCCATGAGCGGCAATGTGCTCAAGATGCCAGTCGTACTTCGTGTATCGGTTGGTTCCAAATACGGCGCCCAGCACTCACAGGACTGGACTTCGCTGGTAGCCCATATCCCCGGATTAAAAGTTGTTTTCCCGGTTACCCCTTACGATGCCAAAGGATTGATGAACAGTGCACTTCAGGGTACTGATCCGGTGGTATTCTTTGAGAGTCAGCGGGTTTATGATATCGGCGAACAGTTCCATGCCGGCGGTGTCCCGGAAGGGTATTACGAAATACCAATGGGAGAACCGGATATTAAACGTGCAGGCAAAGATGTCACAATCCTTACGATCGGTGCAACGCTTTACCGCGCCCTGGATGCTGCAAAAATCCTTGAAGAGAAATATGGCCTCTCGGCGGAAGTTATTGATGCGCGCTCGCTCGTTCCTTTCAATTACGAACTGGTAGTTGAATCGGTCAAAAAGACCGGCAGAATTCTGATATCAGGAGACGCCACCAGCCGCGGTTCTTTTCTGAATGACCTGGCCCGAAACATTACTGAACTGGCTTTCGATTACCTGGATGCGCCGCCTGTGGTGGTCGGATCACGCAACTGGATCACTCCGGCCTACGAACTGGAAGAGGCTTTCTTCCCTCAGGCAAGCTGGTTCCTGGATGCCATCCATGAGAAAATTGTTCCGTTGGCCGGCTATGTGCCAGGCGAGAATTTTACCGATATGGAGCAAATGAGAAGGGCTAAACTTGGGATTTGAATGGAGAAACGGTGAAACGGAGAAACAGAGAAACGGAGAAAGAAGAAACGGAGAAACGGTGAGGCAATAACCATAGCTCACAATTCACGCCACGAAGTGGCAACATAACCTAGCCCAGGGCAGAGCGACGAAGGAGCGACACCCTGGGTAAGAAATAAGCGCAGAGGAGACGTCCGCGAACAAATGGTGAAAAAATCGGAAATCTTTTTTTCGGACGGAACGGATAAAATTGGAAAAGAAGAACAATAAATATGATTGAATTTTGGAATAGATTTCCTGGTAAGGAAGATTTGTTAAAATGGTATGCCGAAAACGGCCGGGGCGGCATATTTTCGGTGAATGCCCACCTGCATACCCCTTATTCTTTCAGTGCTTTCAGGGATATTCCCCAGGCATTGGACATGGCAGTTGCTGAAAAGGTGCAGGTTATGGGAATCAACGATTTCTATACCACCGACGGATATGCTGAATGGGCTTACCAGTGTGCTGTCCGGGGGATTTTTCCCCTTTTCAACATCGAATACATAAGCCTGAACAAGGCAGACCAGCTTGCAGGATTAAAAGTTAATGATCCCGGAAATCCCGGCAGGACCTATCTCAGCGGCAAAGGACTGGCTTTCCCGCCCGTCATGGATGAGCCGTATGCATCTGCTCTTGAATCTGTTCGTCATGAATCAAACAAGCATGTAGCCGGAATGTGCACCAAGGTAAATGAATTACTTCTGCAGATTGAGGCAGGATTCCTGCTTGATATTGAAGTTATCCGGAAAGAAATGACCAAAGGAATGGTACGGGAACGCCATTTGGCCAAAGCCATCCGCGAAAAGTCAGATTCGTTTTTTCCTAATGTGGAAGAAAAAAAAGCCTTCTATGCCAAGCTTTTTGGCGGGAAAGCGATGGCGTCAGACCCTGATGCCATCGCCTCCGTTGAGAATGAACTGCGCAACAATCTCCTGAAAGCCGGTGGTCCGGCATTTATTCCTGAACCCGCTGAGGCTTTCCTGGAATCCGATATGGTTTTCAGGATGATCCTGAACCAGGGAGGAATACCGACTTATCCTTTTTTGGCAGATGATGCCAACGGGAATTTTACACCTTTTGAAGGCTCCAAAGAGAAGGCTGCCAAAACACTGAAAGAACGGAATATCTGGTCGGTCGAGTTGATCACAACCAGAAACAGTCTGACAGTTCTGGAAGATTATGTACAGTTTTTCCGGAACGAAGGATTTGTCGTAACGCTTGGAAGTGAGCATAATACACCTGCAATGGAACCGATCGAACTTTTTGCCCGCAAGAACACAGAACTTTCCTATGTATTAAAAGAGATCAACTATCATGGCGCATGTGTCATCGCCGCCCATCAATACCTTTCGGCCACTGAAGGTAGCGGTTATCTTGATCAGGACGGAAAACCAAAATCCGTGCAATACAATCAATTTGTATCTTTGGGAATGGCTTTAATTGAATACCTAAATTTTACCGCACATGCTTGATACAATAGTAAAACATGTTTTGCCCGCCTTGCGGATGCTTGCATCCGATGAATTCGTGCTGACTTTGAGGTTGGATGACCGGGAAGAATTCGCAAAATTAGCCGATGGTCAGGCGGTAAAGGAATTGCTTTTACTTCCTGAAGATGATAGTGTGTTGGTCGTTGATGAAACCACCAATCCTGATGAGATTGTTTCCGATCTGGAGGTGAAACTCTCCATGTGGAAAGAGAGCAGGCCTGATTTTCCCGATTATGTGCTGCTTAAAGAGATCGGCTTGGTGGCCCTTGCGCAACATGCTGCACAACTGGATGAAATGTTTGGAAGGGAAGAGTTGGATTATGAGGTGTCATTCGGCAGACTGGCCGACAAGATTACTATTGTGACAGGGGCTGCCATGGGTTTTGGAGCAGGTATCGCCGAGATGTTGTTCAAGGAAGGGGCCAATGTGGTAATCGCCGACTGGAACGAGGAAGAGGGAACCAAAATGGCTGCCGGATTGAATGCGGCAGACACGAGCAACCGTGCCCTTTTTGTTCAAGTAGATGTATCGGATGCTGCTTCCGTAGAAAACATGGTTGCTGCAACTACGAAGCATTTCGGAGGTTTGGACCTGTTGGTCAGTAATGCCGGCGTACTGCGCGCAGGCGGGCTCGATGAAATGACCCCCGAGAATTTCGATTTCATGACGAATGTCAATTACAAAGGATATTTTCTTTGTGCAAAATATAGTTCGGCCGTGATGAAGATCCAGTCGAAATACCGCGAAAACTATTATTCCGACATCATCCAGATCAATTCAAAATCCGGTTTGAAAGGAAGTAACAGGAATTTTGCCTATGCAGGCGGAAAGTTCGGCGGGATTGGTTTAACACAGTCTTTCGCCATGGAACTGATGCCGGATAAAATCAAAGTCAATTCAGTTTGTCCCGGAAATTTCTTCGAAGGACCGCTTTGGAGCGATCCTGATAAGGGTTTGTTCGTCCAATACCTGCGGGCAGGGAAAGTTCCCGGAGCCAAAACCATTGAGGATGTCAAAGCTTTTTATGAACAGCAGGTTCCGGCAGGTCGTGGTTGCAGGGTTGTCGACGTCTTCCGGGCCATCCTCTACATCATCGAACAGGAATACGAAACCGGCCAGGCGGTGCCGGTAACCGGCGGACAGAATATGCTGAATTAGTGTGTTAAAATATTTCACAAAGAAAAGAGGGGGAGACTTGGAGACGGGGAGAGGGGGCGACTGCTTGAAATGAAGAAGTTGATGTACAATTTAATATTTAGAACTTGAAAAACATCTCAAACCCGAAATTTTTCAAACAATATTATCTATGTAACTCTGTGCTTCTCTTGGGATTCCTCTGTGTAAGTTATTAAAAGAATGACTATGAAAACAAAAGCAGTTCGACTATACGGAAAGAAAGATCTCCGCTTGGAGGAGTTTGAACTTCCGAAGATCAAAGAAAACGAAATATTGGCCAAAGTTGTATGCGACTCCTTGTGTATGTCGTCTTACAAAGCGGCCTCGCAGGGAACGGATCACAAGCGCATTCCGAATGATGCAGCAGTAAATCCTGTCATCATCGGACATGAATTTGCCGGTGAGCTGATTGAGATTGGTTCCAAATGGAAAGGTCAATTTAATAAGGGAGACAAGTTTTCGATCCAGCCTGCTTTGAATTACGCCGATGGTCCGGTCGGGGTGTTGAGCGCACCGGGTTATTCCTATCAATATATCGGGGGAGATGCCACTTATGTTATCATTCCGAACGAGGTTATGGAGTTGGGGGCCCTGTTGCCGTTTTCAGGCGACGGCTTTTACCCGGCTTCGCTGGCCGAACCGCTTTCCTGCGTAATCGGAGCCATGCATGCCAATTACCACATCACACCGGGTTCTTACATCCACAACATGGAGATTGTTGCCGGCGGGAAAATGGCCATACTGGCAGGGGTGGGTCCGATGGGGCTGGCTGCCATAAATTATGTACTGAACCGCGATGACCGGAGGCCTGCTTTGTTGGTGGTTACCGATATTGAGCAATCACGGCTCGACAGGGCAGCATCACTCTATACCGTCGAATTTGCCGCATCACGCGGAATCGACCTCCGTTACTTCAATACTGCCGGATTTTCAGATCCCGTTAAAGAACTGAAATCCCTGACAGGGGAAGCCGGATACGATGATGTGTTCGTTTTTGCACCTGTATCACCGGTTGTTGAACAGGCTGACGCCTTACTTGCTTTTGACGGCTGTCTGAATTTCTTTGCCGGACCTTCCAATCCTGATTTCAGCGCAAAAATTAATTTCTACAACGTTCATTATGCCTATACCCATTTGGTTGGCACGAGCGGAGGAAATACGGATGACATGAAGGAGGCGATCAAACTGATGTCTGACGGACTGGATCCTGCCGGATTGGTTACACACATCGGCGGATTGAATGCCGTAATTGATGCAACGCTGCATTTGCCAGAGATTCCCGGGGGGAAAAAGTTGATCTACAACCACATTGAGATGCCGCTTACGCAGATATCCGATTTTGCGGGAAAAGGGAAAACTGATCCGCTGTTTGCAGAACTTGACCGCCTTTGCAAAAAACACAAAGGCTTATGGAATTTGGAAGCTGAAAAGTATTTGCTTAGTGCAATCTGAAAATTTGGACAAGTAAAAAAACTTGAATAAATATATTTATATTGCCATATTTGATAAAACTTTTGACCATGAGTACAACTGACATCTTAAGAAATAGTATCATCGACAAGCTGTTGACAATCAATAATAATGATTATTTATCGGCGCTTTATCAATTGGTTAATTCGAGTTCGGTGAGCCAGGATACAGTGAAATTAACTGAAGAGCAGATTTTGATGCTCCAACTCAGCGACCAGGACATCAAAAACGGGAAGTTAATCACTCAAAGCCAACTAGACAAAGACGATCTGCAATGGTTAAGCGAGCAGTAGTTTGGACTGAAACAGCAGCCAGACAAAGAAGAGAAGTTTTGGAATATTGGACCAAGCGCAATGGTTCAAGCCGTTATGCCGAAAAAATAATCAGTTTAACAGCCGATCAGGTGCAAATCATCCTGACTAATCCTGAATCATTTAAATCAACCACTTATCCGGGCACAAGAGAATCAGCACTCGGTCATTTCAGCATTTATTACCGACTGACAACAGATAAGTTAATTATCACAGCATTTTGGGACAATCGGCAAGACCCCCAAAAGCTTCTGGAAATCATTAAAAGAGGAAACACCTCTTCCCATGAAAAATAGGAATTCTCAAATACAAGACGGCACTGTCGGATTTCATGTTTTCATTATAAGTGAAAAGCACTAACTTTCAGGCTCAATTGAAGTGCCATGGAAAAAGAGAAACTAGACCAGATTTCGATTTCGAACCTGTTTAAAAGACGGAAAACAGACCGTGATATATTTCAGGAGCTGATGCCCAACAAGGTCAAGGAGGTACTGCTCTTTGCGACCCTTTACGACGCCTATTCCATTGAAAGGGAAGGACAATTTTCGGACAAGATATTTGGAGAATACCTGCAGCTCAACCTCTATGCAGCCCCGCGGTTTACCAGCGTAAATACACCGGAAGATGTAGTTCCGACCATTAACCACCGCCATTTTGATTTGATAATTATCATGGCAGGCGTCGACAAAGTGATGCCGATCAATGTGGCAGAAATTGCGCACCTCCACAAGCCGCGCATACCCATTCTGCTGCTGGTGAACAACAACAACGATGTTGGCTATTTCAAACGTTCAGCTGCGCCTGTCCCGGCCATCGACAGGGTCTTCGTGTGGAACGGCAACTCTAACGTTTTTCTGGCCATGATCAAATACATTGAGGACAAGCGCAATGTGTTCAGGGATACCGAATTGGGCAGCGTTCGGATCGTATTGCTGGTGGAAGATTCTGTCAAATATTATTCCCGCTATTTGCCTTTGCTTTTTTCAAGTGTTCTCACGCAGACACAGTCGCTGGTTTCAGATGATTCGACGGATGAACTGCACAAGATATTTAAGTACCGGGCCCGTCCCAAGGTGCTGTTGGTGAGTACTTACGAAGAGGCTGTACAAATTATCAACGATTACAAGGATTACCTTCTCTGCGTAATCTCGGATGTGAAATTCCCGAAAGAGGGAATAAACAATGAAGATGCAGGGATTGACCTGTTGAATTATACGCGCCAATGTCTCAAATACCCTATTCCGCTGCTTTTGCAGTCGCATGATATTGAAAATGCCAAGAGGGCAGAGGCAATCGGAGCAGAATTTATAACAAAAAATTCCGATACACTTGCCCATGATATTCATCAGTTTATCAACATCAAGCTTGGGTTTGGTGATTTCATTTTCAAGGATAAAAATGGCAAAAAGATTGCCTGTGCAAGAAACCTGCATGAATTTGAAGAACTGGTTGCCAAAATTCCGATGGAATCTTTGTTGTACCATGCGCGGAATAATGGTTTCTCCACATGGCTGATGGCCCGTGGTGAAATTAACATGGCGGAGCGGCTGATTCCCTACAAAGCTGAAGATTTCGAAAATACAGAGAAGCTCCGCGATTTTTGCCTTTCCGTATTTACCGACGTTCGAGAGAAGAAAAACAGGGGAAGGATCATCAATTTTGATTCAACCCTGATCGCAGGTAACCGCTACATCGTTCGGATGGGATTGGGTTCGCTGGGCGGGAAAGGCAGGGGCTTGGCTTTCATGAGCAACCTGTTGGAGAACATCGACATGAAGACCATCCTGAAAGGAATCAACATCAGGATGCCGGCAACCTCCATTATTGGAGCCATCGAGTTTGATAAATTTCTGGAATCGAACGACCTGTTTGGCCTGGCGTTTCATTCCACCGATCAGGAGAAGATCAAAACTGCATTTCTTGCAGGAAATCTCAGTATTTCCCTGAAAGATAAACTGATGCAGTATGTTCAGCACGAACCGGCGCCTTTGGCCATCCGCTCCTCCGGTTTGTTTGAGGACTCTCTACTGCATCCCTTTTCCGGTGTTTATGATACTTACCTGATTCCCAACAATCACCCTGATCCTGAAGTCCGGTTTGACCAGTTGTGCAATGCGATCAAGCTGATATATGCCTCTGTATTCAGTAATGATGCAAGGTCTTATTTCCAGGCCATCAACTACAAAATAGAAGAGGAGAAGATGGCCGTCATTATTCAGCCCGTCGTAGGGAAAGAGCATAACGGCAAGTTTTATGTTGACATCAGCGGGATTGCACAATCCTACAACTATTATCCGCACTCATACATGCATCCGGAAGACGGATTCGCTGTAGCGGCGATGGGATTGGGCCAGGCCGTATCGGGCGGTGAAAAAGCCTATCGTTTCTGTCCGAAATATCCTGCCCTGAATATTGGTGCCATCTCAGACCAGGTAAGGGATACCCAACGTGAATTCTATGCCATCGATTTGACCCACAGTGAATTTGATATGGCCCATGAGGGAGAATTGGCTGCCATCCGGAAATATCCGGTTTCTGCTGCTGAAAAGGATGGCGTGATTGATCAATGTGTCTCAACTTACGATATGGAAAATGAAGTCATTATGCCTGGAATAGGTATGAAAGGCCCCCGGGTCGTTGATTTTGCCAACCTTTTGAAATACAACCAGGTTCCAATGGCTGATGCGCTGCTGGTGATGATGAAACTTTTTCAGCAGGCGATGGGTTCGCCGGTTGAGATGGAATATTCCATCGACCTCAACAAAGGAGATAATGGTTGGCCTACCTTTTACCTGCTTCAGCTCAAACCGCTCATCCGCAGGGAAGATGACATCGAAATTAACCTTAATGAGCTTGACAGGGAAAACCTGATACTCCTCTCTCAAAAAGGAATGGGCAACGGGAGAATCAAAGGGATTCACGATGTTATTTACGTAGATACCAAGCAGTTTGACAGGACCCGGACAAAAGAGATTGCCGAGGAGATAAAGGAGTTTAATAAAATTCTTTGTGACGAAGACCGGAAGTATGTACTGATCGGTCCCGGCAGATGGGGTACCAGGGACGAATTTACCGGTATCCCGGTAAGATGGGCTCATATCAACAACGCCAAGGTGATTGTTGAAATCGGATTGCCTGATTTCCCGCTGGATGCCTCACTCGGTTCTCACTTTTTTCACAATGTGACATCGATGAATGTTGGCTATTTCTCAGTGCCGCTGATAGATGGAAAGGAATTTGTGAACCTGGGGAAGCTTTCTTCACAGGAACTTATTCGGGAAGGGAAATTTATCAAATGGGTGCGTTTCGAACATGCACTCGAAGTGCTGATGGATGGTCGGAAAAGAACTGCTGTAATCAGAATGAAAGAAAATAAAATATGAAAGCACTAAGAATAGTCCTGATCTCTCTCATCTTATTGGTTGTAATTTACTTTGCGGGCCCCACCAGCCTCAAACCCGTTCTGAACAGTAATCTGCCGAAAATTGAAGGTAGTGTTGAGAATTATGTAGCCTCCATGGAAAGTAAACCCGGATTGATAATAAAACCCGGATGTGAAGCTAAAATTTTATGGGCCAACGATTCGTCCAAACAACCTACAGAATATGTGCTTTTGTACCTGCATGGGTTTTCTGCCAGTCGCAGGGAAGGCTACCCGGTAAATGAAGATTTCGCACGATACTTTGGTTGTAATGCTTTTCTGGCGCGCCTGGCTTCACATGGTGTAATTACCGAAAATCCATTGATGGACATGACTCCTGAACTGCTTTATGAATCGGCAAAAGAAGCTTTGGTTATTTCACATCAGTTAGGGCAAAAGATCATCGTCATGGGCTGTTCTACCGGTTGTACACTTGCGCTGCAATTGGCAGCTGACTTTCCGGAAATGATTTACGGGATGATTCTCTACTCCCCGAATGTTCAGATCAAACAGAAAACCGCGGCAATGCTTTCGGGTCCCTGGGGATTACAGATGGCCAGAATGAACTACGGGGGCAATTTCAGGGTAACAGATGATGACACTAACGGGGAAATCTGCAAATTCTGGAATTGCAAATACCGTGTTGAGGCGATCGTCTATTTGCAGCAACTTCTGGATGCAACCATGAAAAAAGAGACTTTTGAAAAGGTGAAATGTCCGGTTTTTGTAGGCTACTATTACAAGGATGAGCAACACCAGGACCAGACTGTAGAGGTTAAAGCTGCAATTAAAATGGCGGATGAATTGGGTACTCCGGAAAAAAACAGGCGCAAGATGGCTTTTGCCAGCGCAGGAGGCCACGTAATAGCCTGCGATTTAACATCCGGAGCTGTACCGGAAGTCAGAGAAGCAACTTATGCTTTTGCCGAAGAGGTGTTGGGAATGAAGCATCAATGAGTTGCTTTTCCCGGATAATTTAGATGGTTTAGATTACAGACCAGGCAATTGTAAAAGAAGCTCTTCCACTGCGGCCATACAATTTGTTTCAAAATGGCTGATGTGTATAGGATAGCTTTCAATATCCATTCCTTCCTCAGTTTTGATCTGAAATATTCTCAATTCGCTTGCCAATTCTTTCATACCCATCATCATTACGGAGGATTTGGCTTTGTGGGCTTCGGCCCCGAGAGCCAGATAATTCCCGGAATCATAATGTTTTTTCATATTCTGAACAAAAAGGGGGACCTGCGATGCAAACAAATTGATCATATCGCGGAGGAATTCTTTATCATCTTCAGAAATTGACCGTAGGTAATCTAAATTTGCGTGAGCCATTTTGCAACCGGATTTACTCAGGAAAAATTTTAAAATACTGAAACAAAAATAGGGATATATTTCGATCTGATATGAGTTTTGTTAGGTGCTTCTCTTTTATTTATTCTTAATTTTGGCTGTAAGTTAAAAAAGCTAAAATGAAATCAACCAATTTTCATGGAATCCATCTGAGTTACAAGGCGAAAATGGCCGAATTTGCCGGTTTTGATATGCCCATTGAATATACTGGAATCAAAGATGAACATATTACAGTTCGAAATGGTGTTGGTGTTTTCGATGTGTCGCATATGGGCGAAATTTGGGTTAAAGGCCCTTCTTCCCTTGCTTTCCTGCAAAAAGTCACTTCCAACGATGTTGCAGTTCTTCAACCGGGGCAGGCCCAATATTCCTGCTTCCCGAACGGAAAAGGAGGAATTGTGGATGATTTGCTGGTCTACTTTTTTTCTCCGGAAAAGTACCTGCTGGTGGTCAACGCGGCAAATGTTGAGAAAGACTGGAACTGGCTGGTCTCACAGAACGATTCGGGCGCAACGCTTGATAATGTTTCCGACAGCATCTGCCAGCTTGCGGTTCAGGGTCCAAAAGCTTTGGAAGTACTTCAGAAGCTTACTTCAGCAGATCTTTCATCCATAAAATACTACACTTTTATTGTAGGTGAAATGGCAGGAGTAAAAGAAGTGATTATCTCTGCAACAGGATATACCGGTGCGGGAGGTTTTGAACTTTATTTCCGCAATCAACATGCAGAAAAGATGTGGCATGCAATTTTTGAGGCAGGTAAAGGCCAGGGAATCAAACCTGTCGGACTCGCTGCGCGGGATACGCTGCGCCTCGAAATGGGATTTTGCCTCTACGGAAACGACATTAACGATACTACCTCTCCTATTGAAGCAGGATTGGGCTGGATTACCAAATTCAATGACCACAAACAGTTTATTGACAAAGAGTTACTGCTGCAACAGAAAAAGCAGGGGACTGCCAACCGTTTGTGCGGATTTGTGATGATTGACAGGGGAATACCTCGTCACGATTATCTCATCACTGATGCAGCAGGGAAGACAATCGGCCGGGTTACTTCCGGTACCCAGTCTCCGGTTCTGGAGAAGGGGATTGGCATGGGCTATGTTCCGACTGAACTGTCCAAACCAGGCAGTGAGATTTATCTGGAAGTCCGCGGAAAATTGCTCAAAGCCAAGGTGGTAAAAATGCCGTTTATTTAGATTGTTTCCATATCTCAGGTTTTGGTCAGACTTAACTTAAAATTAACTGATATTTATCATGTTCCGTGGATTAATGTGTTAATTTTACAAGCCATGAACCTAATGTAAGTGCATTAAATTTAAGTAGTTAAATATCTAATAGAATAAATATTTTAAACCTGTCCGGTTACATCCGGCCAACCAGTCAAAACAATTAAAACTGATCCGAATGAAGAAGCATAATTTTTACGCGGGACCGTCAATACTTCCCGAGTACACGATTCAAAAAACGGCAGAAGCCGTTGTCAACTTTGCAGGAACAACTTTATCTGTGATGGAAGTATCCCACCGCAGCAAAGAGTTTGTCGCCGTCATGGACCAGGCCATCGCACTGGTAAAGGAGTTAATGGAAGTACCGGAAGGTTACGAAGTGCTCTTTTTACAGGGTGGCGCAAGCACCCAGTTCTATATGGCACCTTACAACCTGATGAAAACCAAGGCAGGTTACATGAATACCGGTGTTTGGGCAACTGCCGCCATCAAAGAGGGCAAATTCTTTGGCGAAGTTGTAGAAGTTGCCTCCTCCAAAGACAAAAATTACAACTACATCCCGAAAGGGTTTGATATTGCTTCAGATCTGGATTATCTCCACATTACGACCAACAATACCATTTTCGGGACTGAGATGCTCTATGACATGGATTCTCCGGTGCCGTTGGTAGCTGATATGTCCTCTGATATCTTCAGCCGTCCGGTTGATATCTCCAAGTATGCCGTGATTTATGCCGGTGCACAGAAAAATCTGGCTCCGGCTGGTGTGACCCTGGTGATTGTCCGCAAGGATGTGCTGGGCAAAAACGGCCGTTCCATTCCTACCATGATCAACTACCAGACCCATATCGAGAAAGAGTCTATGTTCAATACACCTCCGTGTTTGTCTGTATTTGCAGCGCTGCAGACCCTGGTATGGCTGAAAGATAACGGCGGTATCAAAGCGATGGAGGCTAAGAATATTGCCAAAGCCAAATTGTTATATGACGAGATTGACCGTAATTCACTGTTTCAGTGCACTGTTCCGGAACCGGCAGACCGCTCGCGGATGAATGTCACTTTCGTGATGACCCCGGGCAATGAGCAACTGGAGAAAGATTTCCAGGCAGCAGCCAAGGAGAATAACATCGTTGGTATCGAAGGCCACCGCAGTGTCGGCGGCTTCAGGGCATCCATCTACAACGCCATGCCGATTGAAAGTGTTGCCGCCCTGGTACAAACGATGAAAGATTTCGAATCAGAACAATAGAATGGCCATATTAAAACCTTTCAGGGGACTTCGTCCTCCCGTGGAACTGGCGGCTCACGTAGCTTCCCGTCCGTACGATGTACTGAATTCGGAGGAGGCACGACGGGAGGCCGAAGGCAATCCCTGGTCTCTTTTACACATCATCAAGCCGGAGATCGATTTTCCGGCAGGAACCGATGAACACAATCCGGAAGTATACCAGAAAGCTGCTGAAAACCTGGAGCTTTTTAAATCCAATGGGTGGCTGAAACAGGACGGGCAGGAGTACCTGTATATCTACGCCCAAACCATGGATGGCCGCACCCAGTACGGTATCGTAGGATGCGCTTCGGTGGATGATTACCTCAACGGTGTCATTAAAAAGCACGAACTCACCCGAAGCGACAAAGAGGAAGACCGTATGAAACATGTCCGCATCACAGATGCCAACATGGAACCTGTCTTTTTTGCCTTTCCGGCTGTTAAGAAAATTGATCAGCTGGTAGCAGATATTGTTGCTTCCCGTAAGCCAGAATATGACTTTGTTGCAGATGACGGATTCGGACATCATTTCTGGCTCGTCGACGAACCCGAAAAAATTGCCCGGCTGGTTGAACTGTTTGCAGCTATCCCATCGACTTATGTGGCTGACGGCCATCACCGTACGGCTGCAGCTGCACTGGTGGGCAAAGAAAAGAGAGCTAATAATCCAGGACACAACGGAACAGAAGAATATAACTTCTTTCTGGCAGTCCATTTTCCGGACAACCAACTTCGAATCATTGATTACAACCGCTTGGTCAAGGATCTGAACGGATTGACTGCGGCTGAACTGCTGCAAAAGCTGGGTGAAGATTTCGACGTTGTGAAAACCGGAACAGAGATATACAAACCCGAAGCGCTGCACATCTTTTCGATGTACCTCGACGGTTTTTGGTACAAACTGACAGCCAAACCCGGGCGCTACAACGACAACGACCCGATCGGGGTGCTGGATGTGACCATTCTCTCCGCATTGATACTGGATAAAATCCTTGGTATCAGGGATCTCCGCACCGACAAGCGGATCGATTTTGTAGGTGGAATCAGGGGATTGGGAGCCTTGAAAAGCAGGGTTGATGCAGGTGAGATGAAGGTGGCTTTTGCCCTTTTCGCCGTTTCCATGCAGCAACTGATCAACATTGCCGACTCCGGCAACATTATGCCGCCAAAAACAACCTGGTTCGAGCCAAAGTTGCGCTCGGGTCTTGTAGTGCATGAGCTTCACTGACCTGTGAAGGTTTGAAATGTTTTTTATAGTTTGAAATGTTTATAATGTTTGAAATGTTTATCAAAGCAACATTTTAGACATTACAAACTTTTCAAACCAGAACTGTAATTAACTTTTTTCCGTGAAACTGACAAAAGTGCATCAATCGGAAACGCTTGAGTTTTTATCGGCTTCGACCGAAAAGGAGCTCAGTCTGCCCCTGATCGGAACATCGTGCATGCAGGAGATTCTGGTGGTAAAAGCATAGTTTGCCGGTTTGGAAATGATAGGATGACTGGACGACGGGATGATAGGATGACTGGACGATGGGATGAAATGCATTTGTACAAAATGTCAATTTGGATAAGATTATATGCAGTCGTTGGTCTTCAGTTCCCAGCCCGCAGAATTCCCAAATCCCTGGATCGTGAAGTCTTCCCGTCGTCCCGTCGTTCTGTCATCCCGTCTCCCCGTCTCCCCGTCGTCCAGTCTTTCCTCTCCGTCTCATCGCTTCGCCTTATTCACCCTGAACAGATACGCCAGTGAAACCTGTATTCCGTTTGTCTGGGAAGGGTCGTAACCGTAATTCTTAGCATCGTAAATGTTGGTGAGGGAGTAAAAAACACGGACGTCTAAGGCAAGTGCAGCAAACCGGTTGAAGTGAAACTCTGAACCTAAGCCTCCGACAAAAAGAAAATCTATCGTCTTGTCGATGGGTTTTCCCCAATATGCGATGGGAGGTTGTGCCGGTATTCCGGGTTCTGCCGGATTCATTCCCTGGCTGTCTGAAAGAAGAAATGCGACGGCAGGGCCTAGATTAAAAGTAAAGCGGTATTTTTTATTTCCAAGGTTGGCATGGGTCATGATGGGAATGTCCAAATAGTTGAGACGGTGAACATAATTCTGCGTCGAACCCTGCTGGGGTTTCTCTTCCCACCCTTTTTGCAGGTAATTGAATTCAACCTGTATACCGACGTGTGGTTCAGAAATCATCCTAAGAACCAATCCTCCCGAGTTGCCCGAGTAGAAATTCTGCTCAACATTGGGTTTGAATTTTACCCTGCTGATTACCATGCCTCCTTTGGCACCGATGTAATACTCCTTTGTAAAGGGTTCGTTCTGTGCGCTGCAGAAAAGGGGAAACAGCACAGACAGCAACATTCCCCAGCCAATTTTATAAAAGAGTTGTTTCGTCATGAAAAACTTATTGAATACTTTGTAAAAGTAGAAAAATGAATCTCTTTTTGTTAATTTTGAAAGCAATTTATTTTCTATGACCATTACGGAAAACCTTAAATTCATTCATAGTCAGCTTCCTGCTAAGGTAAAACTTGTAGCTGTTTCAAAAACCAAAAGTAATGAACAGATATTGGAGGCCTATCGGGAAGGACAACGGCTGTTTGGAGAAAACAAAGTTCAGGAACTGACTTCTAAATGGCGGGAGCTGCCCAAAGACATTGAATGGCATTTTATCGGGCATCTTCAAAACAACAAGGTAAAGCAGCTTGTTACTTTTGTCTCGTTGATCCATGGAGTTGATAGTTTTAAGCTGCTTTCAACCATCAATAGTGAAGCAGAAAAGGTCAACCGTAATGTATCGGTATTGCTTGAATTTCATGTAGCTGACGAAGAGAGCAAGTTAGGGCTTACCCTTGCTCAGGCTGAAGAGATTTTGTCGATGCCTGAAACAGCCTCCATGAAAAATATTTCGATCAGGGGGGTTATGGGAATGGCAACGTTCACAGAGGATGTAAGGAAAATAGAATCTGATTTTAAGCAGCTTAACATTATATTCCATCTTCTGAAAGAAAGATATTTCAGGCAGAACGATCGCTTTTGCGAAATATCCATGGGAATGTCGGATGATTTCCCGATAGCTGTATCTGAAGGGAGTACGATTGTACGGATTGGCAGCAAGATCTTTGGTACACGCATAAATGTGGGTGTATAATGAAATATATCTTTGGAAATCAAACCAATTGAAAATCAGAATTGTCATATTTCTTCTAATGTTGGTCTTGCCCGGAGTTGCATGGGCCGATATAACAATCAATCCGAATCAACCTGGTGGGGCGACCTATTGCAGTCAGCCGGTCTTTCTTGTCCCCGCTTTTACCATGGATGCCTCTTTTGCAATTACCGGTATGAAAATTTCAATCAGCCAGGGTTTTCGTGCCGGGGAGGATGAACTGATACTCTCCGGAAGTGCTGGAACTGTCACTGGCTACTGGTCAGATCAGCAAGGTTTTATGAATCTTACAGGCAGCTCGGATATCAATGATTACATTCAGGCCATGCGGAAAATTCAGTACCGCAACAAATCCACCAAACCCACCAATGGTGCGCGTACCATTACATTTTCGCTGGATGATGCGGATTATCTTCCGGATACAAAGCATTTTTATAGATTTATAAGTTATCAGGGCCTCGCCTGGACTTCGGCCAAGGCCGCAGCGGCATCACCGGCAATGAACTACCACGGTTTGCAGGGGTATCTCGCGACTATCACTTCTACTGCCGAAAACGCATTTATTCAGCTGAAAACAAAAGGTGTAGGCTGGATTGGCGCTACCGACCAGGCTGTAGAAGGCGACTGGAGGTGGGTAACAGGTCCTGAAGGCCTGGAAGATGGAGGACAGGGGCGTCTCTTTTGGAGAGGTACCGGATATCAGGCTAAAACAAATCCTGTCATTTATGGTCCGGTCAAGGATGCAGGTGGAAATGAATACTATCATAACTGGAACAGGTGGAATACACCATTTTCGACTACCCTCGCAACTGGCACCTGGGAGCCCAACCAATCCGGTGATGAAGATTATTCGCACATCACCTATTTTCCCAGCAATCCGGCAGATTCCTATAAATGGAACGACCTGCCCAACGGCGGCGGCAACGGGGATTACATCCCTGCAGGTTACCTGATCGAGTATGGCGGCATGCCTGGAGATCCGGTTATTAACCTGACTGCAGATATTTCTTTAAAGGTAAACTCAGTCAGTTTCAGTTCCATACGCGAAATTACAAAATGTCAGGGCGACCTGGTTGAGTTAAATCAGCCGGATAATTTCGCTTCTTATAACTGGAGCCCGTTCGTTGGTTTGTCAAACCCACTGATTGCCAACCCGGTTGCAAAACCGAATTCAACTACCATCTATTCTGTTGTTGCGGTCAATGGAATATGTAAAGATTCTGCCGGATTTAAGGTGACAATTAATCCTGCTCCGGTATCGCTGCTTAAAAAGACAGAGGATATTTGTGCAGGCACCAAAATTCTCCTGGATCCGGGCGTTCATGCTTCGTATTTGTGGAGTACGGGATCGGCTGCAAGGTTAATTTCAACAGAAACAGCCGGTAAATATGTGGTTAAACTCACCGGTAATCTGGGATGTAAGGCTTCCGACTCAGTCATTGTGGCTGTTCATACTTATCCCAAAATGGATATTTCCGGACTTAACAAACTGGTGTGCGGATCGAAAACAGCCTTTTTAAATATAGCAAAGGACAATGGGGAGTGGCTAATTTCCAATTTGTTGACAAATCAACAGTTCACTTCACAGGCAATTCAGGTGACTGCCTATGGGATATATCCTTTGAAAATACACCTTTCTGATGCATTTGGATGTAGTGTTGATTCCATCGTGACCATTAGTTTTCGTGAAACAACTCCGGTCCAGCTTGGCAACGATACAACTATCTGCAATCCGGCATCAATTGTACTCAATGCCGGAGCCGGTTTAACCACTTACCAATGGTCTACCGGAGAAACTACCCCAAAAATTGAGGTTGTGAAGCCGGGAAAATTCAATGTTTTGGTGAAAAACAGCTATGGCTGTTTCACCAAAGACAGTATTAATGTTGCTTTTACCAATAAACCAAAGCTGAACCTGAGCAAACTGGATACCCTGATATGCGGCAGCCAGTCGGCTACGCTCAATATTACTGTTGACAAAGGTATTTACCAGTTGAAAAGCAAAAATCCATCTGTCAATATCAATGGTATGGCTGTTGCTGTACCCCTGTTTGGTACTTTTCCGTTTACCTATGTTTCCACAGATCAGTTCGGCTGTACTTCAGACACCTCATTTACCATGGGTTTTCACAAAATTCCGAAAGTGAGTTTTTCGATTGATGAAACCGAATGTTACGGATACAATCTACAGGCAACTTTTACAGGTGAAGCAGCTATCGCTAATGCCCGTTTTACCTGGATTTTCGGAGGTGATACGATCAGCAGCAATACAGGTCAGAATATTGAGAGTATACCGCTTGGCGACGGACAGACCAAAAGGGACCTTAAACTGACCGTCAACGATGCCGGATGCATCGACAGCAGTGCCATTAAAGATATTCGTGTTATTCCGACACTGACTACCACTGTTGTTAAGTCAGTGCAGTGCCTGCCGGTTGCATTTGATTTCAGGGGGACCAATACTGAGTCAAATGTGGTTTATCTTTGGGATTTCGGAGACGGGTCAACTTCGACACAAAAAAATGTAACGCATCAATATGCAAAAGATGGTTATTACGACGTTTCATTGACAGTTACTACCAGTAAAGGATGCTTCAATACGGCGACCAAGAAAAAAATGGTATATGTAGCACCCATCCCAACCGTTGGTTTCTCCATCCCGGCAGGCATATGTCTGAATCCCGGGAAAGACACCCTTTTCTACAAAGGTTCAGCGGGACCTAAGGATACTTTTTACTGGGATTTGAAGGGTTTTGACCCTTTGGAAATTGTGCAGTCGCCGGATGCAACCGCAGGTCCGTTTGTTTTTGATTTGATTAATAAACCTAAAACTGGTTTGTCACTGCATGTTATCTCTCAATATGGTTGTATAAGTGACACAGCTTCGCTGGAGGTAAAAAGAAAGCCTGTCTTTTCATTTACCTCTTCGGTGAAGGATGGTTGTGCTCCTTTACCGGTTAATTTTAAGTCCAAGGCTGATGATCCGGTCGACCAGCTGGGTTTTCAATGGGAATTTGGTGATGGCAGCAAGGGTTCCGGGGCAGATATTACCCATAGTTACCTCATTCCCGATTTGGTACACGATGTTCGTCTGAGTACGGTGTCTTCCCTGACCGGATGTGCTGACAACATTTTCAAACCCAAATATATGGTCATCCATCCTGTTCCGAAGGCTGGGTTTACAATGGATCACGATATGGTATTCAACGATATGCCTGCGGTAACATTTACCGATCACAGTATCGACGCGGTTAATTATTCCTGGGATTTCGGAGATGGTTTGCATTCGGTTGAAAAAGACCCTGTGCACAGTTTTGACGGATCAGGACGAAGAAAAATTCTCCAGACAGTTTACAACCAATTTGATTGTCAGGATACTGCCTCTAATACAGTGACCATTGTATTCAACCAACTGTATCCGCCGAATGCTTTCTCCCCCAAAGCAACAGCCGAAGTGGACAGGGTTTTCAAACTATCTACTTTCGGAGTAGTAAAGGAGGGGTATCATCTCACCATCATCAGCCGGTGGAACGATATTGTCTTTGAATGTAAAAATGAGATAAAAGGCTGGGACGGGCGGATGCACAGCGGAAACTTTGCTCCTGCCGGAAACTACATCTGGATTCTGGAGTGCTTTGATATTATCGGCCGGCCACACAGACAAATGGGAACAGTGACGCTGGTATTTTAAAATAGTTTTTTCTTATCTTTTGACCCTGATTAATTGACACTTGCTTCATGAGTAAATATTGTCTTTATCTGTTTTTTCTCATGTTATTTTCCGGGATAGCCGGTGCTCAAAGCATTTCAAATACCTGTATCAAATCTACCGAAGGGAAGGATTTCTGGTTTGGGTTTATGGAGAGCCGGCACCATCAGAACGGGCATTACCTGGAACTGACTTTAACTTCAACCTTCCCTTGTCAATTTAAAATATATCTGGGAAAATCAACAACACCATTCTTAACCGGTACACTTACACCAAATGTGCCGTACAGATTTCAGCCAAGCTGGCAATCTGCAGAACCAATCGGGTCAGAAATCATTGAAGCGAAGGGTCTTCACCTAGTTTCTGATATGCCTATGAATGTCTTTGCCATGAACTGGAGTCCGAGTTCAGCTGATGCTGCCGTTATTTTCCCTGTAGAAGCGGTTGGATCAGAATATTATGCAGTATGTTACGAACCGCATATCAATGAAGGTTCAGGAGGAACACCCGGTAACGGGAAAAACAGTGAGTTTCTGGTAGTAGCGACTGAAGACGATACCAAAGTAACGATTACACCTACCAAAATCACCGATCAGCTTCGTCCTGCCAATGTGCCTTTTACTATCACATTAGGCAAAGGTGAACTCTACCAGGTTCAGTCGATGAACCATGCCAATCTGGCCGGACAGGGAGACCTGACGGGCAGTTATATCCTAAGCGATAAACCTGTTGCATTTTACTCCGGGTCATGGTCAACGACAATACCAATCGGTGCAACTTCAGCCTACGATCACCTGTATGAGCAGATTCCGCCGGTCCGTTCCTGGGGCAGGAAATTCGTCACTGTACCGCTGAAAGGGAGGTCACAGGATGTATTCAGAATTATTGCATCAGAGAACAAAACGAGTATCAGAATCGGCACAAATAGTCCGATTGTTCTGAACAAAGGAGGCTTTTATGAGTTTGTCCTCAAATCGGACCAGCCCACCCTTATCGACAGCGACCATCCGATCCTTCTTGCCCAGTTTATGGTGTCGAACCAGGTGGATAAACCCGCCGGCTACAGTGGCACCTGGGATGGTGATCCGCTCATGCTGATAGTGAGTCCGGTAGACCAGACACGCGAAAATGTGACTTTTGTCGCATATGATTCCCCAAACATTAAAAGCAAGTATTTTGTCAATGTGGTCACCAAAATCGAATCCTCAAACAACATATTCCTGGATAATGTGCAAATCAGTTTTACCGTACTTCCCAATACAGAATATGCATATGCTCAGATAGACATCACCAAAGGAAACCACAACCTTCAAAGCAATCTTCCCGGTAAAGGTTTTATTGCCTATGTATACGGGTATGGCGGTGTTGAGTCCTATGGTTACGGAGTCGGATTTAACCTGAGCATTAAACTGGATCTTGGAGGTGATATCCACTTTGTAAGTGACACGATTTTACTTTGTACCGGACAGGCAAAGGGTCTTGATGCCGGTGCACATTTCTCCAGTTTTTTGTGGAGCACAGGAGAAACAACACAGATGATTTTGGTATCAAAGGCCGGATATTCCAAAGTAACTGCTACAACATCCGACGGATGTAGCATGGTTGACAGTATTTATACTTATGTCAGTAATCCTGTTGTAAATCTGGGAAAGGATACAACCATCTGTAATCCTAAATCTTTCAAACTTGATGCCGGTGCTGGTTTTAGCAAGTACCTGTGGAACACAAAAGACAGCATACGGTCCGTAACCGTTAAAACTCCCGAAATATACAGCGTATCCACCATGAACAAATATGATTGTCCGGCCAGTGATGAAATATTCGTAAATTTTGTCAACAAACCGAAAATATCATTGCAGAGTTTGGATAGTCTTGTCTGCGGAGATAAAGTTTCTACCCTGAAAATATCTGTTGACAAAGGAATTTACCAGCTGAAAAGCAATAATCCGGCGGTAACCTTCAGCGGTATGACTGTGACAGTCCCACAATATGGAAATTACCCATTAACTTACATCGCCACTGATCAGTACAACTGCGCAGCCGATACTTCCTTTTCCGTTGGATTTCACGAAATCCCGGCCCTCAACCTGGGAAAAGATACGACCATTTGTAAACCTAAGACGATCCTGCTGGATGCCGGTGCAGGCCTGGCATCTTACCGCTGGAGTACAAATGATTCAGTCAGGACGATAAAGGCACAAAACGAGGGCACCTACAGCGTTGTTGTCAAAAACAGCTACGGGTGTTCAAACCAGGACAATATCCTGGTAAGTTTTTTTGATGTTCCCAAATTGGATCTTAGTCAGTTAGATACTTTGATTTGCGGAGCTAAAGCAACCAACCTCCGGATTTCTGCCAACAAGGGCAATTTTTTTCTGACAAGTTCTGATCCCGCGGTCATAATCAAAGGCCTTACGGCAAGTGTTCCGCAATATGGTACTTACCCATTCCTTTTCAGTGCCAAAGACCAGTATGCCTGCAAAACCGATACCAGTTTCACGATAGGGTTTCATAAAATACCTACCGTGATTATTTCTGTGGATGATACTACCTGCTACGGTTATAGCTTGGATGCCAAATATTTGGGTGACGCAGATATCGGACGGGCACGATTTACCTGGATTTTTGCAAAGGATACCATTGCCGATGAAATCGGCAAAATCCAAATGCAGGTTAAACTCGGACTGGATCGCGGCAAACGGGACCTTTATCTGCAGGTTAATGAGAAGGGGTGTAAAAACAGTTTTATCATCAAGGAAATAAGTGTGATACCGGATCTTGATTTTGTCGTCTCAGATTCAGTTCAATGCCAGCCTAAAACTTTTAAATTTTCGGCCACCAATACCGAGAACGTTGTCGATTATATGTGGGATTGGGGAGATGGCACAATGCTGCACAATGGCAAAGATGCTTCTCACAACTATACAAAAGATGGACGATATACGGTGCTGCTGACAGCAACGACCGATAAGAAATGTGTCAACTCTGTTAAAAAAGAGAACCTTCTTTATGTAGCACCTATCCCGACAGCAGGCTTTTCCCTGGCACCTGAAACCTGTCTGAGTCCCGGCAATGACACCGTTAATTATGTCGGATCGGCCGGATCTGAAGATAAATATTACTGGGATTTAAAGGCATTCGATCCGGCTGAAATTATTCAGCCTCCGGAAAATACTTCAGGCCCTTTTGTTTTTGATTTGCTCAATAAACCGAAGACAACAATGTCGCTCTATGTCATCTCCAAATATGGCTGCCAAAGTCCGACGGCCTCACTGGCAGTAAAAAGAAGGCCGCTGTTCTCTTATACCCCTTCCTCGCGGGAAGGCTGCACCCTTTTTAAGGTGAACTTCAAAGGACAGCCGGGTGATCCGGTTGATCAGCTGAACTATTACTGGAATTTCGGAGATGGAAGCAATAGTTCAGGTAATGATATCAATCACACTTACCTGATTCCCGATGTGGATTACGATCTCCGTTTGAGGGCAGTCTCTTTGCTGACTGGTTGTACCGACAGTATTTTCAACGGAAAGGAAATCGTGGTGCATCCGATTCCTACAGTAGATTTTTCTATTAAAGACAACACCTGTCTTGATTTGGGTCCCCAATCGGTGCTCTATACCGGTTCGGCCGATGACAAGGACCACTACAACTGGGATTTATCAGCGTTGCTGTCCAAAGAAATTAACCAGAATCCCGGTGATTCGAAAGGGCCGTTGGGGTTTGAACTGCTAGACAAACCAAAAGCCACAATCAGACTTCAGGTTACCTCAAAATATGGATGCATCAGTGAAAACAAACCACTTTTCCTGCAGCGGATTCCGATGTTTAATCTCCAGGCAACGGATAGCTCCGGCTGTATACCCTATGAAGCCAATTTGAGTGCTTCGGTCGGGGATAAAGTTGACCAGGTAGATTTTTCGTGGAAATTTGGTGATGGCAAATACGGATCAGGACCAAAAATTTCCCATACCTATCCGCTGCCGGATAAAACCTATGACATCACACTGATGGCTGGTTCCAAAATGACCGGTTGCAGGGATACATTATTTAAACCCGGTTTTATTACGGTATATCCTCAACCAATAGCTGGTTTTACCGTAAATAAAAATCTGCTGAGCAATGAAGATCCGGTTGCCATTTTTACCAATCAGTCGACGGGTGCAGACCAGTATCTGTGGAAATTTGATGATGGATTAATTTCGCGGCAGCAGAATCCGACGCATAAATATAATGTCGTCGGACCAAGAAGGGTATTGTTGGAATCTGTCAATCAGTTCGGTTGCGCAGATACCATTTCTGATGTGGTAATGATTGCGCTGAACAAAATTTTCGCTCCCAACGCTTTTTCACCCATTGCCCCAAATACGGTTGACAAAGAATTCTTTCCTTTCTGCAACGGAGTTATTGAAAAAGGATACCACCTCAAAATTTTGAGCAGATGGAATGAAGTTATTTTTGAATGCGAAGATGTGCTGAAAGGTTGGAATGGAAGGCTATCCGACAATACACTTGCCCCGGTCGGGAATTATGTATGGATACTTTATTTCACAGATTTTTTGGGAAAGTACCATTTTCAGAATGGCACAGTAACATTGATTTATTAACAGATTTTTTTTTTTGACCCGATAAATCCCATCTTTACCTCATGAGCAAATACGGGTTGATACTGATACTTATTTTTTTGGCTTTTTCAAAGCTTTCAGCCCAGGATCCATGCGTCAAGTCGACTGAGGGAAAAGAGTTTTGGTTTGGTTTTATGGAAAACCGAAATCATCAGGTTCCTCAATTTCCATTTTACTTGCCAATTGTTCATTATACAGAAATTACTCTTGTCTCCATTCACCAGTGTAAGGTTGACATTTACATTGGCAAGTCAGCGTTGCCTTCCTATTCAGAAACTGTTTATCCGAACATCCCGTTGCCTGTACGCATCCCTTGGCAAAATGTGGAAGCTATTGGTTCGGAGACTGTCCAGAACAAAGCGATACATCTTGTTTCTGATAATCCACTTAATTTGTATGCGCTTAACTGGTGTGAAAATTCTGCTGATGTTGCAGTAATTTTTCCAAATGAATCAATTGGTAACGAGTATTATACGATGTGTTATACGCCTAACGTTGATGCATATTTTGATTCATATGGAATCGAATATTACAGAAGCGGAAGAAACAGTGAATTTTTGATTGTTGCAACTGAAGACAATACTAAAGTAACTATTACTCCAACAAAGAATACAGACAAAGGGAATTTAGCTAATATTGCATTTACAGTAAGTCTGAACAAAGGAGAGCTTTATCAAGTTCAGTCACTGAACCATGCTAATTTGGCCGGACAAGGAGATCTGACTGGTAGTTATATTACAAGTGATCGACCTGTGGCTGTTTATTCAGGTTCATTAGCAACTACCGTACCAGTAGGGGCAAATATTGACGCATGGGATCATCTATACGAACAAATGCCACCTTTGGGTAATTGGGGAAGAAGATTTGTTACTGTCCCGCTTAAAGGCAGATCAAAGGACGTTTTCAGAATTTTAGCATCTAGAGATAATACTCATATTAAAATTGGAGATAAAAAAACAGTTGAATTAAATAAAGGTGCTTTTAGCGATTTCGAACTTAGCGCTAGCGAACCGACTCTTATTGATAGTGACCAACCTGTGTTATTAGCTCAATATATGATATCAAATAGTATCGACCGGCCGCCGGGTTTTACCCAATACAATTGGGATGGAGATCCTTTTATGGTTCTCGTTAGCCCAGTAGATCAAACAATTGAATCAGTTACATTTGTTGCCTATGATTCACAAAACATTAGTAATAAATATTATGTCAATGTGGTCACCAGGGATGATTACGTTAATAACATAATGCTTGATAATGGTTCCATCCCTTTTAAACCTCTTCCAAATTCCGGATATTCCTTTGCACAAATAAATATCCAAAAGGGACCTCACAATTTGACAAGTACTGCAGCCGGGCAAGGTTTCATTGCTTATACTTATGGTTATGGGAGTGTTGAATCTTACGGATACGGCGTTGGCTTCAACCTAAATGTACAGCTTGATTTGGGGGGTGATATCCACTTCGTAAAAGATACCATCGTTTTGTGCAATGGTGCAACAAAAACATTGGATGCCGGCTCCCAATTCTCCACTTACCTGTGGAATACCGGTGAGACAACTCCAAAAATCACTGTCAGTAAAAAGGGATACTATGAAGTTACTGCTTCCACTCTCGGGGGGTGTACATTGACCGACGGGATTCATGTACTAGAAAGCAATCCGTTGATAAATTTAGGCAAGGATTCTACCTTCTGTAACTCCCAATGGCTGGATACAGGTGAAGGATTTACTTCCTGGCAATGGTCTACCAACGAGACGACTCAAAAAATATTGGCCAAGACTTCAGGATTATATTCTGTCCTGGCAACAAATAAATTTGGCTGTCAGGCCAAAGACACCATCAAAATCGGGTTTGGCCAGGTTCCCAAACTGAACCTGAGCAAGTTGGATACACTAAGCTGCGGGAATAAAACAACAACAGTAAATATTTCTGCCGATAAAGGGAGCTACACGCTTTACGGTAAAGATCCGGCTGTGGTTACTCAAAATTTGACGGCAACAGTACCTCAGTTTGGAACATACTTGTTTATTTTTACCGCAACTGATGAAAGCGGCTGTGCAGCTGATACCACCTTCACGATAGGATTTATCCAGATACCTTCAGCAAATTTTAATATTAATGATACTACCTGTTACGGCTATTCAGTAGAAGCAAAATACACAGGTGATGCTGAAATCGCACGGTCAAAATTCACCTGGGTCTTTGCCAACGATACCCTGGCCCGCGGAACCGGGAAAAACAGCGTACAGCTGGCGATAGCTAAGAACCAGATTAATACAAAATTACATCTGAAAATAGAGGATCAAGGATGTGCCAACTCTCACGAAATTACAGAAGTGAAGGTCATTCCTGATCTGAGTTTCACGGTATCAGATACCCTGGTTTGCCGGCAGAAAACGGTTGCGTTTTCTGCTTCAAATTCAGAGAAAGTGGTCGACTACTATTGGGATTGGGGCGATGGTTACAAAGACCACAACGGTAAAGATGCCTCACATCTTTACCAGACAAGTGGCCGGTACGACATTCAGCTGACTGCCACCACCGACAAGAAATGTTCAAATACGGTAACAAAAAAGAATGTGCTTTTTGTGGCGCAAACCCCGACAGTGGATTTTTCAATCAGTGATAAAAAGTGTACGGAAGTCGGGGTCCGAAATCTCTTGTACACAGGAACAGGAGATGAATATGCAAAATACATCTGGGACCTGTCAGGATTTAAACCTGGCGAAGTGATCAAAGATCCGGGGAATTCCAAGGGGCCGCTGGAGTATAATCTTAGATCACAGCCAAAAACCGAAATAGGACTGCAGGTTATATCAAAGGATGGGTGCTCCAGTGAAAACAGGAAATGGCTGCTGCAGCGGAAACCTGATTTTTCTGTCTTTGTATCTGACAGTGCAGGCTGCGTTCCGCTGTTAGTCGAATTTATGGCAGTTACCAATGATGCAGTTGACCAGGTAGACTACAACTGGAATTTTGGTAACGGAGATACAAGAACCGGAACATCGGTACCGTACACTTTTACATCAGCAAAACCATATGATCCCGAAATAATTGCAGCGTCAAAAACAACCGGGTGCAGCGATACACTTGTCAAGGCTCTTTGGATCAATGTCTTCCCAAGACCACAGGCTGCTTTCACCGTTCAGAATCCTCTCCGGTGTTTGAATGATCCATTTGTTTTCAAGGCATTTGACAATGGACCAGGCGTTGAGTACAGCTGGAACCTGGGAGATGGCAGCCAGCCAAACGGAATCGAAGTCAATCACAAATATACTGCAGAAGGTCATTACGACGTTTCCCTGACGGTTACAAGCAGTCAGGGCTGCATGGATCAGTCTCAGGTAAAAAGCATGGTCTATGCAGCGCCAATCCCTGATGTTGGTTTTTCAATTGATCCTGAAACGTGTCTGAATCCGGGCAGTAACAGTTTAAATTATTTGGGTTCTGCTACAGATAAGGATAAATTCAATTGGGATCTGTCGGGACTGGATCCTTCAGAAATAATCCAGTTACCGGGAAATTCTTCGGGACCTTTGATCTTCAATTTGCTTCATAAGCCTTTAACGACGATTTCACTGCAGGTTGTTTCTCAATACGGATGTTATAGTGAAAATAAACAGCTGAAAGTCAAGCGGAAACCGGTATTTTCACTGATTTCAGATAACAGGGTTGGTTGCCCTCCGCTGGAGGTAGGATTGAAGGCGAACACCACAGATCCGATCGACAAGACAGAATATCACTGGGATTTCGGAGACGGAGGAACTACAATCGGACCGGAGGTAAAACATATTTACCTTTTTCCTGACCAATACTATGATTTATCTGTTAAAGTCCTTTCCAAGGTAACCGGCTGCTCCGCATCGCTGGAAGAAGTGAAATACATTCTGGTTTATCCCAGCCCCAAAGCCGGTTTCTCTTTTGAACCGGAAACAGTGTGGAATGATCAATCAACCGTGACATTTTCTGACCTGAGCATAGATGCGGATCGGTACTTTTGGGATTTTGGGGACGGAACGAATGCAGGACTAAAGAATCCGGTACACAAATATGAAAAAATGGGTATTCTGAAAGTAATGCAGACAGTGTACAATCAATATGACTGTTTTGACAGCACTACAAAGGAATTGGTGGTAGCAATGAGTAAGATATTTACGCCCAATGCTTTCTCTCCAAATGCAGATAATTTGGTTGACAGGGTATTCAGGCTTTATGCTGAAGGAATCATTAAGGACGGATACCATCTTAAAATTTTGAGCCGTTGGAACGATGTTGTTTTTGAATGTAAAAATGAAATAAAGGGATGGGATGGCACATTGCTGAACGGATCCTATGCACAGGCCGGCAACTATGTATGGATTTTGGAATTCACCGATTTTCTCGGAAAACAACACCGGCAAATGGGGACTGTGACACTCTTGTATTGAAGACTGCTAAATCGTCGGTATCCGCATGGTATTGAAGAAATCCCGCTTTTTCTGGTTTCTGTTCAGGTAAAAAATGAGTGATATTTCATGCGATCCCATGCTGTAGAGCGATAGGTCAGAAAGAACGTAATCGTAGCTGTATCCAAGTTGAAAGTAGGGCAAGGTATAACCGATCATCCCTATAACTGCATCCGGTCGGGCTGAAAGATTGTTTCGGTACCAGGCCCCAAAAGTGAGTGATTTGGAGGTTGCATACATTCCGAGATTCAATTGTTTGAATACTCCCTGTTGCTGGTAAATGACATTCGGAGAGATCGTGAAGCCTTTTGAGAACAGAAGTCTGATAAAATCATGGGACTTCGCCCCGGCATGCAGGGTAAATTTCATCGGCAGGTTACCCATTCCGTCACCCTCCAGTATCGATTGATTAGGCTGGGTCAGGTGACTAACGGCAAAACCAAAATAGAAATCTTCCTGCTGGGCAACCATTCCAAAAGTGAAGTCAGGGAATATTTTTTGTCCGTTTTCGATCGGCATGGCGTAAGTGTCAGATATATTCCCGTTTTCCTGATTAATCATGCCGGGAAAGATCAGATTGGCTGTGTTGAATTTTTTATAAACAAAGCCTGCCTGAATGGCCGAAGAAAAGAAAAGCCGGTCATTGACTTTGGTGTGGTAACAGTAAACGAAGGAACTCTGTATGGTATTGATTGTGCCGTTAACTTCCCTGTCATAAAGTGTCTGAAAGCCTATTGCACCTTTCATCCCAAGAACATATTCGTCGTAAGAGAAGTTGTAAGTGACAAATGTATTGCCCGAACTTGGCCATTGGTTTCGGTAATTGGTAACTATTCTCGGATAACTGCTTGTGCCTGTAAAAGCAGGATTCAGATAGAGCGGATTGGAGTAGAACTGGGAAAACTGGGGATCCTGAGCCTTTAGGATCGTTGGCGAAAACAGGATCATGAACAAAAACAAAGACAGCACAACCGATCCCTTTTTTGTCAGGAATTGATGAATGGTGGTCAAACAGAAATTTAAGGTTGTGCGCTTCATGTTAATTTAATTCCGGTTAGAAATCAACCGGATCCTGATCCAGCGGAATATTGGGAATAATCTCCAACATGCCCTTCAGCAGATATTGTTTCCTTTCTTCAACAGTTGAGAGGCTTTTTTCAATTTTGTTTTTCAGCATTGTTTCAACATCACTGTCGATTTTACCGTACATATTCTCAATGACCGTAAAGGCCTCAAAGGCTATCTGGAATTCCTGCTCCAACACCAACTGGACAAAATAGGGCAGGTGCTTGCTGTAATTGAGACCGTTTTGCCAGCAGGCAGCAACCAAACGCTCCAGAACATCAAGATCTTTTTCGTTTTTCAATTCAGCAATCAGTTGATCGACAGAATTTTCATCTTTCAAATCAATAAAAAGCTGAAAGATTTTATCTTTAATCTCCCGTGAAGGATTTTGATGAATATATCCGATTAACGGGGCAATGTAAGTATCATCTCCCTTGCTTTTGATCTCTTCCAATGCGTGATCAATCAGTTCCGGATTACCCGTTTTAACGGCATTTTTCAAGCGGTTTAATTTATCCAGTTCATCCATTAGCTGAGATTTTTCTTTTTACGAAGGACAAAGATAAAATTATTTAGATACGCTTATAAAATGGTGATTTCGAAGGAAAGCTCCCGTAAATGAGTCGGAACATTGAGCCAAACCCTCGGGTGTCCCTTCAAACAACTTATAACCACCTTTTTCACCGCCTTCCGGTCCAAGATCAATAACCCAGTCTGCAACTTTTATTACCTCGGGATTGTGCTCTATAACCAGAATCGAATGACCCCTCGAAATCAACGAATTCATCGAATCGAGCAATTTCCTGATGTCATGAAAATGGAGGCCCGTAGTAGGCTCGTCAAATATGAACAGCGTGGCACCCTCCTTCTCTTTGGCCAGGAAAGAGGCCAGCTTGACCCGCTGGCTCTCTCCGCCGGAGAGCGTACTGGATGACTGTCCGAGGTGGACATAACCCAAACCAACATCCTGCAACGGTTGTAATTTTTTTGCTATTTTTTTACCGGTCGGTTTTTCATTGAAAAATTCGATGGCTTCATCCACAGTCATCTCGAGCAGTTCGTAAATATTTTTATTTCTGTAGCTCACGTCCAGGACATCTGTTTTGAAACGCTTGCCGCCACAGCTCTCACAGGTTAAAAGAATGTCTGCCATAAACTGCATTTCGACCTTAATTTCTCCTTCACCCTGGCAGGTTTCGCATCTGCCGCCGTCAATGTTGAACGAAAAGTGCGAAGGCGTAAATCCGTTAACTTTCGCTGCAGGTTGATCGGCGTACAATTTTCTTATTTCATCGTAAACTTTCAGATAGGTTACCGGATTCGATCTTGACGATTTCCCGATAGGGTTCTGGTCGACAAACTCTATGGCGATGATTCTGTTCAGATCACCGGTAAGGCTTGTATGATCGCCTGTTTTTTCACCATAACCACCGTAATGTTTTGTCAATGCCGGAAAAAGAATGCGTTTTACCAGGGATGATTTGCCGGAGCCACTCACTCCGGTGATGACAGTCAGGGTGTTTAGTGGAAATTTCACATCGATGCCTTTCAGGTTATTCTCCCTGGCTCCTGTAATTTCAATGAAACTGTTCCATTTCCTGCGTCTTTCGGGAACAGGGATTTGCTCTGCCCCGGTCAGGTATTTGGCGGTCTGGCTTACAGGATTCAGCACCAGTTCTTCATGGGTACCTTCAAATACAACTTCTCCGCCATGCAGTCCGGCCAATGGACCAATGTCGATCAGGTAATCTGCTGCCCGCATAATTTCTTCATCATGCTCGACGACGATAACACTGTTGCCGAGTTGCTGTAATTTGCGGAGGACTTTAATCAGCCGTCCGGTATCCCGGGGATGCAGCCCGATGGAGGGTTCATCCAGGATATACATGGATCCAACCAGGCTGCTGCCTAACGAGGTGGCCAGGTTAATCCGTTGGGATTCACCGCCTGATAAAGTTGAGGAAAGCCGGTTCAGGGTCAGGTAGCCGAGACCGACATCGCACAAAAATTCAAGCCTGTTGTTGATCTCAATCAGCAGCCGCTCAGCAACATGACGGTCTGTTTCTGACAGGACAAGTTGCCGGAAAAATAACTGCAGTTCCGTAACCGGAAGGTTAACCAGCTCAGTTACCGATTTCCCGCCGACTTTAACATAGGATGCCTCTTTTTTCAGCCTGGTTCCTTCGCAGGCCGGGCAGGTTGTTTTCCCGCGGTAACGCGACAACATCACCCGGTATTGTATTTTATAGGTTTGCTCTTCAAGCTGTTTGAAAAAATCATTTAACCCTTCGAAATAACTGTTTCCGGTCCAAAGCAGCCTTTTTTGTTCATGGGTCAGCTCATAATAGGGCTTATGGATCGGAAAAGCGAATTTGGCTGCATATTTAACCAGTTGTTCTTTCCATTCACCCATTTTTTCTCCTTTCCAGCATACAATTGCATCGCTGAATACGGACAAGGATTTGTTCGGGACCACTAGGTCTTCATCAATACCGATCGTTTTGCCGTATCCCTCGCAAACCGGACAGGCGCCGATCGGGTTGTTAAAACTGAAAAGATGAAGGGTTGGTTCTTCAAAAGTCATTCCGTCGGCTTCAAAGCGATTGGAAAACTGTTTGGTTTCTGTCCGGTTTTCTATTTCCACACGGGTCAGACATGTACCTTTCCCTTCAAAAAAAGCTGTCTGAACAGAATCTGCCTGCCGCGAAGAAAAATCCTCGTCATCAGAAACGGGCATTCTGTCAATTAATACGTTGATCTCCGCAGGTGTTTTCCCGTACTTTTCCAGGTCGCTGATTTTTACAATTTCACCGTCCAACTCCAGCCTGGTAAATCCTTGCTGCAAAAGTAACTCCGCTTCTTTGAGAAAAGTCCTGCCTTGACCGATCTGCATCGGAGCAACGATTGTTATCCTGGAACCTGAAGGGAAAGAACATAAATATTTGACTACGTCAACCACCTCATGTCTCTGTACTTCAATACCGGAGACCGGCGAATAGGTTCTGCCGATTCTTGCATAAAGCAACTTCATGTAATCGTAAATCTCGGTAGAAGTGCCTACCGTGGACCTCGGATTGCGGGTATTTACCTTCTGCTCAATGGCTATTGCCGGCGGAATCCCCTTGATGTAATCCACTTCAGGTTTGTCCATCCTGCCGAGGAACTGACGGGCATAGGAGGAGAGGGATTCGACATAACGCCGCTGTCCTTCAGCATACAGGGTGTCAAAAGCCAGTGATGATTTTCCGGAACCTGAAAGGCCGGTAATGACAACCAGTTTGTTCCTGGGAATCTTTATATCGATGTTTTTAAGGTTGTGTACTTTGGCCCCTTTAATTTCAATATATTGATTTTTAAGATTTTCAGACATTGAAAAACAATTTGATTGTTCGATTTAACAAGCCGGTAAATTTACTAAAATAATGATAAAAATCATTGTATATTTCGATTCAAAATGATATCATTGTAATATCATTTAATACCTTTCAAAATGGAAAAAGAAATTCAACTCAGGAACAATGGATTCTTTCACTTATTCGTGGCAATTGTACTCTTATTTGCACCACTGTGTGCTATCTACAACAAAGATCTCTGGCTTATTCTGGTTTATGTACTGATTTCATTGACCGGGGTTGTATGGATGATGGGATTGTTTATCGTTCAGCCAAATCAAACCAAAGTGCTTATTTTCTTTGGAAAGTACTGCGGAACGGTTAAAGGGAACGGTTTCTTTTGGCTTAATCCTTTTTATGATAAGAAGAAGGTCTCTTTACGAATTCGCAATCTGGAGTCTGATGTGATCAAAGTGAATGATCAGCAGGGTAATCCTATTTTAATCAGTGCGATCGTTGTCTGGAAAGTGGTAGATACCTACAAAGCGGTATTTGACATTGAAACCATTGAAGAGGTGGATCCAAAGTCGGGCATCAAAAAAACAAAATTTGAGGAATCCTACCAGAAATTCATCAAAATTCAGACCGAATCCGCTCTGCGTAAACTGGCCCATACCTATCCGTACGACAACATTGAACAGGACGGCGGACCAGAAATCATTTGTCTGCGTTCCGGAATCGATGAAATCAACAATGCATTGGCAACAGAAGTCAAAGATCGTCTATCGCTGGTTGGCATAGAGGTGATAGAGGCCCGGATTTCCAATCTTTCCTATGCACCCGAGATTGCAGGAGCCATGCTTCGTCGCCAGCAGGCTACAGCGATCGTCGCAGCACGGCAGAAAATTGTAGAAGGTGCTGTCGGTATGGTTAAACTTGCTTTGGATGAACTGAAAGACAAGCAGATTATTGAACTGGACGATGAGAAAAAAGCCTCCATGGTGAGCAATCTGTTGGTTGTGCTCTGTGCGGATGAATCTGCCCGTCCGGTTATCAATGCCGGTTCTATTTACTAATAAAAGAAGAATGGGTAAGAAAAAATCTTTCGTTCTGCGTGTTCAGCAGGAAGTGTACGATGCACTGGAACGTTGGGCTGCGGATGAGTTCCGCAGCGTCAACGGGCAGATCGAATACCTGCTGAACCAGTCGCTGAAATCGGCAGGACGGAACCATGCAAAAAAACCGGAACAGACAGACGGGGGAAAATAGAAAATCTTATTGAACGGCGGGAATATTAAAAGATTGTCAAATTTTACCTTTTTCAGTACCTGAAAAGGACAATTTGGAATTTTGCGGGTTAATTTTGCGACAAATAACGTAAAAACCGACAATTTTTAAGAATATGATCAAAAGCGCCTTACAAACAGAAAGGGCAAAGTATACGCCAAAGATGCCAAAAGCTTTGCAGGGAAATGTGAAAATTGTGTACGGAAAAAATACTGAATCAGTTGCTGATCAGGAAGAAATCAGGAAAATATTCCCAAATACATATGGAATGCCGCTCGTTACTTTCGAAGAAGGCGGCAAAGGTGAATTGCTGCCTCAAATGAATGTTGGTGTAATTTTGTCGGGAGGACAGGCACCGGGCGGGCACAACGTAATCTCCGGCCTTTTTGACGGTCTGAAAAAACTCAATGCTAAGAATAAATTATATGGTTTTCTCGGAGGTCCCGGTGGTTTGGTCGGGCATCACTACATGGAGCTTACTGCTCAGGTCGTTGAGGAATACAGAAATACGGGAGGATTTGATATTATTGGGTCAGGTCGTACAAAACTTGAAGAAACAAACCAATTTGACAAGGGATTAGAGATTTGCAGAAAACTGGATATCAAAGCTGTCGTTGTTATCGGCGGCGATGATTCAAACACAAATGCATGTGTTTTGGCTGAGTATTATCTTCAGAAGGAGAGCGGAGTTCAGGTTATCGGATGTCCAAAGACTATCGACGGTGACCTGAAAAATAATATGATAGAAACTTCTTTCGGTTTTGATACTGCCTGTAAAGTATACGGTGAATTGATAGGGAATATCATGCGGGATGCTAATTCTGCAAAAAAATACTGGCACTTTATCAAATTGATGGGACGCTCGGCTTCCCATATCGGTTTAGAATGTGCCCTTCAGACGCAACCAAATGTTTGCCTGATTTCGGAAGAAATTGCCGAAAAAGAACAAACGCTGCAGCAAATCGTTGATGACCTGGTAAGTGTTATTACGAACAGAGCTGTAAACGGTGAGAATTTTGGCGTTGCCTTAATCCCTGAAGGATTGATTGAATTCATTCCTGAGATGAAGCTGCTGATTGCCGAACTGAACGATCTTCTTGCTGAGGGCCATCCGACTGCGGATGCATTCAATGCCCAGGTTACCGATGATGAGAAAAGAGAATATGTTATTCAGCACCTGGCAGATGAAACATCCAGGGTCTTCAGGTCTTTACCAAAGGGAATTGCCAAACAGCTAACGCTGGATCGCGACCCCCATGGCAATGTCCAGGTATCCAGGATAGAGACTGAAAGATTGTTGATAGAAATGGTGGAAAAACGCCTTTCCGTCCTGAAGAAACAGGGAGAAGCCAAAGTCAGATTCTCCGCGCAGAACCATTTCTTTGGTTATGAGGGCCGTTGTGCTGCTCCTTCAAATTTTGACACAGACTACTGCTATTCACTGGGTCAGACTGCAGCATTACTGATTTCAGAAGGTAAAACCGGATACATGGCCTCTGTTCAAAATACAACGGCTCCTTCTGGTCAGTGGATCGCTGCAGGAGTACCTTTTACAATGATGATGAACATGGAAAGACGTCACGGAATGATGAAACCTGTGATCCAGAAAGCACTGGTGCTGCTGGATGATGCTCCTTTCAAAGCATTTGCAGCCAACCGTGACGAGTGGGCACTTAAAACATCTTATGTTTATCCGGGGCCTATTCAATATTGGGGCCCTTCATCCGTATGCGACGCTACAACAAAAACACTTCAACTGGAAAAGGGCAAACGTTGATTATTTTTGGTTTACCAGACATACTGTGTGACAAGCAACCACACCTGCAGTTTCAGTCCTGAGTCTTGATTCACCCATAGATACAGGTATAAATCCGCCGGCAAGGGCGATCCTGATCTCTTCCGGATCAAAATCACCTTCAGGACCGACCAATACCAGTACATTTGTACCTGGTGTAATCGAGTTTTTGAGCTCTTTCTTTGCGCCTGCTTCGCAATGGGCAATGAATTTTTCTCCCTGAAACGTCTTGTTTATCAGATCTTTAAAAGATGTCGATGCGGATAATTCAGGCAGATATAATTGCCCCGATTGCTTCATGGCAGAAATCAGTATCTTCTCCAGTCTGTCGGGTTTTATCTCTTTGCGTTCAGAATGCTGACAAATCAGAGGGATAATACGGTCGATTCCTATCTCAGTTGATTTTTCCGTGAACCACTCAAAACGATCCATGTTTTTAGTCGGAGCTATGGCAATTGTCAGTTGGTAGCTTCGGATGTTTGGTGGTTTTTCCTCTTTGATTATCTTTAACCGGCAGGATTTTGGATCAGGAATTTGTATAACGGCCTCGAAAACGGAACCCAAACCATTCATTAAAATAACATGGTCTCCTTTTCGTAACCTGAGTACTTTGATGCAGTGTCTCGATTCTTCAACATTTAGTTCAATAGAATCGCCTGATATCTCCTTCTTATAGAATATATTCATTGTTTCCTCATTGATTTCGTATGATCATTTGAAAATTTTCTAAACATTTATTAACCTAAATTGTTTATTTTGTAAATAATCTGTTATAAATTTATTTTTTACCTGTTCACTTTACCTGACTGGTATTTTGAAAATAAAAATAGCTATTCTGAACAATTATCTGACATGGAAATGATTATTTTATCGTTCAGATTTATAATATGTTATCATTTATATTTAATAAATTGCTAATAATTGTCCTCTTTGTTAAAATATTGTAAAATAACTTAATAATTAGTTGCATATCTTTTCAGATTTTTGTTAATTTGTAACATCTAAATAATTAAATTTTAAATATTAATATTGTCAATAAACTTTAAATCAACAATTATGAAAAAACTTAGCTTAGTCGTGGTATGTCTCTTCGCAAGCTATTCCCTTATTTTTGCGCAGGATAAGGGTGATAATCTCCCTTACAACAGATGGGAAATAGGAGTAAATGCCGGTGTGGCAAATTTTTTAGGATCGACAAGTTTATCCAAAGATGCGTTTCTTAAATCTTTCCGGGAATTTAATAGTGACATAGATCTTGGATATGGTTTCTTTGTCAAAAAGAACTTTACCCATGTTTTTGCATTGGAAGGAGCGTACAATGGTACCAATTTAACAGGTACTCCTACCTTCCCAGGTGATAAGGCTTTTAAGACTGGGTTGAATGAGATTGATCTTAATTCAGTATGGAACATGAGCAACCTGCTTTCTAAAAATAAGTTTGACCGCAAGGTTTATTGGTACACTAAAATAGGTGTAGGCCTCACTCATGTAAATAGTAAAGAGTTTTCAGTCCAAAATCCCCCTAGTGTTCAGGGTAATTCTTGGAGGTATTGGACGATTCCTGTCGGTGCAGGTATTGCTTTCCGTTTGACTGACAATGTTAAATTGGATTTAGGTACTCAGTTTTCTTGGGTAAATTCAAACCAACTGGATGGGAAAATGCAAGGCGGACCTACTAATCCTCCCGGATATCTGATTGGCCAGGTACGTGAGCAGTATTTGTACACCCATGCAGGATTAACCATCGCCTTAGGTAAAAAGCCCGAAAAACCCGCTCCTGTTGTTGAGGCTCCTAAGCCACAGCCAAAGCCGGAACCAAAGCCGGAACCAAAACCCGTTCCACCTGCACCTCCTAAACATGTTACACCTGATTGTGTAGGACAAATTTACAAGGTCTACTTCGCGTTTGACAAATGGGATTTGAATACTGCAGGTAAGGCAGAACTGGATCGTTTGGCAGCTGAGATGCAGAAATATCCCGAAGTTAAGCTTGAGATGAAATCACACACTGACAGCAGAGGTCCTGCAAGCTACAACATGAAGCTTTCTGAAAAACGAGGTAAATCAGTATTGGATTACATGTCTGCAAAAGGAATCAGTACTTCAAGAGTTAATGCTCAGGCATTTGGTGAGACTCAGCTGGTCAACAAATGTAAAGACGGCGTGAAATGCACAGAAGCTGAACATGCGCTTAACCGCAGAACAGAAACATTGGTTATCGAATAATCAATACGCATTAACATATTGGAAGCCGTCTCTGAAATCAGTGGCGGCTTCTTTTTTGATACAACACATTTTAATTCCCTTCAATTATTTGTATATTCGTGACATGAGTATCACCGGAATTCCATTCAGCAATTAAAAACCAAATTTAAAAAAATGTAATGAGCATGATTTCAAAATCACAGATCAGGATGATAATAAGCCTCATGCAAATTATTTCAGGCCATTTAAAAGCAATTTATTAACTTATGAAAAAGCTTATCTTAATCTTTGTGTGTCTATTCGTATGCTTAACGCTAATCTTTGCCCGTGATAAGCGTGAGAAGTTACCATATAACAGATGGGAAATCGGCGCAAATGCTGGTGTAGCAAATTTTGCGGGATCTACGGATATTTATAAAATATACAATTTTAATCATTTCAACAATTTTATATGTGACTTTAACCTTGGTTATGGTCTGTTAGTTAAAAAGAATTTCACACAGGTTTTTGCCTTGGAAGGCGCTTTCAACAGTAGCACTTTAACCGGTACACCTACCATTGTCGGAGACAGGGCTTTTGAGACCGGGTTGAAGGAGTTTGATTTGAACACTGTGTGGAACATGAATAATCTGTTTTCGAAGAACAAATTTGACCGTAGAATCTATTGGTACACGAAATTTGGAACCGGCCTGACGCATGTCAGCAACATCAAGTTTACTCTTCCTGCTACAATTCAGGGGCCTTGGAGGTACTGGACAATTCCTCTTGGAACGGGTATAGTCGTTCGTTTGAATGACAAGATAAGATTTGATATAGGTACACAGTGGAATTGGGTCAATACAAATTCACTGGATGGAGTTCTCCAGGGAGGACCAACATCCGGAACCGGTTACATGATGGCTCAGATTCGTGAGAAGTATTTGTATACACATGTTGGAGTATCCTTCATGTTTGGCAAAAAACCTATTAAACCTGCACCTGTCGTAAAACCTCCTAAGCCACAGCCAAAACCGGAACCAAAACCCGTTCCGCCTGCACCTATAAAACATGTTACACCTGATTGTGTAGGTCAAATTTACAAGGTCTACTTCCCGTTCGACAAGTGGGATTTGAAAACTGCTGGTAAGGCAGAACTGGATCGTTTGGCAACTGAAATGCAGAAATATCCTGAAGTTAGGCTTGAGATGAAATCACACACTGACAGCAGAGGTCCTGCAAGCTATAACATGAAGCTTTCAGAGAAACGCGGTAAATCTGTATTGGATTACCTTTCTGCAAAAGGTATCAGTGCATCAAGAGTCAATGCTCAGGCATTTGGTGAAACCCAACTTGTCAACAAATGTGCAGACGGTGTAAAATGTACAGAAGCTGATCACGCTGTTAACCGTAGAACAGAAACATTGGTTATCGAATAATCAATCCTGGTACAAAAATAAGATCCCGTCTGATTTTATTGAAGAGGCTGTTTTAACCCACAGGTATGCTCCGGTAGTATTTGTTACCCCACCCTGGGAGGATATTTTCTGTCAGGATGAGATCAGGAAAGAAAACTTTGCAGAGGCATCAGAAATCCACAGGCAAATTGTGAGATCATACCTGAAATTTGGGTATAAAACGATCGATTTGCCGCTTCTTGATCCGGATATGCGGATCGAATTCATACTGAACTTTCTGGCTATTTGAATTTAACGTTAAAATAGCACTACTTTTAATTCATCTTACCCCATTTTTTATGATATTTGTTACAATTAATCATCTTCACTAAAAATTCATCAAGATGCTAAAGATTCAAACGCTGAATAAGATTGACCAGGAGGGTCTGCAGGTTTTTCCATTATCAAAATATGAAATTGCCGGCGAGATTTCTGCTCCTGACGCCATCCTTTTGCGCAGTTTTTCGATGCACGAAATGGAAATGCCCGTTACCCTGAAAGCTATAGCCAGGGCAGGAGCCGGAGTGAATAATATTCCTATTGACCGTTGTACAGACAAAGGAATTGTCGTTTTTAACACCCCCGGTGCAAATGCAAATGGAGTGAAGGAATTGGTTATAGCCGGAATGTTGCTGGCATCAAGGGATATAGTAAATGGTATCGCATGGGCTAAGACCCTGCAGGCTGAAGGTGACAAAGTTCCGGCTTTGGTTGAAAAGGGTAAAACTGCCTACGGAGGTAATGAATTAAAGGGTAAAACCCTTGCGATCATCGGACTCGGCGACATCGGCGTACTGGTTGCAAATGTTGCAAAAGCCCTTGGTATGAAGGTTATCGGTTTTGATCCTTTCATCACCGTTGATCATGCATGGAAACTGGATCAGAGTATTGTCAGGTCGGAGAGCATTGAGGGATGCCTTGCCCAGGCTGATTTTATTACCCTGCATGTGCCTTTGATGGATGCTACCCGCGGATTGATCAATGCAGAAAAAATTTCCGTCATGAAAGACGGAGTTAAAATATTAAATTTTGCACGGGGTGAATTGGTTGTTAACAGTGATATCATAGCCGGTATCGAACGGAAAAAAGTGGCTTGTTATGTGACTGATTTCCCTGATGCATCTGTGCTTAATGTTCCCGGAATTATTCCAATTCCCCACCTTGGCGCATCGACCAACGAATCGGAGGTGAATTGCGCAATCATGGCTGCCAATCAGCTAATTGATTTCCTGGAGAACGGAAATATCAGGAATTCGGTTAATTTCCCCAAAGCCGTAATGGATCGGACTAACAGTGCCAGGATCATTATTGCCAACAGGAATATTCCAAATATGGTCAGCCAGATAACTACCATCCTGGCACAGGATAACATCAATATTGCGAATATGCTGAACCGCAACAAAAATGAAATTGCCTACAATATTATAGACACGGATTGCTGTGATATGCCGGATCATGTAAAAGAAAAAATTGAAGCCATAGAAGGTGTTTTGATGGTTCGCATCTTGCCTTCAAAATAAACTATACTGTACAAAATTTAAGGAATGAACAATACAAGTGTCAACAGAGCAGCCGATAACATTCGGATTCTTTCTGCAGCCATGGTTGAAAAATCAAATTCAGGCCATCCCGGTGGTGCCATGGGGGGAGCAGATTTTATCAATATCCTTTACACTGAATTTCTGAACTACGATCCGGCCGATATGAACTGGCCTTTCCGCGACAGGTTTTTTCTGGATCCGGGTCACATGTCTCCCATGCTGTATTCCGTTCTGTCGTTAAGCGGTTTTTTTTCGATGGAAGATCTGAAGAACTTCCGCCAGTGGGGATCGGTAACACCGGGTCATCCGGAAGTCGATCCAGACAGAGGAATTGAAAATACCTCGGGTCCGCTTGGTCAGGGTCACGCAATGGCTGTCGGTGCGGCTATAGCAGAACGTTTTATGGTTGCGCGTTTCGGAGAGTGGATGGCACACAAAACCTTTACTTTCATTTCAGACGGGGGTGTTCAGGAGGAGATTTCCCAGGGTGCAGGTCGCCTTGCTGGTCATCTTGGACTGAAAAACCTGATCATGTTTTACGATTCCAATGACATCCAGCTCTCAACTGAAACCAGCTCCGTTACTTCAGAAGATACAGCTGCCAAATACAAAGCATGGGGTTGGAACGTATTAAAAATCAACGGTAATGATGCGGGTGAAATACGGTCAGCTTTGAAAAGTGCTTTGGAAGAGAAAAAACGTCCGACCATTATCATTGGCAAAACCATCATGGGCAAAGGAGCCGTTAAAGAGGATGGTTCTAATTTTGAACGTCAGTGCTCCACCCACGGACAACCCTTGTCACATGCCGGCGCCTCCTTCAAAAAGAGCATCGCCAATTTGGGTGGGGATCCTGAAAACCCCTTCGTCATCTTTCCTGAAGCGGCTGAACTCTACAGTAAGAGAAAAGAATATTTACTAAAATGGGCCGATAAGAAAAACGAGGAAGAGGATGCTTGGGCGTTGGCAAATCCTGAACTGGAAGCAAAACTGGAGATATTTTTATCCGGCGAATCGCCCGACTTCGATTACTCAAAAATTGTACAGAAACCGGGTGCAGCCACAAGAAATGCCTCTGCGACTGTATTGGCTGCTTTTGCCAAAGGAGTTGAAAACATGATTGTCTCCTCGGCTGACTTGTCGAATTCAGATAAAACCGATGGATTCCTTAACAATACACATGCTTTCACCAATGGTGACTTTTCAGGCGCTTTTCTGCAGGCAGGAGTATGTGAGCTTACCATGGCGTGCGTCATGAACGGAATGGCGCTTCACGGGGGTGTTATCCCGGTTTGCGGTACCTTCTTTGTCTTTTCCGACTACATGAAACCGGCTTTGCGGATGTCTGCCCTTATGCAGCTTCCTGTCAAATTTGTCTGGACACACGATGCTTTCCGGGTAGGTGAAGACGGACCAACCCATCAACCTGTTGAACATGAAGCGCAGCTTCGGCTCATGGAACAACTGAAAAATCACCATGGCGACAACTCTGTCCTGGTGCTTCGTCCTGCCGACGCGAGCGAGACGACCGTAGCCTGGCAAGTTGCCTTGGAGAACACCTCTACGCCAACAGCACTGATTCTTTCACGTCAGAATATCAAAGATCTTCCGGCAATAACAAACCGACTGGAAGAGGCAAAACAGTTGTCAAAAGGTGCTTACATTGTCGAACCCTGCGAAGAACCTGACGTGATTCTGGTAGCATCCGGGTCAGAGGTAGCAACCCTGGTTGAAGGTGCTCAATTACTCAGGGATCGTGACGGAAAAAAAGTTAGGGTCGTATCTGCTCCTTCTGAAGGACTGTTCAGGGAACAGGAAAAATCGTATCAACATGCCGTGCTGACACCAGGTATTCCTAAATTTGGTTTAACTGCCGGTCTGCCTGTAACTTTGAGAGGACTGGTTGGAGATTACGGCGCCATATGGGGATTAAACTCGTTTGGTTTTTCTGCTCCATACCCTGTACTTGACGAACAACTTGGGTTCACAGCCGAAAATGTTTACAAACAGGTAAACATACTTCTGAATTAATTCAATTCAGGATGAAATAAAAACGGGCGGCCATTTATGACCGCCCGTTTTTTGTAGCAGGATGTCAATTAATCCAAAGTAATTGTTTTGGCTTCTCCGTTGCCGATTTTCAAAGTAGCTATATTGTTGCAGGCTCCATCGCCAAAATCGATGGTCATCTTGTCTCCTTTAGATGGAGTAATCTCGTATGTGCCACTGTTGTACCATTTGCAGTCACCTTTCTTGATCATCACTTTGGTGGATTTGGCAGTCCAGGTGGTGCCGTCTATGTTAACCCCATTTGCGGAGTGAATTTCTGTTCTCCATACATCGTCATTTATAGCGGCCGTGCTGGCACCCTCTGCAAGAAGCCTTACGCCGTCATAGCGGAAAGTGACGGATTTATTTTCAGCATTCACAATTTTACCTTCTACCAGAAAATCATACCTCGGCCAGCCGTTGCCCGGATTAGGGCCGGCGGATGTAATTTTTGTAGTGCCTGAAACTTTCTTCCCATCCACTACATAGTTTTCTATTTTAAAGGTGGCCACATTCTCTTTGGTTGTCATCAAACCATTCAGGCTGATATCAATTTTACCGGTGCGTTTGATGCCGTCACTACCTGTACATTCTGTTCCCCAGTCCAGCGTAATTGAATAGGGGGGAGTAATGTAATTGACACTAATGGTTGGGCAGCTTCCAATCGAAACATCGCCGGCTTTCAGGTTAGTGGAAATAAATCCTGCCTGGGCAAAATCACTGATTGCTTCAAAAGTAGTTGTGGCAACAATCGCATTTTTCTCAACAGAATTAGCATTAAACGGAGCATTATCTGCGGCCGGAGTGCCGCTCTCTTTCTGGCAGGCATAAATAAACACAAGCGTTAAAAACACAAGCATTGAACCTGCGTACAATAATTTACGTTTCATTTTTAATTGGTTTAAGAATGGATAATTAAAACTAAGTTTATATTATTTAGAACTGATTTAAATATTGTATTTGTAAAATTGTCTATTTCAATACAATAAACAAAATACATTGAATGTTTTAACAATTATTGCTTTTTTATCAGCCACCTGTTAATCCGGATAACTAAATTAATTTGTCAGCCAGATGATGGAAATATAATACAAAAAATATGCCAGATTTTGAGTAAATTAGAAATTTACAAAACAATAATTAGACCTCAATTTTTAAAAAAGTTAATTTCCCTTTTCTATTTTTTAACAAATAGTTCATCTGTTCTGACTTTGGCAGGACTGAATATTCCAATAACTCCCTTTAATCCTACTGTCATCACGATGTTGAAAAAGAAGGCAAGGAAACCAAGTAGAAGAAATGCTCCACACACGGCTGCCAGAATCATATAAAGGTTAAACTCACCGTTAACATACAAAGACCGTCTCAGCATTCCCTGCAGTCCGGCCATCCCCATAAAGGCTCCCATCCCTACTCCTCCGAGCAGTTGGGCCCAGAAGTGAAAATTGGCCAGTTTCTGACTATAGAGTTTTGCGCCGTTTGTTAGGATCGGCAGAAGAAAATAGATGGCAGAATAGAGTGTCATGGTCAATCCGACCAAAATAGCTACGTGAACATGCGGTCCGATTACCCATTGTGTATTGTGCAATATCCTGTTAAGACCAATGTCAGCCTGCATGATCCCTGCTGGTACGGCCAGGGCAAATCCGAGAAGTCCGCCGAGTAAAAACTTCAAAGGGTTGGTCATTTTAAGCGGACGGGCGCTCCAGAGGGTAGTTAAGGTGATAAAAAAAGCGAGTCCTTGTGTGATGAGTTCAAAAGCCGTAACCAATTCGCCTGAAACAACTTTCAGAAAGCCTGGTTGAGCCTGATCCGACAGCAGATGATGCGACCAGACTGTCCACGAAACGACAAGTTCTACCAATAGCGCTATACGGGCAACTTTCTCCATATATAGTTTTTTCCCTGTAATTAAAGTTGCGAGCAAGTACCACGTACCAGCTACAAAAATTAATACAAGCCCGTCCGCAATCAGATCAAGACCCCACCAAAACCAATTTTTATACAACAAAGCGTCTACAGCTGTTGATTTCAGGTCAACTCCAAATAGCGCTGAAACCATGTAAACCAGAATAAGTACTCCTGTGAAAAGAATGATGGCAGCATTAAAAGCCACATCAACTGTTCCTTGGGCAATGGCTGCGACAGGAAGAGAGACCAGTTGTTCCTTCTTTTTGCTTCTGAAGAGGTTGGCAACAGCTGTAATACCCAAAGCTGATTTGATCAAGTCGCTTTTTGGTTGTTTTTCCCACCCGACAGGTGTAAAAGTGATAGTTTTATAAATATTGATGACGAAAAATACCGTTCCAAGCATTACCAGTGCAATTCCGGTTATAAAAAATATTCCTCCGATTATGCTGAATTGGGTGAAATCTGCGGGCAAAGGCCAGTACAAAGTGTACAATGGGGCATAGTGCGTAATGAAACCGGATAACCAGAAAGTCATGGTTCCAACTGCTATTAACCAGAGTGTCCAGTTTCCCAGTTTAATGCTCCAGAGAGGTTTACTCATCAGGAATGGAACCAAAAAAAGGAACGCACCAAAAACAATAGAATAAGTTGAACCAAAAATGCCGACCAACGGGTGAGCTGTCATAATAGCAAAAAATTGTTTTGGTTCGATAGTTGGAATAGGCTGAATTTCGTACAGCCGCATAATCATCCCTTCAATCACCGCAAAAGCATAATAAAACAGTCCAATGACTACAAACCGAAGAGTCATTTTTTGCATTCGGGTTAGCGTATCTGGTTTAAACACACCCTCTTCTCCTTTCATGAACGTTTCTATAAATTTCATATGTTGATTTTTTTAAATTCTTTATTAACCAGGTTTATTCTCCTTATTGTACAACAACCGCATCTTTTACAACCATATTGTATCCTTCCGGTCCCGAATATTCAGTAGACCTGATTGAATAGATACCCGGCTTATCAAATTGCCAGAGTAAATCATTTTTGTGACCAGGAACAACCTGCATTTGAAAAAGCATGGAATTATCTTCCCTGAAAAGGCCAAATCCATAGGTTAAGTCATTGGATGTGACATTGAAAAGCGCTTTTTCGTTGCATTTAATCATCAGTTTTTCGGAGGGTAATGTAAAATGATGATTTTCAACGGTGATGTTGAACACTTTGTCAGCCTTGATTTCAGCCCTGTTCAAATCCATCTCTGCCCACGGGATGGTGTTGTAGGTGACAATGTGAAGGGAAACACCCATAATCACCAGAAGCGTAACAAACGAGTAAAACAAACCATCTTTCGTTTTACTCGCTTTGCCTTGACGCGTAATTTTGTATCCGAACCACCCCATCAGGGAGAGGATGGCAAGAGCGTACAAAGTGTAAGCCAGCGTCTGGCCATAAAGAACTACAGAAGAATCTACCATAACAATGAATTTTAATTAAACATTCTATTTTCGGAATTCAGTTGTATTCAGATAATATTCGCGCTTCTTTTTTCTTTTTCAGATCAAGAAGTGTCGTATTTGATAAAGTATCCAGCATTTTGGATTTGGCTTCCAACCAGATATCATGCATCACGCAAGGCTGTTCTTCATCACAACTGTGATGACTCAGGATGCAGCTACCCATAACTTCTGCACTTTCGACTGTTTTAATAATGAGAGCCAGGCTGATCTCTTCGAGTGGTTTGGCAAAAGAAAAACCTCCGTTCCGGCCTTTCTCACTTTTGATAAAACCCAGTTTGGAAAGATCAGTCAGTAATTTCCGAAGGTAACGACGAGGAATTTCCAATTTGTAGTGAAGTAATTCAGCTGAAAAGATTTCTTCCTGATTGGTAGCCATATAACCCAGAATTGTCAGGGCATATTCGGTCGTTTTATTCAAAATCATAAAATACTACAAATAGGTGGTATTTAATTTTGTAACAAAGGTAAAAAATATTTGTTTTGTATCATGATAAGTTTTGAAAATATAAAGAATAAAAGATTGTCTCCGCGGGTTACAAAATGGATCAGAAGACTAAAGAAATACCACAAATGGCCAGGTATTGTTGTTGCAGTATTTGCGCTTCTTTTTGCCACTTCTGGAATTCTTCTGAATCACAGGAATGTTATTTCTTCAGTAGATATTTCCAGAAAATGGATGCCTCCCGGTTATCAGTACAATAATTGGAACCTCAGCAGTGTGAGATCATCTTTGCGGGTTGGAAACGATTCTAATATTATCTTCGGAAACATTGGCGCATGGCTGGTCACAGATGGATCTTCAGGATTCCAAGACTTTAATACCGGTTTTCCAGCCGGGGTTGACAAAAGAAAGATCTATTCGGTCGTAAAATTCAAAGACCAGCTGGCAGCAGGCACCCATTTCGGACTCTTTACCAATACACTTAAAAAGAATAATTGGGAACCACTGTTATTACCGGAAGGGGAGGAGCGGATCAGTGATTTGGCCATCAAAGGGGATACACTACTGATTTTAACCCGGAATAATTTGTTCTGTACCACAGACCTGGTTCATCTGGAGTGCCTGAAGCTTCCCCCTCCGGTGGGATATATGCACAAAGCCGGACTTTTTCTGACGTTATGGGAACTGCACAGTGGTGAACTATTAGGTTTTGCCGGAATGCTCTTTGTCGATTTGCTCGGCATTGTTTTAATTTTTCTTTCCTTAACGGGATTGCTGCATTTCCTCTTCCCAAAATGGATAAGTGGTCTGAAAAGACGCAAAAAGTCTTTTGCCGCGCCGCTTTCTTTAAAAAAATTGAATTTGAAATGGCACAACCTGATCGGTTATATTTTTGCAGCATTTCTTGTAATCAATACAACAGCAGGAATGTTTTTGCGGCCTCCGCTGCTGATTCCGATCTCTTCCACTCAGGTTGGCATCATTCCGTTTACGCATCTTGATACGGATAATCCCTGGCATGATAAATTGCGCCGGATAGTCTGGAGTGAAAGCGGACAAAAATACCTGATCTACACTTCTGACGGATTCTTTTTTGCTGATAAATTGCTTGAAAATGAGTTGATACCTGCCAGGAATCAACCAATGGTAAGTATCATGGGATGCAATGTTCTGGAGCCTTTGGATCAATATTCGTATCTGGTTGGTTCTTTTAGCGGACTCTTTATCTGGAACCCCCTTTCGGGAAATGCACTGGATTATTTTACCGGAGTACCCACCGGGGCACCGCACGGTACGGGTCGGCCGGTTGGCCAGAATATGGTTGCGGGATTGATTAAGGATGACAAAGGCAGATCATTCTGGATTGATTATAATCAGGGTGCAAAGTCGCTGGATGGCGGGACTCCTTATCCTGCCATGCCTGGTGAGGTGCTTGTCAAAAGCCCCATTTCCCTCTGGAACGCAGCACTTGAAGTGCATACCGGCAGAATCTTTGAACACCTTGTCGGTCCGTTTTACCTGCTTTATGTTCCTTTGATGGGATTAACCATTCTGATTGTTCTGATCAGCGGTTTTTTGGTATGGTGGCTTGCATACAAAAAAAGAGACAGGGGAGGTATGAATTTTGAGATATGAGATATGAGATAATTCAGTAACGAGCGTCTATCCTTTATCCTTTATCCTTTATCCTTTATCCTTTATCCTTTATCCTTCCTTCAGGATCCTTTTACCTGAAACAAAAAACCAACTTTTGAGATGTTCTCAATTACGATGGCCGGATCATCCTGCAGGTATTTTCTAAGTTTGGAAATATAGACATCCAGGCTCCTTCCTGAAAAATAGTCGTTTCTCCCCCATATTTTGGTGAGAATCTCCTCTCTTTTAACAATTCTCCCGGTATTCTGAATAAAAAGATGGATCACCTCATTTTCCAGAGTGGTTAATCTTCTGCACATTCCATTGATACAAAGACTCTGGTTATGGTATTCGAAAGTATACCTGCCGATTTGAATCGTCTGGTCTTTGGTGTCAGGCTTGCTCTCTGTCCTGTTTAAAATGGCCTGAATGCGGCAATAAAGTTCATCTTCATCAAATGGTTTTGTAATGTAATCATCCACCCCTAAATTGAACCCTTTGATTTTATCCTCCTTCATGGAGCGGGCTGTGACGAAGATAATCGGGATATCCGACTTCTTAGCCTTAATTTTTTTTGCCAGGGAAAAGCCATCCATTTGGGGTAACATGACATCCAGAATGGCAAAATGGAAAACCTGTGCGTTAAACGCCTTCCAGGCGGATAATCCGTCCTGACAAAGTGTAGTGTCAAATCCTTTGGCGGTTAAAAACTCAGTCATCAGGAACCCAAGACTGGTATCATCTTCAACAAGCAGTACTTTGGTTATTAACTCCATGTTTCGCCTTTCTTTTTCGGGAAAAGGATAGAAAATTTGCTTCCTTTTCCGGGTTCGCTTTCAACATGAATGGTCGCATGATGGGCGTTCAGAACTTCTCTCACATAATAAAGTCCGATGCCGAAACCTTTGGTATTGTGCTGATTACCGGTAGGTATTCGGTAATATTTTTCGAATATCCTCTTTTTTTCCTGCGAAGGAATGCCTATTCCTTTATCGATAACCTCTACCAGTGTTCCGTTCTCAAGTTTTTTTACGGCTACTGTGATTTCAATTTTCTGATGAGAGTACTTATAGGCATTGACAAGCAGATTCATCATCACATGAACCAGTTCAATGTGATCGCCATATATAAAGACAGGCTCTTCACCATATTCTTTTGTCATCTTTCCTCCTTTTTGTTCAACCAGAAAGTTGACGGATCTGATGGCTTCATCCAGGATTACCGTAAGGTCTGATTTTTGGAAATGGTACTCCAGATTATTCTGCTCGATGGCTGCCAGCTGTAGGATATGGTCTGATTGCCGCTGTAAACGCTTATTCTCCTCAATGATGGTATCGGCATACCGCCTGAGCTTTGAATTGGATGAAGCTTCCTCTGACTGGTTTATCATATTGGCGGCCAGGGATATACTTGAGATAGGTGTCCTGAATTCATGTGCAAGATTGTTGACCATCTCCTTTATATTTTTTGATAGACGTATCTCCTTCATATAATACCTGATCACAAGTATAAAGGATATTCCGATTAATAATATCAAAAGGACTGAGCCCAGGAACATCAATCCCATCCGGTGAAGGAAAAAATTGTAACGGTTAGGAAAAACTACTCCAATCTCAGTATCAGACATTTCAAGTACATTATCCAGGCTCAGCCTGTAACACTCCGAGCCGACCAGTTGATCAAGATTATTGATCTTCAGGGTATCTTTCCCTTTAAAAATGGCCAACTCATAGGGAAGGTCAATTTCGTATTGAGCCAATTCCCTACGGATTTGACTATCCAGATTTTTCAAAACATGAGGGGTTCTATTTCTACTGGCCCTGAAAGAGCTGTCACAGGAGATACTTTTCTGCATCGATTGACACATACCCTCATTCTTACTAATGGTTGCGATGGTTTGGTTGAGGGCAATCCTTACACTTTTACTGAACAGCGCCTCTTCTATCTTATAGGAATAGAGAAGCCAATATACCTGCAACCCTAAAAGGATCAGGATTGAGAGTAATGCAGTGAATACCGGGATATATCTTTTCAATTGGCTCATGGAGTAAAATTATAAACAAATTTGATCGTTTTATAATTTTAACAAAGCATTAACAGCTATTGATGTCGGACGAATCAAATTTTTCACTTATTTTGAATTCAAATAAATAGTAAAAATTGATTGTTATGAAAAAATTCGCCCTATTATTGACTTTTACGTTTGCAGTAGCCATGATAGCACCTGCTTTTGCTCAGGATAAACCAAAAGAAGCTGCTAAAACAGAATGTACCAAAGAAGCTAAAGCTGCTTGTGCAAAAGAAGGCGCCAAAGCTTGCTGCAGCAAAGGTGCCACAACTACCGACGCTAAAGTTGTAAAGCCTGCTCCTAAGTGATGATTTGTAATCAGGCAAAAAAATAAAAAGAGGTTAACAGCCTCTTTTTTTATGGTGTAAATTGAAGATGAATGCTCAATTGGCTTCCTTTTTGGGTAAATTATTGTTGTAGCGGATCAGGTTTTTAGCCATCCCGTTAAAAATAAAAAGATGAAATGGCAGTTCAGCATACCAATAGAGCCTGCCGGCTACACCTACCGGGCGGAAAGTGGCAGTTTGCTGTAAGTATGGCTTTTTGCTTTTGTGAATGATTTTGAATTCGAGCCATGCTTCTCCCGGCAATTTCATTTCGGCGTACAGCAACAGCCGTCTGTTTTGCTTGTCCGCCGCCAATACCCGCCAAAAATCCAGCGTATCTCCGGTATAAATCGTATCTGCATTGGTCCTTCCTCTCCGCAATCCGACACCTCCCCACAATTTGTCGAGGTAGCCGCGGATATCCCACAGCCAGTTACCGTAGTACCAGCCACGGTCACCGCCAATCGACCACATGTTGCTGAGCACCTGATCAACACTGGTGGTAATCTCTATATTTCTCCTGTCCCTGTAACACCCTTTTGTCGGAACCTTAACATGTTCAAGCAGGCTGTTGTCGTCATAACTTGAAGCCAGTGAATCTTTCCAGCTCGAAACCACATTGTTTTGCTCAATACGCTGAAAAGCAAGCTTTACTGCATCTTTGTATGAAATAAGCTGAATATCCAGTAGTTGATTTAGATTGTTTTTTTTGGGGATAACCGCTGATTGCATACTGTCAACAAGGTATTTCGCCAGATTGTAGGAAGTGGAAGTAATCAGGTAAACCCAGTAAGACGAAAACCTGGTCGCAGCTATTGGTAAGATTAAAATATATCTTTTCATTCCGCGAACCTCGGCGAATTGATGAAGCATTTCTTTGTAAGATAAAATATTTGGTCCGCCGATTTCATAAGTCTGGTTGAAAGTCTCCTTTCTCATTAATACGCCGGTAAGATATTCCAGTACATTCCGGATCGCAATGGGTTGGGTTTTCGTATTGAGCCATTTTGGGGCAACCATTACCGGCAATAATTCTACCAGATCACGGATGATCTCAAAGGAAGCGCTTCCTGATCCAACGATGATTTCGGCTTTAAAAGAGGTAAGCGGAATTCCGCACTCCTTTAATATAGTTTCCACTTTGCCGGTTGAAACTGAGTTTGCGGCAGGATTACCGTTCGATATACTGCCAAGGCAGATGATTTGTTTGACCGTAGTTAGTTTGATCATCCGCACGAAGTTTTGTGCGGAGGTTTCGTCCTGAAGTCCGGTATCTTCCGATTTTCTGCCCATTGAGTTGATCAGGTAATAAGCAGCATCAATTTCTATAATGGCATCGGTGGATATATACGCTTTAAGAAAATCAATTTCAAAAAATGAGATGTTGGGATGTTTGTAAATTCCACCCGTGGGGAAACGGTTTTTATCCCTGACACAGCATATTACTTCATGTCCCTGTTCCAAAAGGACAGGAAGGACTCTTTTCCCAATGTATCCGGTAGCGCCAGTTAACAGTATCTTCATATCAAATTCTCTTCCTGAACCAAATTAAACAAAAAAAGCTTTAATTTCAAAGATTTACAACTATTTAAGCCAATTAGCGTGAATTAATTGTATTCAAAAATCCCTTTAAACTTATAGCTCTGGATCAATGATATTTGCATAAAAAAAAACATCTGTTATCATTTTACGTATATTTGGTAGAATTAATTACAATATGATAAACCAACCTGTTTACCGGATTGACGGAAGATATCTCTACTATACCTTTTTAGCGGGTGCCCGGAGAATTCTGCAAAATCAGACAGACCTTAACAATATCAATGTCTTTCCTGTGAATGATAAAGATACAGGTACAAATCTTGCATCTACTGTCAGGTCAATTATGGATAATATTAAGCCTGACCGCTCTTTTACGGCCACAGCCGGAGTAATCGCAGAAGCTGCACTGGTAGGTGCCAGGGGAAATTCAGGTGTTATTTTTGCTCAGTTTTTCTATGGCCTCAGCCTTGAAACTGACGATAAACATGTCTTAACCTTTACCGAATTTGCCGAAATTATTAAAAGATCTGTAAGGTATATTTATCAGGCCGTTGCCAATCCGGTTGAGGGAACAATGCTAACGGTCATAAGCGACTGGGCGGATTTTCTGGAAAGCAGGAAAGGTATAATGACCGATTTTAACGAGGTACTTCTTGATTCATTGGATATTCTTAAAAAGTCGCTGCTTGAGACAAAAGAAAAGCTGAAAGTGCTTAAGCAATTCAATCTCGTAGATGCCGGCGCCAAAGGATTTGTCGTTTTTATTGAGGGAATTATTGATCTGATCCGGTCAAAGAATCTCAGGTTCATCCTGACAGAGGCACCGCAAATTATTTCACTTGTTCACACAGAAGAGACAGCCAATGACAGTATCGGATTCCGGTATTGCACGGAAGCCCTTATCAAAAACATGAAATTGGATCAGGCTGAAATTCAGTCTATTCTGAAAAAATATGGCGATTCTGCCGTTGTTGCCGGTGCCGCAGCAACAACACGGATACATGTGCATACCAATCAACCTGCCGGTCTTTTCCATGAATTGAAAGACTTTGGAACGATTACTTCCCAAAAAGTAGATGATATGCTGCGGCAAAACGAGGTGGTAAAGAACCGGAAATGGAACATTGCCCTTGTGACAGATTCAACCTGCGACTTGCCGCAGGAACTCCTTGATTTTTATCAGGTTCATGTTTTACCTATCAACCTGAATTTTGGTGAAAACCACTATCTTGATAAAGTGACTATCACGCCTGACTTGTTTTACGATTTACTTGACAGTAGTCCTGATTTTCCCCGCACCTCCCAAATCAACGAAAGGGCTTTTACCAACCTGTACTCCCACCTGGCATCCCATTATGATGCCATCCTATCACTTCATCTGACCAGTCAGTTCAGCGGAACCTTCCTGAGCAGTCAAAAAGCTGCTGAACGAATCAGCAAGGAATTTAACAAGCCGGTTCATGTTTTCGATTCCAAAAATTTATCCGGAGCGCTCGGTCTGATTGTTCTGCGCACTGCAATGGCTATTGAAAACGGAGCTTCGGTTGACGAAATTCTTGGCTCAATGGATGAATGGATCCTCAAAGCCAAGGTATTTGTGAGCGTAAAGACGCTCAAATACATGGTAAAGGGCGGCAGGGTATCCAAACCGAAAGGTTTCATTTCGGGCCTGCTTAACATCAAGCCAATCGTTTCTATGGATGAAAAGGGAAAATCAACACTTATTGGCAAAACTTTCAGTCAATCTGCCAATGTCAGGCTGGTTTTGAAAAAGATTGAAGCTTTGCACAGGCAGCAAAAAATCTGGAAGTATGTTGTATTGCATGCCCATAATTTGCCCGGAGCTGACGAATATACCAGGCGGATGCAGCAACTTACAGGCTTTGAACCATTGGCGGTCGTTGACATTTCACCTGTAATCGGCATGAATGCCGGCGTAGGTGCTACGGCTGTTTCCATCATGTTATCCTAAAAAATAAATTATGAGCTTTTATCAGGTATATATGGTTAATTTGGCTGTTATCACCGGCATGATGACCTTTTTATGGCTGGTCAGCATTGTACTGAAGAATGTCAGCATTGTTGACCTTTTTTGGGGACTTGGTTTTATCCTGTCAGCAGCTGTTTATTTTGTTTTCACAGAGGATATTGGGACCAGGAAAGTATTGTTGCTTGGCATGGTTGCCCTTTGGGGCGTTCGGCTGTCTGCCTACCTGGCCTGGCGCAACATCGGGAAGGGAGAGGATTTCCGCTACCGCGAGTTCCGGAGACAATACGGAGAGAAACGCTACTGGTGGATCAGCTATTTCCAGACTTTTCTGTTACAGGGAATTTTGATGTGGCTGATCTCTGCACCTTTGCTGGGAGCACAGTTTGAGCCGGCGCAGCAGGATCTGTCATTTTTGGATTTTGCCGGGATCCTGGTCTGGTGCATTGGTTTCGCTTTTGAAGCAGGTGGTGACTGGCAGCTGGCAAGGTTCAAAGCGAATCGGGCCAACAAAGGGAAAGTACTGGATACCGGCTTCTGGAAGTATACCCGTCATCCCAATTATTTCGGAGATGCGGCTGTATGGTGGGGTTTTGCGCTCCTTTGCATCTCCGCCGGCAGTTACCTTCCGGTATTGGGATCTTTGCTGATGACTGCTTTAATTATTAAAGTTTCGGGCGTGGCATTGCTTGAGAAATCACTTAAAACAGACAAACCGGAATACCGCGAATACATCAGGAAAACATCTGCTTTCCTACCATGGTTTCCCAAAAAAACGTGAAAATATGAACTTTGTACTTAACAATATCTGGCTGATTCTTTTTGTTATTTGGGGAATTCCCCTAACCTGGTTTCGTAGTAAATTCAGGAAATTGGTCTACCAGACTGATAGTTGGATCATCAATATTAAACCTATATTCATGAAAGAAATAAAAGCACTTTTCAGCAATAGTTTCCCGGGGAATAAGCAATACCTTCGTTTAAGGAATTCGTACCGCATTTATCTGACAATATACCTGGTTCTATTTCTGCTCTATTTTAATTTCAGAAGTGAGGCACAAACCCAAAATTCAAAAGAAATGGAAAAAATTTCAACTGGAAGTTCAATTCCCGGATTTTCGTTAAAAGATCAAAACGGAGAATTGTTTGATATCAGTTCGGTTCTCGGTAAAAAAAATCTTGTCATCTATTTTTACCCCAAAGACGATAGTCCGGGATGTACCAAGGAGGCTTGTTCATTCAGGGACCAGTTTGAAGTATTCAGGGATGCTGATGCGGTAATTATTGGTATCAGTTCCCAATCCGTAAAAAGCCACAAGGATTTTGCGGAAAAATACCACCTTAATTACACACTGCTCAGTGACGGTGGAGAAAAAGTCCGCAAGCTTTTCGGCGTTCCCACCAATTTCCTTGGACTGATTCCCGGCAGGGTAACCTATATCGTGAACAAAGAAGGTAAAGTGGTTTATATCTTCAATTCACAAACGAAAGCAGAACAGCATGTTGAAGAGGCGCTGAATATACTGAAAGGAATGAAATAGTGGCTGCCGTTCTGGTGATACTTGTCCTGCTCAGTTATTTACTCGGAGCTGTACCTTTTGGTTATATACTAACCAGAAGATCAACGGGTAAAAATATACTTGAATTCGGAAGTGGCAACACCGGCTCAACCAATGTTGGCAGGGTGGCCGGGAAAAGGATAGCATTTCAGGTACAATTGCTCGATATGCTTAAAGGAGTCATTCCTGTTGCAGTGGTCCAGGCTGCGGTTAAATCGGAATTGTATATTTTCCCCGAATATTTTATCTTTCTGGTGGCAATCAGCGCTATCCTTGGTCACAATTTTTCAGTTTTTCTTCATTTTAAAGGAGGCAAAGGGGTGAACACTACACTTGGAGCCTCTTTACTGATTGCGCCGGTTGAGGTTCTTAGCGGAGTTGCAGTCTATTTTCTCGTGAAACGAAGCCTGAAATATGTTTCTGCAGGATCAATCGCTCTGGCGATAACTTTACCCTTATCAGGCCTGATTCTTCAGGCCGGGAACTTGCTCGTTTATTACCTTATTTTATGTTGTTTCTTGATCTTAGTCAGGCATTCTTCCAACATGAAGAGGCTTATTTCAGGAAAAGAAAATATTTGAGATTTTGTTTTGGACGCTTATCTTCCAGGTTCTTTTATGTTTCATGATATTTTTAAAATTCAGAACTATATGGTTTACTGAATGATTAAATAGAATTATTATAAATATAGGTCTGATTGCTATTCAGATTAAAATTTATAGGTGGCAGAACTAACCCTGTAATGATTTTATAGTTGATAACTATTTAGCTAATAATCTGATAAATAAGTCTTATTGTTGTGATTATTTTCAAAAGGTTAGTCTTGATTATTGTGTTGTAACTGGTTATCGGTTCATTTAGCTTTGATAACAGATTTAATTCATTTCACTGAAATTATTATATCTTGTTCATCCAATAAGTTAGATTTATCCATGAATCAATAAGAATCAGCGTCTTAGCATTGATTTACTGTAGTTTTGGTACTTTGGTAGAAAATGCTAACTTCGATCTTTAGATTGCATGAAGCGTACAAATTAGAGCCAATAAACCCACCTCTTCGATCTTTAAAAATGAAATTGAAAGATTCTGCCATTCATTCGATAGCAATATCAGCACTGGTTATAATTGTTGTATTAACTGTTTCTATTTTATTGTATCTGGGTTATGATTTTTATTCAATTCCATTGGAAGAGAGGCATTTTCATCCATTAAACCAGACTTTTAAGGCGAGTGGACTCGTCGGCCATGGGTTGGGAATTATTGGGTCATTTTTAATTGTATTCGGTGTTTTCTCCTACATGTTGAGGAAACGGTTGAGGATTTTTTCCAGGATCGGTGTGCTCAAACACTGGCTTGAATTTCATATATTTCTGTGCACCCTCGGTCCATTCCTTATTTTGTTTCATACTACTTTCAAATTCGGAGGTATTGTGGCGGTTAGTTTTTGGAGCATGGTAGCTGTTTTTTTTAGCGGAATAATCGGACGTTACATTTACCTTCAAATACCGCATTCAATTGAAGGGAAAGAGTTAACCCTGCATGAGATGGAGGACCAGCAATCTGAAATGAACAAACAACTCAGGCAATCCATTACTTTGGATGAAAGTATTTATGAACTGATTGATTATTCAACCGTTAAATCAGAAAATCAATCAGGTTTATCTGGAAGAAGAAGGGAAGAAAGGGTCGCCTTAAAAAAGCTAAGGAATGAACTAAAAATTCAAAATGTTCCAACCAAAAAGGCCGGAGAGATCATTCACATTTTTAAAAATCAATTGTCTCTGAAAAAAAGAATTGATCGGCTGGTCACGATGCAGAAACTCTTTGCATACTGGCATGTTGCTCATTTACCTTTCGCTATGATTATGCTGGTTGTCATGATTATTCATGTGGTGGTTGCAGTTACCTTCGGATATAAATGGATATTTTAGCCATGGATGTATTGGAAGAAAAATTGATTATTTATTCTTGTGTTGCAATTTTTGTCGTTGCCATTATTTTGTTTTATCTCTTTAAACAGAAGAGAGATTCACGGATTGTCGAAGAGAAAATTGTTATCGCTAAAGTAGAAGGATTGCATGAGCCCGTTACCCTGCATCCGGTAATTGATATAAACCGTTGCATTAGAAGTGGTGCCTGCGTCATTGCCTGCCCTGAAAAGGACATTATCGGCATCAAGGACGGAAAGGCAACAATTATCAATGCTTCCCGCTGTATCGGACATGGGGCCTGTTTCCACGCTTGTCCGGTACAGGCAATCACGCTCTTTATCGGTACGGAAAAGAGGGGTGTTGAACTGCCCCATGTTGACCAGACCTTTGAAACCAATGTTCCCGGGGTGTACATTGCCGGGGAGATTGGAGGGATGGGATTAATCAAGAATTCTGTCGAACAGGGAAAGCAAGCCGTCGAAAATCTCACCAAAAAAACAGACAAGAATATCCCGGCACAATATGATCTGATTATTGTAGGCGCAGGACCTGCGGGGATATCCGCCTCTTTAGCGGCCAAAAAGAATAAGCTTCAATCATTGACACTTGAACAAGATACACTTGGAGGAACAGTTTATACCTTTCCACGATCCAAGATAGTCATGACTTCAGCAATGGATTTACCGTTGCACGGAAAGGTTAGACTGTTTGAAACCAGTAAACATGAGTTGTTAAATCTTTGGAACGAAGTATTGACTAAGAATGAAATTAATTTGAGGGAAAATTCCAAAGTGGAATCTGTTACACCGGTAGATAAACATTTTGTTGTTAAGACGCAGACCGGCGAAGAATTTACTTCCCGTAAGGTTCTTTTGGTGATCGGAAGGAGAGGATCTCCACGAAAACTTAATGTTCCCGGGGAGGAAAGCACAAAAGTGGCCTATCGTTTGCTCGAACCTGAGCTTATAAAGGGTAAAAATATCGTTGTCGTGGGTGGCGGAGATTCGGCCATTGAATCTGCACTTCTGCTTTCAGACAACAACAATGTAACATTATCTTATCGAAGCGAGGTTTTTGGAAGACTAAAACCTAAAAACAGTGATAAAATCAAAGAATCAATTGCTGAAAAGAAAGTTCAGGTTCTTTTTAATTCAAATTTGACATCAATAGAGGATACTGTGGTACGGATTAAAATCATTGATTCTGAACAGGATGTGGTTTTAAACAATGATATGGTTTACATCTTTGCAGGAGGTGAGTTGCCAACGCAATTCCTCGAGAAAATCGGGATTCTGATTACAAAGAAATTCGGAGAAGCAATACTGAAACACGATAACTGACCGGTATAAAAAGCATGATAAAGGTAAATCTCATAGACAGATCAATTCTTTTTACCGCGATTCTGGTACTATCATTGAAAGTATCGGCTCAAATTTCTCCGGGAGAACTGGCAAAAGTTCATGCTCACCTGGAAGGAATGGCCAATTGTACGCAGTGTCATACCCTGGGAGCGAAGGTATCCAATGCGAAATGTCTTGATTGCCACAAAGAAATCAAAGCAAGATTGGATGAATCAAAGGGATATCATGCTTCCTCCAAAGTAAAAGGTAAAGATTGCACCATCTGTCACAGTGATCATTACGGGCGAAATTATGATATCGTGCACCTTCAAAAAGATAAGTTTGACCATAATGATACAGGTTATAAACTGGAAGGGAAACACGCCCAAAAAACTTGTGCAGATTGCCACAAAAAGGATAACATCAAAGATGTACAGATCAAAAAGAAACAGGAAACTTATCTGGGACTGAATGACCAATGCCTTACCTGTCATGAGGATTTTCACCAGAAAACACTTTCTGTTAATTGTATGAACTGTCATGTTTTCGATGCATTTAAACCGGCTTCAAAATTCGATCACAACAAAGCAAAATATTTGCTGAAAGGCAAACATTCAGAGGTTTTATGCGAAAAATGCCATCCCAAAAGTGTGAAGGAGGGAAAAAGCTTTCAACAATTTACAGGATTACAATTTCAAAATTGTGTCAATTGCCACAAAGATGCGCACGGGAACAAATTCGGCCAGAATTGCGCACAATGCCATGTGGAAGAATCATTTAAATCGGTAAAGAGTCTGGGACAGTTTGATCACAGTAAAACCGGGTTTGCTCTCTCAGGCCGGCATGCCGGTGTAGCCTGTAAATTGTGTCACAAAGTGAGTATAACAGCACCCATCAAACATGAAAAGTGTGTTGATTGTCATACCGACTACCACAAAAACCAGTTTAATACAGACGGTAAATCACCGGATTGCTCTGAATGTCATGATATAAACGGATTTACCCAATTTTCATTTTCCATAGAAAAACACAACCTGACCAAATTCAAACTTGAGGGAGCCCATCTTGCTACACCTTGTTTTGAATGCCACAAAAAGGGGAAGGAATGGAATTTCAGGGGCATAGGCGAAAAATGTGCGGATTGCCACAAGGATATTCATAAAAATGTGATAGATGCTAAATTTTACCCCGCCGGACGATGTGAAAATTGTCACCGGGTATCCACATGGAATGAGATTAATTTTGACCATTCGGTTACTTCTTTCCCGCTTGAAGGAAAGCATTTAACAGCGTCATGCAGAAAGTGCCACTTTGTATCGAAAGGGGAGGGCGTTACTGAGCAAAAATTCAATAAGTTGGGTGCGAATTGCGAAAATTGCCATGCCGATATTCATCATGCACAATTTAAAGAAAACAATGAGGTTGTTTGTGTCAGATGTCACGGTTTTGAGAACTGGAAGCCTGAAAAGTTCGACCACAACACCACCAGGTTTAAACTCGACGGCGGTCACAAAGATGTAGCCTGCGTTAAATGTCACAAGGTAATTGGAGAAGATAATAACAGATTCATTAATTACAAAATTAAAGACCTATCATGCGTTACTTGTCACTTACATTAATCGTCACGTTGATTGCATTTTATGTACAGGGTCAAACATCCCCGCACGGAAATGGATTTAAAATTGATTGTGCCCAATGCCATACTTCCACAAATTGGAAGGTGAATTTGAAAGATATACAATTCAATCACGACAATACCGGTTTTAAGTTAGCCGGCCAGCACAAAGCCGTCAATTGCAGGGAATGTCACCTGGCCCTTTCATTCAAAGATCCCAGGAGAAACTGTCTGGATTGTCATACAGATGTCCACGACCAATCGCTGGGAAAGGATTGTGCCAAATGTCATACACCCAACTCCTGGATTATTGCCAATGTCACGGAGATGCACCAGCAAACGCGTTTTCCGTTACTGGGGGCTCACCGTTCTGCTACTTGCACCGACTGTCATCATTCTGCATCCAGGCTAAAATTTGAACCACTTGGTATTGCATGTGTGGATTGTCATAAAAAAGACTTTCAAGATACATCTGATCCCAATCATGTTACAGGCAAATATTCGACTGATTGTCTGGAATGTCACAGTGCAGGTTCGGAGAGCTGGCACACAGGAGTGATCAACCATGATTTCTTTCCGCTGACCGGAGGCCATTCAGTTGGCTGCGGTCTATGTCATACAGGAGGCACTTACAAAAAAATACCTACAGACTGCAATTCGTGCCACAACAAACAATTCACTGCCTCACAAACACCTAAGCATGTTGAGGCAGGTATTCCCGTCAAATGTGAAACATGTCACAATATTTCAGGCTGGAAACCTTCAACTTTTAATCATCTTACTACAGGATATGAATTAAAAGGGACGCACAAAAGTGTGGTACAATGTTCTGATTGCCACAAAGGGAACCTTACCAATGCACCCCAGACCTGCGTCGGATGCCACCAGGTGCAGTATAATACCGCCCCCAACCATAAAGCACAGGCATTTCCGACAGATTGTGCAAAATGCCATACCCAGAATAACTGGATTGAAAGCAGCTTTAACCATACGCTTACCAATTTCCCGCTGACCGGTTCACATACAAAGGTTCAGTGTACCCTTTGTCATAAGAACGGTTATGCAGGAACCCCAACTGCCTGTAACAGCTGCCATATGCCTGTTTTTGCCAGTTCCCAACTTCCTGTCCATGTTTCAGCAGGCATACCGGTCACTTGCGCTAACTGTCATACCACAACTGCCTGGAAACCTTCCACATTTAACCACACAACTACCGGATATGAATTAAAGGGATCCCATAAAAATATAGTCCAGTGTTCGCAATGCCACAAAGGCAATGTAACCTCGGCACCGCAAGCATGTATCGGCTGCCATCAGGTGCAATATGATACTGCACCGGGTCACAAACAAAGCAGTTATTCAACTGATTGTACCAAATGCCATTCACAGGATAACTGGCTTGCAGCAAGTTTTGACCATTCGACCACCAATTTCCCTTTAACAGGGGCGCATACAAAAGTGCTGTGTTCATTGTGTCACGCAAATGGCTATGTGGGAACCTCCAAGGAATGCAAAGGCTGCCATATGACGGTTTATACCAGTTCACAATTGCCGGGGCATGTTGCAGCCGGTATTCCAGTAGTTTGCGCTACCTGCCACAATACCGCTGCCTGGAAACCTTCAGTATTTAGCCATACAACCACAGGATACGTGTTACTTGGTGCGCATACCGGCATTGCCCAATGTTCATCCTGTCACAAAGGCAATGTTACCACTGCGCCCCAAACCTGTATCGGATGTCACCAGGTTCAGTACAACGGCGCCTCGAATCATACAGCCCAGAGCTATCCGACTGATTGTATTAAGTGTCATACACAGGCCAACTGGCTGGCCACGAATTTTAACCATGCGACAACTATTTTCCCCTTAACGGGGGCTCACACGAAAGTTTTGTGCAGTCTTTGTCATACAAACGGTTACTCAGGAGGAACGCCGACCACCTGCAACAGTTGCCATTTGCAGGTATATACCAGCTCGCAACTACCGGGTCACGTCGCGGCAGGTATTCCAAAGGATTGTGCAACCTGTCACACGACTGCATCGTGGAAACCTTCATCATTTAATCATGCAAGTACAGGATACCTGTTAGTGGGAGCTCATACCAGCATTGCCCAATGTTCATCCTGTCACAAAGGCAATGTTACCACTGCGCCCCAAACCTGTATCGGATGTCACCAGGTTCAGTACAACAGCGCCCCGAATCACAAAGCTCAGAGCTATCCTACTGATTGCATCAAGTGTCATACCCAGACCAACTGGCTGGCCACAAATTTTAACCATTCGTCCACGGTTTTTCCTCTAACAGGGGCTCACACTACGGTATTGTGCAATCTTTGTCACACAAACGGATATTCCGGAGGGACGCCGACTGCATGTTACAGTTGTCACACAGCTAAATACAATGCCTCAACCAATCCCAACCATCTTGCCGCTAAATTTCCGACCAACTGTGAGATTTGCCATACAACCAAAGCATGGACTCCGTCAACTTACAACCATGATGCCCAGTATTTTCCGATAAATAGCGGCAAACATAGTGGAAAATGGACGTTATGTTCAGAGTGTCACAATATTGCAAGCAACTATGCAATTTTTAGCTGCATTATTTGCCATGAGCACAGCAATAAAACGTCAGTTGATAGCGCTCATAAAAGCGTAAAAAATTACAGTTATGTAAGTACGGCATGTTTCAATTGCCATCCTCAAGGCAGAAAAAACTAATTATCATTTTTATATTGATAGTTCATTCGATGAGAATTTTTGGTACAATAGTATTGTTGTTTTTCTTGGCAGGAGTGACCTCCGCCCAGGAAAGGAAAAATGAGATAGAGGGAGTAGTTACCTATACGACCACTCAAAATATTTATGTGAAATTCTTGTCGGCGAAGGGAATCAGGCCTGGTGATAAAATTTATATCAGGAAAAATGATGTTTTGGTTCCGGTATTAACTGTCGAGAATGCCTCTTCCATCTCTTGTGTTGGAAAGTTGTCCGGTGCTGAAAACTTAAAAGTAGGGGACAAAGTGATTGCATTGGTTTTGAAGGAAGATGTTGTGATTGAGCAGCAAATTCCAGCTAAACCGTCAATGCAGTACCTTCAGGATACTTCGAAAACCATGGTGGGAAACTCATTAAGCCAGGTTACAGCCCGAAAAGAACGGATAGATGGACGGATACAGATTTCTTCCTACAACAGTCTTTCCAGTTTACCTTCCGGAAATAATACCCGGATGAGGTACGTCTGGTCGATGAACGCTTCCAACATTGGTAATTCACCCGTTTCACTGGATAGCTATATATCTTTCTCCCATCAACTCAATAACTGGGCTGCTATCCGGGAGAATATTTTTAATGGTTTGAAAATTTACGACCTGAATCTGAGATATGAAGCAGGGGATAAAGCAACTTTGTTTTTGGGCCGAAAAATTAATCCCAAGATAGCCAGTCTGGGCGCTATCGACGGATTACAGGTTGAAGTGAATTACAACCATTTTTACTGGGGAGCAGTTGCAGGATTCCGGCCCGATTACACCGACTACAGTTTTAACAAAAATCTATTGGAGTACGGTGCATTTATCGGGCATACAGCAAAAAATGAGCATGGAGTCATGCAGACCTCTTTTGCGGGATTTAATCAAACCAACTCCGGTAATACAGACAGGAGATTTGTTTATATCCAGCACGACAACTCCTTGTTGAAGAACCTGAACCTGTTTCTTTCTTCTGAAATTGATATGTACAAAGTGGTCAACGGTCTGCCGGTGAATGAACTGAGTCTGACCAGCCTATACCTGATGCTGAATTACCGGATATCCCAAAAGCTTTCCGTATCAACATCTTACGATAACCGGAAAAATATCATCTACTACGAAACCTATAAAAATTATGTGGACATGATGCTGGCAGATGCTACCAGGCAAGGTGTTTCATTTAGAATTAATTACAGGCCCATACCTTTCATGAGCCTTGGCATATCTTCCAGTTACTGGGACAGGAGCGGAGATACCAAGCCGACCGAAAATATCAATGGTTACCTGACCTATTCACAATTGCCATTTCTGAAAGCCTCAGCTTCATTAACTGCCAATGTGCTTCAGACCAGTTATGTAAAAGGATTTATATATGGGTTGAGACTGGACAAAGATTTTGTCAAAGGGAAACTGAACTGGGGCATCAGTTACAGGTATGTTGATTATACCTACCTGAACTCCTCAGGGAAACTCCTGGAGCACATCGGATCAACTGATCTGTCCTATCAATTTACCCGCAAGCTCTCCTTTTCGGTCAACTACGAAGGAACCTTTGATCAGCAAAACGTCTATCAACAGGTTTATTGCAGTTTGATCAAACGGTTTTAGAGAAAGGTACAGCTTTCTGCGGATCTTACTGTGCCTGGGACGCATCTCAGTAGCCCTGGCAGACGTCTTACTGTACCTAGGACGCATCTCAATCGACCTAGCAGACGTCTTACTAAGCCTAGGACGCATCTCAATCGACCTAGCAAGCATCTCACTGTGCCTAGGACGTATCTTAATCGACCTAGCAGACGTCTTACTGTGCCTAGGACGCATCTCAATCGAGCTAGCAAGCATCTCACTCGTTCCAGCCAGCGTCTCGTTGGTGTTAGTACTATAATGAAAGTTTTTGTGTTAAACCTTAAATAGTTAGCAAATAATTTGATTATTAAAAAAATACTTTTTAACTTTCCTAAGCTTTTTAAATTATCCCTTATTTACCAACACTTAAACTCAAATCAACATGACAAATCAAGAAGAGAGCCGTTTGAGCATGTACCTTATGTTTAAGGATTATCAGGCCGACAAAAAGGCCATTACCAATCTACTGCCGAATTATCCGGCGAATTCTGACATTTTCCTGAATACTGTACCACAAATTCAGGGCTTCTCCGAGCAGCAAAAGATCAGCAAAAAGGGCATTACCGCAGGAAAAAACCAACTGAAAGAAACGCTGATTGTGATGACTGGAGACTATTTCAGAAAGTTGGGGACATATGCAAAGTTTACCAACAACACCACTTTGGCCGGGGAGATTAAAATCCCTGAGAGTAAACTACGTCAGGTAGCCGACACGGCGGTGAAAGACTTCGCCCAAATTGCGTACGACCGCGCTCAACCTCTGCTGGCCTCCCTTGCCGCCTATGGCATTACTGCATATTCCGGTGAAGGCGGACACTCATTCCGGAGCAAGCCGGACACTTTTCTTGTGGTAAATTAGTTCATAAAACTATAAAAAATCAGTCATCATTTTTTAGATATTTTCTCATTGATTCTCCTTGTATTTCGATT
>JBBQHB010000006.1:0-104560 GCA_038323575.1 Bacteroidales bacterium | reverse complement strand
GTGGTGGCAGAAAGACCTGGAGGCGATGCTGCGCCGCGACCGCAACCACCCGTCCATCATGATGTGGAGTGTGGGCAATGAAGTCGGCGAGCAGAACGATACAACCGGGGTCGGAACCAGGAGGGCCGGGATGCTGGTGGATTTTGTCCATAAAACTGAACCTTCCAGAAAGGTCATGGTGGCCATTGCGCCTGGAAATGTCAAAAAGAGAATCTACAATCAGAATGGCTTTAATGAGGCGCTTGATATTGTTGGCTACAACTACCAGGAGCCATGGTATCTCAGCGATAAAAAATCCTTTCCCGACCGGTTGATAGTTGGTACAGAGGTCTTTCCCTACTACCGTGGAAGGTTCGAAAGCCTGCGTGACTACGCCCCGAAAAATCCGTGGTATGACGTGATCAACAATGATTTTGTCTTAGGACAATTCCTGTGGGCGGGCGTCGACTATTTGGGCGAAAGCAGTGGCTGGCCAAGCAAAGGATGGCCAACATCGCCTTTCGATGTCTGTATGTTTGAAAAGTCGAGAGCAGCCTTTCACCGGGCTGTCTGGAAGGAAAATGAACCAATGGTAAGCATCGCGGTAGCGGATCAGTCCCTGAATATTGATCCCGGCAAAGATCACTGGAGCTGGCCTCACCTGATTTCGCACTGGACGTTTCCGCAATACGAGGGACATGTTATTGAAGTTCAGACGATAACCAACTGTTCTCAGGTTGAGCTCTTGGTAAACGGCGCTTCATTGGGCAGAAGGAATACCGCAGACTTTGCCAACAATACCATTGTGTGGCATGTACCTTACAAGGCAGGCAAGATTGAGGCAAAGGGATACAACCAGGAAGTAAAAGCGGCTGAATTCGAACTGAATACGGCAGGACAACCAGCTAAAATTGTACTTTCTCCCGACAGGGAAGTTATTCATTCGGATGGTCAGGATCTCTCCCACCTGACCGTGAAGCTGGTTGATGAAAAAGGAGTGATTGTCCCGAACGACGACCGGCAGCTTACCTTCGAGGTGACCGGCAGCGGCAAGCTGATCGGGCTGGACAACGGTGACCTGCGAAGCGACGAAGCTTTCAAGGGAAACAAGAGAACTACCTATTTCGGTAAGGCATTGGCTGTCATTCAATCGGTTCGTCAACCCGGAGATATTACGGTTAAGGTTTCGGCAGCAGGACTTCCTTCAACAGTTCTGACAATAGAAGGCAAGTAGCTTCACCAAGGATCAAAAGAAATTCAGAAACAGTTTAAATTTGTCCGTTAACATGATGCCGGAGGCATCACATGTTTATAGAGGTATGCGGAGGTTCCTAATACGACCCCGGCCGGGGTCGAATGTTCTCCAATTATGTCTTTTCTATAAACATGTAATCCCTCCGGGATTAGGATTTTTTGTTAATAGTCACTGAATATTTTAATAGTTTTCATGTATTCGTAAGGTAATAGAAACACAGGCAGGTTATGTATAAGACATTTAAAATAAGTATTGTAAATATTTTTTTTCTTCTGTTTCTGACGGTAGGTAGCGATGCTTACAGCATAGGAAAAAAAAGTGTGATATTTCGCTATACGGAAACGCCGGAAGCTTTTCCAAATCCGCTGAAAGGGTTCAGGGGAGGAGAATATGCCACGTTAAACCATGTCTACATCAAATGGAGTGATATGGAGAAAGACAGTACCGATGGGGTTGACAAGATCAAAGAATACTCCGACAAAGTCTTCAAAGCAATGCCTGCATTGAACCAAAAGGCAATACCCCGGGTCTTCCTGGCCTATCCTTATGACAAACAAAACAAAGACAGCAGCCTGATTGAAGTAAGAGGAGGATACTATACGGTCAAATATGTAGCCTCTTACTTCCCCAAGGATTTGAAAGCCCTTGACTATACAAGCCCTGCCTTTCAGCTGCGACTGAAGAAAATGATCGTTAAAATGGCAGAAGCCTGGGACAATGATCCCAGGGTTGCTTACATCGAAATGGGTCTGATAGGCTTCTGGGGGGAACAACATTCTCCCATACCTACACCCGAGGTGCAGCAAATAATGGGAACCTGGTTCAAAACCTACTTTAAGCATAAAAAAGTCATGATCCGCTACGCCAGGGATTTTACCGGTTTTGAGTTCGGATACTACTGGGACTCTTTTGCCCATTTTGACGAATCTAAACAATACAATGGCATGCTTGCCAAGGGGGATTACTGGAAAAGGCAGGTAGTAGGCGGCGAAACTGCCTACGACTGGGGCCATTACAAGACCCAACCGGGAGCCGGACCCGATTCTTCACTGCTCCAGCCGGTTCATTTCAACTATATCATGGATCTTATCCGCACCCTCCACGCCAATCACCTGGGCTGGATTGCCAACTATTCAAAAAAATCCCCGGAAGTTGCCCGAAAGGCAAGCGAGATGCAAAAGATTTTTGGCTACAGGTTTGTCCTGGAGGAAGCTGAATATACAAAAGAGGTAAAACCCGGTGGAAAACTAAACATTACCATGAAGGTTCGAAACGTCGGTTCTGCTCCCATGTATTACAACTGGCCTGTACAAATTTCTTTGCTGGACAGGAAGGATAAAAAAGTTATCTGGTCAGGAATTATCAAAGATGCCGACATTTCAACATGGATGCCGGGAGATAAATGGAACAATACATTGCAACAGTATGACCTGCCTGCACCGCTCAATATTGTAAAAGCCCAATTCCGGTTGCCGGTTAATTTGGAAAAGGGAGAATACCTGTTGGCAGTTTCTGTCCTGGATCCATCAGCCAATCTTCCCAGTCTGAGGTTTGCAATAGAAAATTATTTCAGTGGTGGCTACCATCCGCTTGGTCGGATTGGAATAGGCATGACACCGGATTCATACGATCTGGTGAATTTTAAGTTTGATAATTTGAAGGAGGACAAGACATTACACTATTAAAATTTGCCTTAATGACAGAATTGATTAAGAGACTGTTTTAAGCTTTTGCCTGCCTTTTTCTTGCATTCAATACCCGATGTTTCTTAATGCCTGTTTCCCCAATCTTTCTTCCAATTGTTTCAAATACAGGCTTTCCGGCATTACTTTTACACCCGGAGAATCCGAAATGCCCAACGGCAATGTTGGTGACTTGTCGAACGGGCGTGCGGTCGGGATGTTGGTCCCGGTGGAGCCTATCAACCAATTGTATGCACCCGGTGGTTGCTGTACTACGTTACTTTTTGCATTGCAGTTCCATACCACCGACCAGGCAGAACCCCAGCCATGACCGGAACCCATTGATCCGCGATTTTTGAGGGCGATCACTCCTTCTGGAATCTGGCAGTTGTCGAGCAGGATTCCGGTCGTCCACCGCTGGTGACCTTCAATGTGACCGGTTCCGCTGAAAGTACAATTCAGCATGACGATAGGACCTGCCACGCCTGCTCCGGTGCCCACATGCCAGATGTTATCGCCGTGACTGGAGCAGCGGTTCATCAGGATTTGTCCGGCGTTGGGGGCAAATTCTGCCGGTTTGGAGCCGCCTACATTCGGAACGGTCCGGGTGATCCTGATATCTTCAAGGGTAATCCGGCTGCCGTTAGCTCCAACGCTGTTCATCGTCTCTTCAATCAGTAAGTTTTTGGCCCAACAGTCGCGGCCATTTATCCGCAGCGCATTGTACAGTGACTGTTCGTGGCTCACCTCTGCCGGGGGCGCCTGGATATGCAGGTTTTCCACTCCCGACTGAGAAACCTGATCGGAGGGTTGCACTTTGACAACCAATGTCCCGGTAGGATCAGCGTATGTTGAATCGAATGAGTCAGACAGCGGAACATCCACCGTAATTTTATTGCCTTTTATTGATGAAATGGTACGCCTTGTGTCGACAGTGGAACCTTCCCTGATCCAGGTTTGGGATTTTCCGTCGCGCACCATGTTGTCCATCTCCATGAAATGAACCCATGCCTTTGTGACAGGTTTCCTGATTTCGATTAGGTCGCCGGCAGCAAATCCTTTGGAATCGGCTACCGTGAAACTTTTGGATCCTGATGGCACATATTTGTCGGAGATGGTGGTTTTGGTAACAGATTCCGCAGAAGATGCCCTGTTTCTGCCTTTCCCGATCACGATGGCGGAGTGTTTGTCCCCATTCATCTTGAGGACTGAACCCTCTTTACCGCATCCGCTACCACGAAGAACGAGGCCGTCAACATCGATGGTTATTGTACCGGAACAGTTATAGACGCCCGGTTCCAGGAGTATCGCTCCCCTAAATCCCTCCGACACCGGCAGACTGGCAACCTCATTTATTGCTGACTGGATAAGTTCTGTGGCATCAGAGACACCGGTAGATTTTACCGTTTTTTTTACCGGAACAACCGGAAGCGCAACGCCGCCACCCATGTATCCGGCATGCGAAAAGTCCATGATTTTATCTCCTGCCGGAGTAGTTTGATAGACCAGCTTGCCGTCCTTGCCCGGATAAACCCATGCACTTTTGGCCTTACTATCGGTTTTCGTTTCCGGGTTTGAAGAAAAAACAGCCTGGGGCAGGGACACCAGGCACCAAGGGGAAAGCAGCAATGCAGGAATCAGGTTCTTCATGGTATTAATTTTTGGGATAATAATTGCTAACCGGCTGGATGATGATGCGGGCCGGACCGTTTGCCGGCAGACAGGTGGTAAAGAATGCGGTAACTTCATTTTTTTCATTGACATAAACGAACGGACGTTCCCTCCGGCTGAAGGTTTCGGAGGAGTGGTCATCGAACTCAACAGCTTTGGTAAAAACCGGTTCCCTGGAAACCAGTGTATACGACAGACCGTCTTTGGAAAAATACTGTGCGCCTGCTTTGGATGTCCCGGTTGCTTTGGCTTTCCAGTCGTTGACCAGGATGTTGTACTGGTTGTTGGCCCACCAGATGGTCGGATCTTCCAGTTCATAATCATCAGGCAGAACATTGTTTCCTTCTTTTAGTATGGTATAAGTGCCATCAAAAGAAGGTGCCGAAAAAGCTGTTGCAATGTTGGTTTTGTCTGGTCCTTCGCCGCGCCCGATGACATAGATGCTGTTGTCGGGCCTTACCAGGATGGCCGGGTTGGTCACGTGCATGGCGGGTTTGTCGATGCGCGTCCATGGACCGGTAATTTTATCCGCGGTTGCGTAACCGGTATTCATCTTGGTCGAAATGTAGTAAAGCACATATTTTGAGCCGATTTTCAGGATCTTTACGTTGTGTACACGGTTTTTATCCCATCTGGTACTGTCTCCTTTTTGTAAGACTACCTCCTCGAATTTGTAAGGCCCGAAAAGATTTTTGGAGGTAGCACGCACACATTCCGACCAGGTGGTCCAGCCTCCCATCCCCACAGATTCGGGCCAGCGTGAGCAGAACAAGTGGTAAGTGTCATCCACCTTTATGACTGACGGGCACCAGAGGAAATAGCCATCCATCTGAAAGCCGCCTTCCTTTACAGCTGGTTTTAAAGATGATTTCAGGCTAACTCCCCGGGCCTGTGTTGGAGTTAACCCGAACAGTATAAATCCGGATAGGAGGATTGAAATAACGAGTAGTTTTCTGATCTTCATATTATTATAATTTTGGTGCTTCAATAAATACCAGGGGACTTCTGAAGTTAAAATTTGATCATTTAAATTATCCCCTGACGGGGAATAGAAAATTAATCCAGCGCTCCGGTTTTCATTTTCTTTTTTGCACCTCCGGTGATGCCGGTTACTTGGCCTTTTACTGTAACTTTAATAACCGAAGCGATTGCATCCGGCGCTTTATCAGGTACTGCGATTTCCAGTCCGGCGGCAGTTGCATTCATTTTCAGCGTCTTTCCATCTGCCAGAACTGCTACTGCAGCTATCGGTTGATATAAACCCGGGACAGTCAATTTACCGTCTTTCGGCCAATCGAAGACTGATTAATAAAGAACCGTATTACCATTTTGTTCTTTTTGCGTGCAGCGGCCCCAAGTCATTGTCCCGATAGGGGAGGCCTTCGTGGCGTAAATGGCTTCACCGTTTACTTTCATCCACGCACCGACGGCATGCAACCTGTCGATACTTGGTTGCGGGATTTGGCCGAGTGCATCGGGTCCGACATTGAGCAGGTAGTTGCCTCCTTTTGAAGCGATATCACAAAGGTTGTGAATCAGCGTTTCGGGAGATTTCCATTTGTCGTCGCTGGTGCGGTAACCCCAGGTTCCGTTCATGGTCATGCAGGTTTCCCAGTCCTTGTCGCCCACTTCATCAGCGCCGGGTATTTTTTGCTCCGGAGTACCGGTATCGCCGGGGAAGTTAGGCCTTTTCAACCGGTCGTTGGTGATGATGTTGGGCTGAAGTTTCAGTAACGCCTGTAATTTCAGTGCATATTCATCTGTCATGTTGGTTGGGGTGTCCCACCAAAAAACGGATACCTCACCGTAGTTGGTCATCAGTTCTTTCACTTGCGGGATTGCTACTTTTTCCATGTATTCGTCCATGGTGGAGGTCAGTTGTGCAGGATCCCAGTGTCCTTTGTTGGCGGCAGTAAAAGCATCGATGCGGGCGGAGTCGGGATTCGCCCATCCTTCGGCAGCAACCTTTCGGGCTACTGATCCGCCCGGATTGTTCCAGTCCTGCGCCTGCGAATAATAAAAGCCCAGCTTCATGTTATACTTTTTGCAGGCCTTGGCCAGCGCTTCCAGTACATCTTTCTTGTAAGGGGTGAAGTCGACGATGTTGAATTTGCTGGCATTGGATTTAAACATGGCAAACCCTTCGTGGTGTTTGGCGGTAATGATGATGTATTTCATTCCGGCCTGTTTGGCGAGAAGAACCCATGATTCAGGATCATATTTTACCGGGTTGAAGGTAGCAGCTACCTGCTGGTATTCGGCTACCGGGATTTTGCAGCGGTTCATGATCCATTCTGCCCCGCCTCTTTTTTGCTCATTGCCATGGTATACACCACCCCAGACAGCATAAGTGCCCCAATGAATGAACATGCCGAATCGGGCTTCGCGCCACCATTTCATGCGTTGGTCGCGGGCTTCCCTGCTCTCCTGGGCAAAGACGGTTTGTAAGAGAAACAAACTAACAAAAAGGACTAATAGATTCTTTTTCATATGGTTTAATTTAATTTTGTTTAATATCCGGTACCGGAATCCTTCCGTCAAAATCGTTTCGATCAACCTCCGGTTCAAGGGGAAATCTGACCGGCATGTTGTCGCGCTGCGAGCGGTAAATTGCCGTGAACAGCTCCACCGTGACACGTCCCTCTTCACCCGAAACCATTGGCTTCCGGTTGTTGATAATTGCGTCACAGAAATCTTCGTCCTGTAATTTCATGTAATATTCCATGGCATTGACTGAGTTGAAAAAATCAGCATCCTGCGATTTCCATTCGTCCAGCATTCTTTCTTCCCCCGGGATGGTCCAAAGGTCGTTAACGGGAGGTTCGGCAATGGCCGACATGCCCGCAATGAACATGGCCCCGCCGTCGGTCTGAACCCCGACAGAGGCGCCGTTGCTGCCATGAATATGCACCTTGCCGTAAATGCCCGGCTTTTGTGCGTTGCTGACGATGATATTTCCGATGGCACCGCTTTTAAATTTCACGATGGCCAGCGCCGTGTCCTCCACCTCGATGTAAGGATGGTTCAGGTTCTTCCAGGTGCCGTAAACTTCTTCGATAGGTCCCATCAGCCATTGAAAAATATCCAGCTGATGCGGGGCCTGGTTGACCAGCACACCGCCGCCTTCCATTTCCCAGGTACCGCGCCATTCGTCGCTGTCGTAATAGTTTTTATCACGCCAGCCTAACATGTTAACTGTTCCGAAAACCGGATTGCCGATTCGTCCCTCATCTATGGCATTCCGGAGCCGCCGGACCGGGGCATAAAACCTTCGCTGGCTTACTACCCCCAGCTTAACGCTGTTTTCATTGCATGCAAGGATCATGGCGTCGCAATCCTGCAGTGACGATGCCAACGGCTTTTCTACGAGGCAGTGAGCCCCGCAGCGGGCCGCCCTGATAACCGCATCGGCATGAAAAGGATGAGGCGTGCACACAATCACTGCTTCAATGTGGGCTTCCCTGATCATGGTTTCCAGGTTATCAAAAGCCTGAATACCGTATTTTGCCGCAAATTTCTGCGCTTTTTCGATGGAGCGGCTGTAAATGGCTGTTAATTCGGTGTTATCTCCCTGTTGCAGCGCAGCAGCATGAAGGTGGGATACTTTCCCGCATCCGATGATGGCAGTTTTAATTTTGTACCGTGTCATTGGTTCAGGGTTTTAAGATTACTTTCATAAGGCCTTTTTCGCGGTTGTACAGCCGGTTGAACCATTCGGCGCCCTCCTCCAGCGGAACTACTGCACTGATCAGCGGATCAATTTCGATCATACCCCGGTTGATCAGTTCAAGCACCTGTTCATATTCCCCACAGATGGCGCAACTTCCCTGTATTTTTAACTGGCGGGTGACGACCTGTTGCAGCGGAAAATCAATCCCTGCTGAGATATTTCCGATCAAGGTGACCTGGGCTCCTTTTCTGACTGAATCGATCACCGTTTTTACAACCGGTGTTATGCCCACCACTTCAAATCCAATGTCTGCTCCGCGGCCTTTGGTTAATTTTTTAACTTCGTCTGCCACATCTGTGTGATCTGCATTAAATGCATGTGTGGCACCCAATTTCAAGGCCAGGTCCAGGCGATCCTGATCCAGGTCGAACGTGATGATTTGTCCGCACCCTGCCAGTTTCAACAACTGAATGACAAAAAGCGCGATCATTCCTGTGCCTTCGACCAATGCCGTATCATTCAATGAGATATTGGTCAGGTTGATGGCATGCATTGCCACCGCGACCGGCTCAACCATGGCCGCATGCTCAAAGCTGACCCTGGCGGGAAGCCGGTAAAGAATGTGCTGCGGTACCGCAACATATTCCGCAAATGCCCCGTCTTTCCTGAAATCCGGACATGACACGCCGAGTACCATCCGGTTGTCGCTCAGGTTGTAAAATCCTTTGCGGGTGAACCAGTCGTCGAGTCTGTAAATGGTTGAATCAAAGGTTACCCTGTCACCGGGCTGCCATCCGGTAACTTCAGACCCAATTATTTTAATCACGCCTGATGCTTCGTGGCCCATAATAACCGGCGGAATCCTCCGGCCGGTGCTGCCGTCCATGCCGTGAACATCGCTCCCGCAAATACCAACGGCTTTTACCTGGATAAGCACTTCATCCGGTTTGCATTCCGGTATGGTAACATCCATTAGTTCAAATTTTTTGTACGCACTCAATACCAATGCCTTCATTTGGAATATTTTATTTGGAATACGATTTTTGTGCCATATAAAGTGATACCGGTGTCAATCCGGGCTGGTTCAATCCCTCCCATTCACCGTTTGGTTTGCCGGTTAACCTGCCGGGAACCTGTTCACCCGTAAGTCCGATACAATAATTTTTGGCAGAGACCCATGGATTTTGAACGGCAGCAGCTTTTACTTTGCAATTCCAGAGTACCTGGTTGGCGCCCGACCAACCGTGTCCGGAACCCCAGTTGCCGCGATCCTGCACATTGATTTCCCCGTCTGTTGTGATGTTGTCGTAGAGCGTCCCGACACACCAGCGGTGGTGCGGACCAATGTCGGCATGGGTATTGGATGCCTTGCAGTTGTAAAATACATTTGGGCCACAGACACGTGATCCGGTGACGAAATCGTGACGTGCATCGGTCGATTCACAGTTCATTACCAGGCACATTTGTCCGCCAATACTGAACGAATAGCGCCGCCCGCCCGTGATAACAGACATTGCTTCCAGACATTTTGAGTCGGTAACTGTAATGTATTTGCTGCCGCTATTCATGCTGACACACCCGTTCCCAAAGTATTTTGAGGTGACATTCCGCACCCAGCCATCTTCGCAATTTTGAAACTGAATGGCATACCACCCGTGATCCTCATCTGTTTCCGAGGTATAATCAGATTTGAACAGGATATTTTCGATTCCGTTTTCACGGATTCTGAAGTTGGCTGTTTTGTAAACCGATCCGCCGCCGTATTCTTTGTCAATGGCCATCACAACCGGTTGATCAATGAATATTTTATTTCCTTCAATTTTAATAATTACCCTTTCAAATTTCAGATCGTATTCCTTTGCTTTCCATTGTTTAGTCCCTTCGCGCCCAATAATCTGGTCCATTTTGAGATCGTGTATCCAATTTTCCGTGCCCGGTCTGAAGAGGGTGATCAGATCGCCGGTTTTGAATACAGCTGCATTCTTTACCTGAAATGAAAAGCTTCCCACCGGTACATATGAATCAGTAATCTCTGCCCTGGAACCCGATATTTCGGAGGATGAACCTTTCCCTGAGACAGTTAGTAATGTTCTTTGCCCTTTTCCCGAGGCAATTAAAACAGTTCCCTGTTCATTGTCGCCTTCACCTATTAATACAATTCCTCCTGCCGGGATGGATACCGTACCCTGGATCCTGTATACGCCCTTTTTCAGTAATATGGCGCCCCTGAAGCCGGGCGCGTTCACCGGCATTTTGGCGACTTCATCTATGGCGTTTTGGATCATTTCCTGCGCATCGCCTTTTGAAGGCGCCGTGATCGTCTTAACTATCTCAACTTCGGGTATCGGCCCCCCTTTGTGATAGCCGACTTTACTGAAGTCAGGAATGGTATTGCCTTTTTCATCAGGTGTATAGGTGAGCTTACTGTCAGATTCTTGGACGAATTTTGATTGCCATTGTGGGTAGGCAGAAATAGTCAGCGCCAAAAATAAAATGGTAGAAATGGCAGCTATTGCGGATGTTTTGAAATTCATGTTTATAAACTTTTGTTTTTTGACTACTATTAATTTGTTCGCGGTTTTTCTTCGCTTCTTACCTAATTCGAATCTTCCGTCCGAAATGATCACTATGGCATTTCTCACCTTGTTCCCGCGGAAGGCTGTGCTCCGGGCATCCATTACCAGGGGCTCCGCTTCGCTTCACCCCTGGCTACCAAGATTTCACCGCTACGCGGCTAAACCCCGGATTCGTACTTGCCTGTCTTTCTCTCAACCCCTGGTCCAATCTCCTTGTTACGTTCCCCAATTCATAATCGAGTCTCCTCCAGTCCACAGTCCACAGCTAATCAGGATAATGTAAAACCTTATTTATTTTAGAAACCTAAGTAGATGAGTATAATAGATTGAATATAACCTTATTACCTTATTGGTTCAGTTAATTACTACTTAACCGGCTTCTTCTTTAATAAAATAAGGTAATAAGGTTGGATTTTGCATTTCAAATTTCTCTACTAAGGTAAATAAATGAAAATAAGGTTTATATTATCTTGCTCCTGACTCGTTTCCCTGTTTCTCGTCCCTTTTAAATTCTGTCCCTCGGTCACCCAGTCTTTCCGTCACTCAGTCACTTTCTCGCACTCGGGCCTACCTCTTCGGGGGTAAGTATAAGATTGATTGGTTTACTTTCCGAAGATTGATCTGCTCCGATATTAGGGTTTGAAACAATCTGAAGGCCGTCAATATCAATGTTTACAAATGGATAAACACCTTTTGCATTGCCGTTTGCCGGACTATCTTTTTGAAGATGGTACCGTTCTGCATCTAGTGTCATCAATTTCGGATCAGCCTCGAAATATCCGGTTTTGGGAATATTGCCGCCGCCATTTGTTTTCCAGATCATGTTACCGGTCCAGGTCGGATTTTGGATTGTGCCGTCAATCTTAAATGCTTCATTGCCGCCCTGGATGATGTTGTTCGCCACAGCAATAAACGTGGCACCAAGCCCGTCTTTTCTCCCCTGCATTATGATATTCCTTTGGTTGTTAAGAAGGGTGTTGAATACAACAAAACAGGTATTAGGCCGGTCGTGGGAAGTCAGCTTGTCTTTTGGGACAATGCCGTCCCCGTTGCCAATGTTAATGGCAGGATTGCAGCGTTCGAAATAGTTGCTGAAGATTTTGTGGTTGTGGCCATAGAACCGGATACCCTCCGAACCCATGAAGAAATTGCCGTAAACCTGGCAGCTGTTGCCATGCCGCAGCGACAATTCACTCACACCGTCGCCGAATGTATTGAACCGGTAAATGTTGTCGCATGATTTGTTGCAGATGTTCTCGTTTTCGCCCCTTGTCTGGTTGAAGAGGTTGTATTCAACGATCGAAAAGGCTGATGCCAGACTTCTTCCGCTCAAACCGATCTGGATGGAACTGCAGTTATTTGATACCGGCGTGAAGTCGCTGAAATAGTTGTGGTGAATCCAGGTCCGCTGCGCCATTCCGCTGCTTCCAGGGCCCTGGACCGAGATCATCTGCCCTTCGGTGAATTTATGCTGAAAAGTGTTGTGGTCTATCTGACAGTCATCTCCGGATACTGTGAGGTAAGCACCTTTGCCATTGCATTCAAAAACATTGCCGGTAATCCTGCAGTATTTTGCCCCTGCTTCGATTTTGGTTTTGCCGGCATCGTGGGTGAATTTAAAGCCTTTGATGACGATATATGCAGCTGTACCGCTGATCTGGAATCCGGATGTACCTTTCAGTTCAACTCCACCGGTCGTTTGGGCAGCAATTGTGATTGGCCGGGCCGAAGTGCCATTTTTAGATACAGTAATCTGATTGTCTGCCGAATAGATTCCGTTTTCGACCACGATTGTGGTTCCTGAATCAGCTTTATCTATTTGATTTTGAAGGTCGGCTAGTGATTTTACCCTGATTTCATTTGCCTGGGCCGAACAAAAGCCAATGTTCGCTACCAAAAGCACGAATAACAGTTTTCTTTTTATCATTGCAATTATTAATTCTAAATTAAAGGTTGTCCGGTAAAAAATCAAAGATTCTTCGCTGCGCTCTCAATGACAGTAAGTTATTGTAAATGGGTGGGTGAGGGGGTTGGATGCGGCGGAGCCGCTTCCAACCCCCTCACCTTTAACACCGAAGTAATTGTCATTCTGAGCGGAACGAAGTGAAGGGAAGAATCTCTTTAACCTGTTTGCCATTTTCCCGGGACAATAATATTTTTAAATCAAAGTTCAAGCAGTGCTGTTTTTATTCCTTCAGAACTTACTGAAGCTACACTCTTTCCGCTGTTTATTTTTACCCTGATAATCGCTCTTCCGTTGTACAGTTCAACTGTTCTTGATCCGGATGATGTACCCTGGTTGTCAATCAGCTGTCCGTCGCCTGCCAGACCAAATTTAACGATATTCCGGGCATCCAGGCACAGGACATTATTGGTGTCGTACAATTTTACTTCGATGGTGGCGATATCACCAATTTGTTCCGTTTTTTGAAGAACCAGTTGGGCAGGTTTGCCCCATTTATCGGTCTGGTAAGCTTGTTTGATTTCATCGGTTATGGTAATTTTTCCTTTGCGGGCAACCACTTTAAGTAGATTCTCACCTTTTGCGTAGACAACATTCCAGCGAAGACCGGCTGCAGGAAAATCCTGGCCGTTCCGTTTTTTAATGCCGCGGCTTTTGCCGTTGACAAAGAGTTCTGCCTCGTCGCAGTTGGAATAAACTTTTACCATTTTCATTTCACCTTCATCTCCCCAACGTACCGGCCAGCTGTGGCCGTAGATGTGTGCCATGGGTGCCTGTGTCCACCACGACTGGAAGACATAAAAGGCCTCCTTTTTGGTCAGGTCGCGTTCAACCACCCCTTTCTGGTTCATGTAGGGGACCGGATTATCGGGCCGGATCGGAGTGGAGAAATCCTTGAAAGGCCAGTAGGCCGATCCGGTCAGGTAAGGCATGGTTTCTTGCTCGCGAAGGTGCCAGTCGATCAGGTTACAAATATACGATTCGCTCCAGTCGCCGTCTTTCGAAACCCTTGCAGGACCGCCGAAAAGGGAGGCGTCACCTTTGCGTTCATCGGTGCCCACGCCTTTTTCGACATTTTGCAGTACTTTATCGGGATTTTCAGCGTGACGGCCGGCATGACTGTCACCACCCCATTCAGCATGGAAGAAATGATTTACTTTTTGCACCTCAGTTTCTGTTGACTGTCGGTATTCGGTGTAGATTCCTTTGTACCAGCCTGCCCAGATAGATGGTGAGTACACATCGACAATATCTTTGCAGAAGTCACATCGCCGGATGGCGGTCATTCTGGAAGGATCGAGCTGGTGGGACAGACTGTTCAGTTCGGTCATAAATGCCCTGATTTTCTCTTTGTCAAATTCAGGAAAATCGCCCGGCCAGTCGTTTTCGTTGCCCAATCCCCAGATGATAACTGCAGGATGGTTGCGATGCTGGCTGATCATGTCGCTCAGCATCTCTTTGGCCTGCTGTTTGTATTTTTCGCCGCCCAGTCCGCCGCGGCACCAGGGAATCTCCTCCCAGACAAAAATGCCGAGACTGTCGCAGAGTTCAAGAACGATCCGCGATTGCTGGTAATGACCCAGCCGGATGAAATTGACGCCCATCTCTTTCATCATTTTCATCTCCTGACGGATCATGGGTTCGGTCATGGCCTGGGCTACACCTGCATGGTCTTCGTGCCGATGGGTACCCCGAAGCAGCAAACGGGTGCCGTTGAGTTTGAACGGTCCTTTTTCGGTAAACTCAAAATTTCTGAAGCCGAATTTCTCCGTAACGGTTTGGGTTCCTGACGGCGTATCGATAGTTACGCTGCAGGTATACAGATTTGGCTGGTCGGGTGACCACAAAAGCGGTTTTTTGACCGTTTGCGTGAAAACAGATTTTTCACCTTCAAAATAATCAGAATCCTGAACTTTGGCTGTCAGCGATTTCCCGGTAGGGTCTGTGATTTCTATTTTCAGGCCGGCTTTGGTGGCCGCAGATTTGTTGATGAGTTTGAGGCTGAGCTCAAATTTTCCTTCCAGACCCATGCCATCGACCGATGCATTAACATGAAGCCGTTCGATGGAAAAAGCCGGGACATACTCCAGGTTCAGATACCTGTATATTCCACCGTAAACATTGAAGTCTGACATATTGGAAGGGATCATTTCCAGATCCCTGGAGTTGTCACAACGGATGGAAACCGGGATTTTTCCCTTGTAGACTTCTGCAACTTTTGCGTTTTTACGAAACTCTCTGACGGCATCGGTAATATCTACACTCCATTCGTTGTAGCCGCCGACATGTGAACCGACTTTGGTCGTGTAGACCCAAACCTCCGATTTTTGCCCGGCGCCCTCAAAACGAAGGAAGGTCCGTCCGTTTGGGTAGGGATTTTCTATTGTAATTTGATTGGTATACCAACCGGGACCCTGGTAGTAGTTTACATCGGGATCGACGGCATCTGTGGCATTGAAACAGTGGGGCAGGGTTACATTTTCCCAGAGGGGAACACTTTCCGGATCACCAGCCTTAAAGGTTCGGACTGCCTCCCAGATTCCGCCAAGGTCACTTTTAAGGAACTTCCAGTTGTCGTTGAGGCGAATTTTATTTTCTCCAAGGGCGTTTGCGAAATTGGGTAACACCAATAAAAGGATCAGCAGATATAGTGCAGTAAATTTTCTCATGGCTTATTTTTTAAGCGCAGCATTAATGGCTTTGATTAGTGGTTTTGCGAGCAATTCATACCCTTCAGGTGTATAATGGACATTTCCGGGTTTGGAGTTTTGCGGATGGATCGCTAAAGAAGCGATGTACAGATCGATTACCTGAATGCCGTTTTGCTTCATCACATCCAACGCAACCTCGTTGTATTTTGCAGGGTCTTCCACCTTCCTGCCGGTTGAATTTTCGGGTACGACTGTCGTGGTGACAAAGATAAGTGTTGCCGTTGTTTCCTTTAGTCTGGCAACGATCTCACCGAGATTTTGGCGGTACTCATCCAATGTAACCGAAACTTTACCGGTCACATCATATTTATTTTGGGCATCCTTGTGCACCAGGTCGTGCAGGCCGAAGTTGAAGAGAATTACATCCCACTGCCGGTTATCCACCCAGGTTTCAATACTGTCTCTCCCCCTGACGGTCGAACCGCCGTTCCCGGGATTGTGTGCCACAGTTACTTCAGGCGCAAGGGCTTTCACGATGACAGGTGTATAGCCTATGGATATTGAATCGCCTATGATCAGCACATTTTTGACTGTATCACCGGTTGCAGCGATGAACAAAACTGACAAGGCAAAAATTGCGGTTAAAGAGATGTTGTGGATTTTCATTGGTTTTTGCTTTTATTCTTTGGTTTTTTGTTGGCATGTCTGCCAGAGCCGTCGCCTGTGTCTTTGAACCCACCTGCCGGGTTCAGCCTGTCGAGTTCAGTCTGCAAACGGGTTCTTGCCGCAATGGCATCCGCGTTCTTTGTGTCTGCAGGTACTGCAATTTCTTCAAAAGGCGCTTTACTCATGTCGAACAATTCGCCGGATTCCGTAAGCTTCCATCTGTAGTCGCGGACATACCATTTGGCGGCAAGCTGGAGGAATACAGATGTCCGGGGATTGCCTTTTTCGCCATGTATTTGAGCGTTAAAGCTTTGGCCGTCAAAAATTTTATCCTTAGGTAGTTGTGCACCGGCGATTTCAGCAAAAGTCGGGACAAAATCAGTAGAATTGATCAGGTCATGTGACACTTTACCCACAGGAGTGATGCCGGGCCAATAAACGATTAAGGGTTCAAGACTTCCTCCTTCGAGCATCGAGCCTTTTTCTCCTGCCAGTCGTCTGCCCCCGATGGTAGCCCTGTCTGCCTTACCGCCGGCAGTGCCGTTGTCGCCAAAGAATACAAGTATTGTATTATCAGTGAGTTTGAGTCTGTCCAACTCTTTTACCAGTTTCCCGACAAGCTTGTCCATGTAGGTGATGTTATCGGTATAGTCATCGCTCACACCGGGTTTACTGTCAGGTGTCGGAAGAATCTCTCCATGGACATGCGACATGGAATAATGGATAAAAAAGGGTTTATCCCTATTCTCAGTTAAAAAATCCACCAGGTGTTTGTGCATCACATCGGGCATATATTCCTTATCGTGTAGCTGCATTAGCTTGCCATTCAGGAGATAATCCTTGCCCTTTTCCTGTGTGTTCCAGTAGATACCGCTGCCGTTAAATTTCAGGTAATCGTCGAATCCCCAATCTGAAGGAGTGAGTGATAACTGGCCCCATTTTCCGATGCATGCAGTCACATAACCGGCTTGTTTCAGGTAGGTTGGTATCAATGTTTCTGCCGAAGGTTTCACAAGACCACAGGCATCCTGATTGGTAGCCCCGGTACGAAACAAATAACGACCTGTTAAAATTGTTGCACGAGAAGGCCCGCACAATGACGGGGTATAAGCATTCGTAAACCGGAGTCCTTTTGCAGCCAGTTTGTCAATATTCGGTGTCCTGTATTTGTCGGCGCCGTTGCAGCTCACTTCGGCAAATCCCAGATCATCGGCAAGGATGAAAATGATATTTGGTTTTTTTACGGGTTGGTTTTGTGCATCCAGGTTCAATGTACCTATCCATAGCCCTGCCATGGAGAGGCATAAGTAGCCGGCTGACTGTCTTAAATTGTTGTTTGGTTTTTGGCGCATGTTTTTGATAGATTTATTTTCATTTTTTATCATTATTGAAGCTGCGAGACTTTGAAATGCCCTAACTGCAAGTGACTCTTGGTTGTCCTTATTCCGAAAAAACCTTCCGTATAAGGTGTTTTGTCCCGGAAATCAAAGTACAGGATATTATCCCTGTAATATTGTACCAATCCATTGTGGCAGATAATTTTCACTTCGTATGATTTGTTTCCTTTCAACAGATGTTCCTTGTCGGTATATTCCTTTAAAACAGGCTTTTCCCCGTCGCTGTGGTATTTCCGAAAGCGGGTAGTGGAGTTGTTGTTTCCTCCGACGCCGGCATAATAGAGTTCGAGGTTGTCGTAGGAGCTGAATTTTCCGTCGCGGGTAAATAGATTCTTATTGGCGGGGTCGGATGCCATCCAGAAGGCATTCATGTCGGATACCCTGTCATTTTTTCCTCCGGCATTAACTACTTTGATTGAATAGGAAATCTCGATATTGCCCGACAATTTATGGTTGAACCAGATGGTGGCGCCACTTGTCGAGATAATGTCCATTAAGCCATCTGCGACCGTCATCTTAGAATTTCCGGGCTTTTCAAATTTTGAAATCCAGTTCGAAGGTCCGGTGTCAAAATTATCTATGTATAGCATAGTCGTTTGATGGGATTTTACCGGGGGAGCATCCGCTGAATTGCTGATTTCCGATTTATTTCCGAAAAAAACATTTGAAAATGAATCGATCCAGAGCAGCGGATTTTTTACTGCCTGTGACAATCTGCCTGCTTCGCTGTAGTTTATTAAATTCAGTGATTTCCAGAGTTCAAACCATTCCCTGTTGCTTCCGGCAATAGCTGCAAAAAGCATAAACTGGCAGGGATCGGGTTGTGTATCCCAGTGGTCCACGTCTTGTTTTCCCGGCCTGTATTCACCCCCCCCCCGTATGGCCTGTGCATAAAGCATGTTTGGGTTCATCAGGGTTGCAGTGTCGGCAAACCAGGCCTTCAGGTGCTCCATGGCTGCTTTCACATATTTTTCTTTTCCTGTTAAGAGATAGGCAGAAGTGTAGGTCCCGACAATCCACGAAAAGTAGCGGAGATCATCATCATTGTACTGAAACTGTCCCGGAAACCTCAAACCGTCATGCCTGATGAAAGGACCGTCAGGATTCTTCGGATCAGGCCACCAGTAAGGACCTTCCGAATAGAAATCGTGCTTTCCGCCAATGCTTCTGGGGCAGGAACCCGCAGTCACAGTCCTGGGCTTTTCCCGGAGGAATTTCTCGGCTCTTTCCAATACCCGCTCTTTTTCTATTGCAATCACCTGCTGCAAAATTGAATCAGAAAAAGCTTGTCTCTTAGTTTCCTGCGCTTTGTTTGTCTTTTGTGCAAATTGAATTCCCGGCCATAACAACAGGATGAGGAACAGAATTTTCTTTGTGTAATTGAGTCTCATAGTCATATCGTTACTAGTTCAATGGTCAAATGAAATCCCCAACATGCAGTGTGACAGGGGGAATTTTAACCATTTTCGTGTCGGACGCTCCAAATCAAGTCAAATACAATCTTTTCTTTCTTTTCCGGCTTATTTCAAAGGTGAAAATATGCTGAAATCCGGATTTCCTTCGGGTCTGAAAAGTGTACTTTTTCTTTTTTCCAAAAGTAAGTAACAGGCAGGAATATAATAACAATAATTCCTGGCCTGCTACTGCACTTAACTACTATTGCTCTGCTAATCTAATGATAAGAAAACATTGTCCATATAAAAGTTGGATTGTTCATATACTTCCACCCAAACACGACCCAGGTTAAGTTTGTCAGGAATGCTGTTTGCAGTCCTCCATGTTTTAATTGCATCACTGGAAAGCACAGACACACCATCTAAGGTGACATTTATCTTGTAATCTGTACTGACTGAAATTCCGATCGGTCTCATTCCCAGCTTGTCTGCGGCTTTGGCGCCATCTGTAAAAATGAAAGGTGTCTTTCTTCCTGTTTCAATTGTGGTCCAGGTGGACATGGAGAATTCTGAACTGAAGACCTCGTAACTCAATGAATAATTATTGGCTGTGCCGGTAGAGGTAGGCCAGATTTCAAGCCTGATTTCGCGGACATATTGCTTCAGTTTAGAATTATCATAACGGACAGGCTTATCCATCTGAAGGCGATAGTACATGGAACTTGTGGCGTTTTTATATTTTACCCTCCAAGCCATATCTGCCTTATAAGTAAAAGGGTTAAATAATGCTGTGTCGCCGAATGCCCTTCTGAAAGAACCTCTTGTATTGGATTTTGATCCTACGAGCAAAACCTCTCCATTCGGGTAGGTTGCCGTAAAATTACTTACAGAAAAATTGGTAGAGGCCACACTGAATTTATCGAAGAAGTATGGACCAACTGTCATTTTCACAGACTTCTTTTCTGATTTTCCATTGCTGGCAACGGTGCAGGATACCAGGTAATCACCGGCTTGGCGTGGCGCGACCCACACGTTCTGGAAGAGACCTTTCGGACCGGAAAAAGTTCCACCGTTGCATTCCCAATTGTAGGAGGTACTACTAAGGTCGGCAACCTGAACTCCGATCCAAACCGGGACTTTCTGTCCCTGAAAAAACTCATTCCCGTTTTTGTAAAGAGAATCGATTGCTACCAATCCATCATCCTTTTTGCAGCCAAAAAGAAGTATTACTGTAAGCAATGAGATTAATATGCTATATCTTTTCATAATCATTTTTTTTAATCGTTAAGGACATTATTTTATTCCAAGAATTGACTTGGTTGGTGGTATAATAAAATCGTCCAAAACATGGATTACACCATTGGAACAATCAATTCCCGCAGTACGCGGAGCAAGGTCAACTTTTCTTGAACCGGTAAAGCTGTTTACCCGGAAGGTAGCATTTCTGTCGTTAACCAGGTTGAAACTAACCATGGTTGTATCACTGGCTCCCTGGTAGGCGATGCTTTTGTAAAAAACTGCATAAGCCTTGGCATTTCTGAACGAAACAGGTTCGCTGACAATGTGATACATTAAAAATTGTTTCACAATTTCTACCGGATAAACATTCCAGCTATCTGGTGTCAGTGTTTTTGGCCCTTTGGTCGGATCTGTCGCACTGTAATTCGGATTCGGAATCTGGTTGCAGCCGAAATAGCTTCCCATGACTGCCGGTGGAGTAGGGAAATAGGTTTCGTCGGACAAGGCCCTGTTTGTCAGCAGCAGAAATGTACGGTCCGGCTTGGTGTACTCATCGGCCATGCCGGCATAAGTCACTGCTTCGATCATACTGGAGAAGAGGTCTTTACGGGATTTCATGAACTCCAAAGCGTTCATGTTGATTTTGGAATCACGGATGGAGGCATCATATTTGAAATCCTTTTGCAGTTGCATACCTGCTATATCACACCCGGTTACTATAAACGCGGATAGGACGGCAGCGATTAGGACGGAGTATATTTTCCTTTTCATAGCTGGTGAATTTAATTTTGGGTGTAAGGTTCGTTTTGCTTGATCAAAGGATTTCCTTCGAAAACTGACGAGTGTATCGGGAAAAGTATTTTTCGGACATCGCCGAAGCCTCCGGTTATTCCCCTGTCTGTCAGAATAGGATCCATAATTTCGATGACTTTGTTGGTGCGAACCATATCAAACCAACGTTTGCCCTCACCCCAGAATTCGAGTTGGCGTTCAGTCAGGATAGCATTTTCCAATTTATTTACATCAGGTGTATTACTGGTTGTTACCAACTTTGGATAGGCCATTCTTTTTCTAATCGTATTGACAATATCCATCGCTTCCTGTGTTCTACCGACTTTGTTTAAAGCCTCGGCTCTCAGCAGCATCACGTCGGCATACCTGTAGATCGGAATGGGGGCCGCGCTTTGATTGTTTGGAGGGTAAGTATAACCGCCAAGGTAATTGTAGGTTGTATTCAGTTTTGCGGCATCCCAGGGGGCAAATTTACAGGACAGCATGGTGCTGTTTAAATTATATGCTTCGTACGAGACTTTCACTTTCCCTCCTCTGTAAAATAGATCAAGGGTGTCGGTTATCAGGTACAAACGGGCATCAACGGCTCTGGTTATCAAAGTATCCCACACCGCTTGCCTGATCTTGTAATTAGGAGTATTACTGCCTGAACCGTAAAAAGCGGCCAGTCCGTTGCCCCCTCCATCCTGCAGATAATCCCAGTACATGTTAAATATGGGTTCAGTGGAAGTGGAAGGATCGATAAACATACTTTTCCAGTCATCCTTGTTGGTTACCAGTGAATATTTTTTCAGTGCGATCAGGTTATCGGAAGCAGTGATAGCTTTATCATATTCTTTGAACCACATGTGAACGTCTGTCTGCAAAGCCAGTGCAGAACCAATATTTAAATTATAGACAGAAGTTGTTGTTCCGTCAAAATTCGCAATCGCATTGGCGATATCACTTAAAATTTGGGTTTTAATTAGGGCAACATCGCTTCTTTCATTGAATTTAATCTGACCTTCTAAGGCCTCATATGGCTCAATGATCAAAGGTACCGGCCCCCAGACGCGGATGGCGTAAAAATACATCAGTGCCCGCATGGTATAGGCCTGTCCCAGTTGAGATCCGATTTGACCTTTTGAAACATCAGGTATAGTAGGGATGTATTTAATCGCAAAGTTGGCGCTGGAGATTGTTCGGTAGAGACTGTTCCAGTTACATTCTCCCATATCCGATGTGAGGGTGTTGGTCAGAATTTTTATCTGTCCGGTACCCGTACCTGCCAGTTGTTCGTTGTCACCTCTGGCTTCACCCCAGATATAATAGTTGCTCTTTAATGTACTCTGCATCGCATCGTACATGCCGGCAATCCAGATATCCGCATCTTTGGGCGTCTTCCAGAATTTGTCCCTGGAGAGCTGGGAGACTGGTTGCTTGTCCAGGAATTTTTCACATCCGGCCAATATAAAGCCGCTTAGAATAAGAATGGCTGTGGAAATTTTAAATATCTTTTTCATTTTCAATACCTTTTAGAAGTTAAGATTGATACCGAAACCCAGTTCTCTTTTCCGGGGATAGGATCCGCTGTCTTTGCCCGGATTCAGTACACTGCCTCCGCCAAGTTCAGGGTCAAATCCGGTATAATTGGTCCAGGTCAGCAGATTGTTTGCATAAACATAGGCCGTAATCCCTTCCAGAAAAAACTTTCTGGCTAAGGTCTTATCCAATTGATAGGAGAGACGCACGTTGCGCAGCCTTAAGAATGAACCATCTTCGAGAAATGCACTGCTCAATTCACGTGAGGTGTTTTGAACCGTTCCTTTTTGTGCATTCGGTACGTCAGTAATCTGACCCGGGAACCTCCATGCATTGTAAATCTCGTAGGGTTGCGGCGTTACATTAGAGGTAGAATAAGTAGTCAGATTGTATTTGGCATTGTTGTAAATCTGGTTTCCCCAGTTCATGTAAAAAGAGAAGGAGAAAGTGAAATTTTTGTAATTCAGGTTGTTGTTCCAGCCGCCAAACCAGGTAGGCAGGCCCTTGCCTAGAATCTGCCGGTCTTTGTCATCAATCACCCCGTTGTGGTCGATGTTTTCCCAGATCATATCACCCCCCTTGAACAGGGCAGTACCAACCTGCAACTGGGAGACCGGATTTGTTGTCGGGTCCCAGCCAAAATCCTTGCCGTCGGGATATTTATATCCCTGCAATATTGGTTTCCCGTCCTCCTTAATAACCACATTGCCCATCTCATCGCGCTGAAAATATGGATTTAAACGGGTAGTGAAATCGCTGGTATAAGCATTGGATTCATCATATTGGTAAACACCCAGCGCTTTGTATCCGTAAAATTGGCCGATCGGTTGACCTGTGGCAACGAGCCAGGCACTGTTCGAAACATAGTCTCCGCCGGCGAGGCTGTTGATTTTATTCTTGTTGACAGAAAAATTCACGGACGTTTGCCAGGTGAAGTTCTTTTTTTGTACAGGAGTACCGCTTAAATTGATCTCATATCCTTTGTTCTCAATGGATCCAAGGTTCACTTTGATGGTGGAAAAACCGAGTTCCGAGGGCATCAGTGAACTATACAGCAATCCATCCGTCGTTTTCTTGTAATAATCAGCAGTTAAGGTCAGTCTCCCTTTCAGGAAAGTGAGGTCGGCACCTAAATTGGTCTGTGTTGTCTGCTCCCATTTTAAATCCGGATTACCAAAGGAAGAGGAGGCGTTTACACCAGATACACCTTGGTAATAATAGGATCCGAAGGTGTAAAGATTCAGGGATTCGTAATTGCCAATATTTTGGTTACCTGTAACACCCCAGCTGAGACGTACTTTCGCATCGTCGAGGTATTTTTTTGTCCAGGTCATGAATTTTTCGTCAGAAATACGCCATCCGACTGATGCAGAGGGGAAAATACCCCACCGGCTCTTCACAAAACGGGATGAACCGTCACGGCGTATATTGGAATTGAAAAGGTACTTGCCTTTATAACTGTAGCTCAAACGACCGAACATCCCAACCATGGAGTGAGAAGTACCGGAGGTGGATGTACCGGCCAAGTCCAATGCCTGAATTGAATTAATCGTGGTAACATCTTCAGTTACGTAATTCGACCCTTTGAAATTCATGGATTCGTCGTACCAGTCTTCTGCAATCGCTCCTGCCACCGCTGATACCGTATGGGTTTTCTTAAATACCCTGTTGTAGGATAAGTACGCTTCACCTGCCATGTTTCTGCCGAAGTCAGTCTCGTCTCCTCCGTCTGCGATCTGCGGATTTGTCGTGGTAAGTAATGCCGAATTAAAGTAATTTCTTCTGCTCAGGTTGAAGTTGCCGTTGACATCGGCCTGCAGTTTCAGGTATTTGTTGAATTTAAATTCCAACATCTCATAAATTCCTACATTAAAGATCTGATAATCGTTTTTGCGGTAATAGGCTTCTGCAATCGGGTTTTTCCTTCCGGCAATGTCAAAAGCATAGTTACCGTCGGGGAAAAATAGGATGAAGTGCGGCGGACGCTGCATGGCTTGTTGAATAACTTTTCCCTCATTAATTTTATTGGTATTCTGATAAGAGTATGTCACCCGGGAAGTGAATTTTATTTTGTCCGTTGCCTGATAGTCGGCATTGATACGGCCGCTAAGCCGTTTGTTGAAACTGTTCAGAACGATCCCTGTTTCATCCAAAAGCCCGATGCTGGTAAAGTACTTTAATTTGTCTGATCCTCCACTGACGCTAAGGTCCAGTTGTTGCCTCTTACCGATCTGGGTAATCAGATCCTGGTAGTCGTTGTTGGCATTGGTGCTTATTCCGAGAGAGTCGTTCGGGAAACTGTAAAGATCGAGTTTTGTCCGGTTTTCAAATAATTTCCGCTCAAAAGCGTTGGCTTGAGGAATTTTTCTGGATAGCATGTTCCAACTCTTCAGGTACCTGATATCAATTTTCGGCTTACCCGCTTCACCGGTTTTTGTGGTGATGATGATGACTCCGTTGGCTGAACGCGAACCGTAGATTGCGGCGGAGGCAGCATCTTTCAGGATCTCCATCGATTTGATATCGTTTGGATTAATGGAGCTGATATCGCTTAGTGGTACGCCGTCGACGACGTACAAAGGGTTGACTCCTCCCTCAAAGGTCGATGTACCCCTGATCCGGATCGTGTTGTCGTCGCCGGGCGCTCCCGAATTACTGACAACCAGAACCCCGGGCGCTTCTCCCTGCAGGACGTCGTAAACATTCACAGCCTGGCGCTTTTCGATCATCTTGTTGTCGATCGAAGTGATGGCACCGGTAATGTCTCTTTTCTTTTGCGTTCCGTAACCTACTACGACAACCTCATCCAAGCCAACAGTCTCCTCTTTTAATGAAACGTTGACGGAGGTTTTTCCATCGGCAGCCACTTCCTGCGTTTGCATCCCCATAAATGAGAAAACCAGTGTTTTGGCCTTTGATGTTATTTTCAACGCAAAATTGCCATCCATATCCGTAGTGGTTCCGGTTGTTGTACCTTTCACCACAACAGAAACACCCGGTAAAGGGGTGTTGTCGGCGGCTCCTACTACTTTTCCACGGACTGTTACATCCTGGGCGTGCGCTTGAAATGCAAGCAGGACAATAACCATTACCAGGAATGGTATTATCTGCCTCCTAAAAAGACGATGCTTCATAAGTTGAAATTTAAATAGTTTGTGGATGAAAATTACATGGACGATTCGACTCCGAATAGCACAAATAGTTCAATTATTGTAACCATTGCCTCATATTTGAACAAATCAATCATATTTGATGAAAAAGTTCAAGCATGACAGCGCAACCGAAATAAAAAGTCAAAACAACATCCGTTTGATTAAAACGTTTGGGAAAACTGTAAATTATTTTGCAGCCTGCTCTGATAAATATCGGAGCAGGCTGCTGTTCAGTTCTTTGGAAACTGATGTGTAGTTTTTGTCATTTGCCACATTTACAGTTTCATTCGGATCTTTCCGGTAATCGTACAGTTCTGCGGCGACAACGAGCGCTTTATTGTATGGTTTGCCGCTCCGGTAACTGTCTTTCATCCAGATGGTGTAGCGATATTGCCCGGTACGTATCGAATAGCCCATATACTGACCGTCCGACCATCCCAACCGTTCGGTATCCAGTTTGTCAAGGGTACGCGGATACTGGCTGACAGAAAATTCCTTCACGGAAGTTTTTGGATCCTTCATGACCGGCACCAGACTCTTACCGTCGAGGTGAGAAGGAACTGCCAATCCGGACAAATCACAAAGTGTGGGGAATATATCAACGAATTCGGAAGGTGATTTTGTTGCGGAAGGCTTGATCCAGGGCGCAGAGATCAGCAGCGGTGCATGGGTGGCCTGTTCGAAATTCGTGTGTTTGCACCACAAATTGTGGTCGCCCAGGTGCCAGCCGTGGTCGCCCCAAAGCACGATAATTGTGTTTTTCGACAATCCGAGTGAATCTAATGTCTTCATCAGGATTCCGACCTGGGCGTCAGTGTAGGAAGTTGCGGCATAGTAACCATGTATCAACTCTTTTTGTTTGGCAACGGGCATATCCAAACCCACTTTTTGATCCGAGAAGGAGGAAATTTCCGGAATGTCAGAGTAGGCATAGAGTTCGGCAGCGGTATGGTAAGCCATGTCGGGACTGTCTTTTGCCTTTTGCTGAAACGGCGCAAGGGGCATTTCATCCCTTTTGTAAAGATCCCAGTATTTTTTTGGAGCGACAAAAGGCAAATGGGGTTTGGTCAATCCCACGCCGAAGAAAAACGGTTTCCCATCGTTGGCCAGTCCGGCCAGAATTTCTTTGGCGTGCAGGGTATTGGCGCCGTCGCTGTAGGCATTGTCGGGAACATCGTAACATTCGACCGATGGTTTGATGAACTTTCCGACATAATCATTCAGCTCTTTGCCTTTCAGGCCTTTGGCTTCACCTTCTGCCGTGTATTTTCTGAACAGGGCCTTTGTTTCCGGGAGTTGGTACTGTCCTTCAGGACTGCCAGTCGACTTTGGATAATATTTATCGGATTTCTTGAAGTAAGGGATACTCCAGGAAGGTTTATCAAGATCTTCATCTACACAGCGTGAATCAAATATTTTTCCGATGCCGGCGGTCTGATAGCCTTTTGAAATGAAATACTGCGGCAGGGAAAGGATGTCCGGATGAACATCGCGCATTTTTGTTTTCAGGTCCCATACACCTGTATGGTCAGGGCGCATACCTGTCATCAGACTGGCGCGTGTTGGCCCGCAAACCGCCTGCTGGCAGTAGTTTTGAAGGAAAATGGTTCCCTGTCTGGCCAGTTTGTCGATGTTGGGGGTTTTGACCAGTTTATCGCCGTAACATCCCAAGACGGGTTTTAGATCGTCAACGGCAATAAACAAAATATTCGGACGGTCCTGCTTTACCTGACTTTTCTGAGCAAAAGAAGGAAATGTTGCTAATCCAAGTAATACCAGGTTGATACTTTTTTGTTGGTAAGGGTGCTTCATTGATAGGGCCTTTATTTGAAATTTTTGGGCTTATTTTATGCCATTGTCCAATCCGCTTATTTTTGCCAGTAAATGAAAGAATTCTTTTTTCCTAAGTGAGTTGATGCCCCAATCAACAGGAATGCTCTGGTATCCTTCATTGAAAGAAGCATCATTCGCTGCAAGGGTTTCCCCCCTTTTCCTGAAATCGAAGAAACCCCACGAAGCGCCGGCTTTTAGCGCGTTCACCATGTTGTTAACCGGTTGATCGAAATTGTAGTGATCATCTTCATTAAACAATATCGGCATGGGATGATAACCTTCCACTTTGCGGGTTTCCTCCACCATTTTCGTGATATCCGCAGGATTCTCAGCTCCGTTGCCATGAATCAGCAGAAAATCAGCAGTTTTAACCAGGTTGGGGTGAGGGATATGTTTGCCGCCGTAACTCGCTGAAACATAAAACCGGTATCCTGATTTCGGTTCCTTTTTGTTTTTAACCAACTCGATCAGCTCGTGGATCCGATCCGGTTTGAGAATGCCATGATCGTATGCATTGACATTGCATTCATTGTTTATTTCAATCAGCACATTGCGGTAGCCTTTTTTAAAAAGCCAGTCGACGGTATTGTTGACCGCATTTTTAACGGCAGCTTCATTTTCGAGTTGTTCATCCTGCCCAAAATAGAAAATGCCGAGCATAACGACCATCCCTTCTTCGTCGGCCTTGTTCAGAATTTTTTCAAGTCTTGCAAAATAGTCTTTCATTGGTTGACCATCCTTGTGAAAACCGGGATTGATCCAGCCTTTGTTTCCGTATCCGGTCGGACTTCCGCCCTGGATGTTCAGGGTGAAAGCCAGTAAGCCCTGTTTTTTCCATTCGGGGATGGCGGCAACGAAATCATTGGTGTTTCTGTCTGCATCCCAGACACCGGTATCCGGGTATTTCCACAGTTTGCGGGTTTCCGGATTGAGGTCGTCAAAAATACCCTGTACCATGCGCGAATTGGGCAGCAGTCCCTCGATGGAAATTCCATCCATCGTGCGGCCTTGCAAGGTGATTTTATTATTGATGTAAAAGTCAGAACCTTTTATAGTTACAGTTGTTTTGGGCTTTATTCCGAATGCTGGTGTTGCTGATAAGATCATAGCACAATAAACCAAAACACTAAAAAGTATTTGTTTCTTCATTTGTTGTTGCGTTTTACTGTATTTTCCGAAAATTCGTAGCTCAATTGCTTCCCGTCCATTTGACACGTAATTTGCTGCTTACCTGCTGATTCGGTAAACTCAACCTTCACCTTGCTCCCATTGACCGGTCTAAAAATATTTCCGATGAAATTGTCGCCGGGTTTCGCTTTCGCTGTGATCCCGAAATAATGATACCATTCTGAAGGTTCGTCCTTCTTCAAAGATAACCTGGGAATTCTTCCGGTTTTGAAAACCCAGTCTGTATTACTTACCGGAAACATCTCCATTTCTGTTTTTTCACCCTTCATTAAAATCCGGTGATCAGCTTCGGAGAATTCAACGCCTGGTTGGAATCTGGCTTCTATCTCAGCTCCTTTAGCACAGTTGATTTTATCCATGACAATGGCAATATTGTTCTCTTTGTCCAGAATAATCCATCGGATCCAATGTTTCAATTCCTTCCCGGGATAAGCGTTGGTTGGATCAATTTTTACGTAATCCCAAGATTTTTCCGTCTTAAATTCAAGTATTTTGCCACCGATACCTTCTTTCCATGGTTGATCCTTGTATTTTGCTTCAATCTGTTCCTCTCCGTTGACCATCACCAAATTGTGGCCTTTGCTGGCAGCTTTTGGGTAATCCCAGCGTAATTCGCCAAAATATCTTTCATCATAACCAGAACCCTTCAGTTCGCCGATAAATGATTGCCCTGAAAAGTTGAGACTAAAGGTGCCGCAATCGAGATGGCCGTGATGCGGATCGTCATTCATGCCTGCTTTGCAGGCTATTGTCAGGTTGGAAGGATCGAAATTTTTCCGCATGACAACCCAGTCTATTCCTTTAAAATGTCTGGAATATTCAGCAGGTTCTTTGGCTTCAACATCGGAAACCGGCCAAATCAGATCAAAAATTCCATACGAAGATTTGAGGAATTTTTGGCGGTACCAGGCAGCTGTTGTGGAACCTGTCTCGGTTGTTAGCTTATTGATTACGTAGCTATTGCCTACAGGATCGCCGCCGCCGTCACCAAATCCTGCTGTCAGACCAAACAAGGCGAAGTCGCAGGGATTTGCCCTGACTTTTTTATGCTGAAATAAGTTCACGTTTCCTGAAGTCATCCTTTTGAGTGACTCATCGAAAAATACGCTCTGATCCATGGCAAATGCCCAATAACCTCTGCCTTCCTGCCATCCGCCATTTTCACCAAGATTCTCGTATACATTCCATACGCCTTCATATGATCTGGCGATGACATCAGTAAGTTGTGGATCCTCGTTCAGCAATGCCATGGCCGAAATACCAACTGCGGAATGACAGATTGCCGACCAGTTACATTTGTAAGCAGTTGCCCACCATTGGTATTCATAACTTCCTCTCACTGCAGTAATGACCTTTTCCAGGAGAGCTCCCCTGATCCTGTCGTGTTGCGCTTTGGTCCAGGCCGGATAGGTCCAGTCATAGACAAATGCTAATTTTTGGGCATATTGGCTGCTGGTTATATCCAGCGAGAAAACGACCTGGTCATCTTTTACGTTGTATGGCCATACACGTGGATAAATGATTTCAAAATAATGTGCCCGGTTAATCCATGAATCGAGGGCGCAAAGTTTATCTGCATATTCAAAGGCTTTTTCAGCATACTGGATATCTCCGGTCATCTGGTAAATAAAGGCCAATGTCAAGGCCCCTTCACTCTGCCAGCTCATGTATCTTCTATACTCATCGTCACCGAAGAATCTGGTATGAATATTCTTTTCCGGAACTTTCATGTCCATGGGGGCATAGAGATATTTCCTTCCTTCCCAAACAAGTTTTTCAAATATTTCCTTATCGTTTTGGTTTGATTTTATCCTGGCAAGGATCTTTTGCTTTTCGTCTTCATCAAAAAGCAAATAGGGATGTGTCCGCTTTATTTTTGAAAGATCTCTGGTTGCTGCGACAAAATCCGGTTGGGCAATCAATCTGTTACCAGCCAACAGGATAAAAATCAAAAATAAAATGTACTTCATTTCCTTGAAAATTTAATGAGTATTTGTTCAGTTACCTGCCAGTCAACTTGTTGATTACCGACAACACATTCTTTATATCCGTATTTTTATCTGTTGGATACAGATATTCCGCCAGAAACCATTCTTCTGTAAAGGAGACTTCTTTTCCCGGGGCAATCGATTCCATCGGACCAATGGGTTCAATTTCGCAAAATTCTTCCTTGAAATAGTAAATTGATGCGGTCCCTGCAGCAATCTCCCCGTAAATCCTGCCGGGATAAACCGGGTAGGATTTGATGAACAGCTGGTTGTCTTTGGTAATATAGGCCAGCCAGCCTGCAGTGCCGTCTGTCATGTATTTGGGTTGCTTTGGCGTGCCGCTAATCTCCAATATGCCGTCTCTGACAGCCACATTTGATTCTTCTTCAGGTTTGAAGTTGATGACATTCCCAGGTCCGGAGGTGATGAATCCTTTAGGATAGCGGCTGTTGCTGTGGAGCGGGGTAAGAGAGATCCCCCCGCCTTTCACAAATGTCCGGCTCCAGTGGCAATAATTTTTTGTCTCTTTGGAAATATTACGGATGACCTGTGTGTATTCAAGGTGCGAACTGCTTGCGGCAAGATTAAACCGCCTGATTAACTGAACCCCGGTCACAGAATCTTCCTGACTGACCAGTTCAGCCTGCCTGGGTCCGGTTAGATTGCCTGTCCATTTTCCCAGAAATAAAACCGGATGAGCAGGTACAGTTTTCTCCGGACCAAAATCAGATCGCCCGCCGGTGGGATGCATCGGAACGCCTTTCTGATAAGTCCTTCCATCGTCATTGGTATCGACAAAGAGAACATTTTTGCCATTCAGTTCGTATTTCAGAACCCGGCCTCCCAGGTTGGGCTCCAGGACAACCCTGGTCGTTTTGTTTGAGAGTTCAATGCAGCCGGAGTATTTGTTCTCAGTAATCATCCGCGCTCCCTCCGACTGGCAATAACTCCAACGCGGATAAGCTGAGATCAATAACAGCAGGATCAGCTTTGCTTTTGTAGTTCTCATTTTTTAGCGAAGAATCTCATTAAATTGTTTGCCATTTTCCCGGACAATAATGATTGATAACAATATGAAAAGAATTCCCGAATTAAAAAACCAACAATTGGATCTCTCCGGAAACTTCAGTGAATGTGTTGTTATGTGGTAATTAATTACCTGATTTAGAAGCTAATAACTCAATTTATCACATCATTGAAGTTTCGGAGAAGATCCAATCGCCTGGTATAAATTATTTTAAGTTTAATCTTTGATGATCCGTTTCACAACTTGGTCTTTTGATCCGGCTATCTGTAAAAAGTAGATGCCTTTGGGTATTGTGAGACCTGAATTGTTCTTTCCATCCCAGACAACGGAATAACTACCTGTTTCTAAGTTGCTATTTATTAATGTTTTAGTTCTCTGGCCGAGAAAATTGTATACACTAACCTCTACTTTTTGAGGTTCAGTTACCGAGTAATAAATGGTAGACTGATCTGTAAAAGGATTGGGGTAGCTGTTGTCAATACTTAATGTTGATTTACCGGGTACAGGCAAAGTAGCGCTTTTCTGCACAATTCCTTGTACCCACTGGGCTTTTAGCGCCGGCCAGGCATTCAGGTCGCCCAAGGGATAACCATTATCGGCTGCTTTGTAGGATTTTGAAGCAGTGGAATAGGTAACATCCCATTCGTACGGATAGATTTCCGAAAAATTATTGGGAAAGACTGCAGCTTTCGGATGAGTAACCCAATAAGTCAGGAATTCATACAATTTTTGGGATGAGGAGGTGTTTTTGAAAGAAAGCTCTTCCAGGAAATAGGCCTGTGGCATATTGGCAGCGCCTACAAATTTGATGATGGCATTGTTGACAGGTCTGGGATTACCGATTGAGTCATTCGGAGGGGTTGCGTTGAAGAAATCAACAAACTTCTTTTCATGATAAATGTTATTATTTCTCATTACTACAGTTGCCGAGGGCAGCGCTGCCGAGAGACTGTCGTGTGTGATCACACAAAAACCTTTATCCGGTTGCATCTGTTCACCTCTCCAACGGGTTGGAAAACGATCACCATGGGTAAGCGGGTTGGCAAAGATATTGTTGGTGATGACAGCATTTTTTGTTTTGCCCAATTGTACACATCCGTGATATCCCTGAATATTCACCGCTGTCACATGATCAATCTTAACGTAATTGATGATAGGGGCCATATTGCGTATAAACCTGTCAGTCATGTTATAAACGGTACTATTTTGAATTACCAGGGTATCAACAGTTTTTGTACTTCTTATGTCGACTACGCGTCCATTTCCCCCTATAGAAATCTGATGCCCGAGGTTGCCAATGATACAGTCAATAATGTAGAGTTTTACACCATCCACCTGAATGGCAAGGGCACCGCCTCTGTCATTCGAAAGACGACAACCCTTCACAATGCAGCGTAAATTTAATCCGTACATATTTAAAATTCTGTTTCCCAGCGTTCCGTTGGAATGTTTGCCGTCAATCTCAATGTTCTCCAGGGTCATGTTCTGGCGGGCCGTAATCATGGCTGCCGAAGCCCCTGCACTGTTCAGGGTATGAAAAATGATCGGCAATGTTCCTGTACCGGCTTCTGCACGGATATAAAGGTTATAATCGACACTATTGATGGTTGAGGTATTCAGGTAAACCTGGCCTCTTTTTAATTCATATACCACATTTTTGTTGGTTATGCGGTTGGGAGCATCTGCATTGATGGCATTGAAGATCTGATCATAAACCAGTGGCTGACCCGGGACAATCCCCTGAATGGTGACCACACGTTGCTGGGCGTTCGCCGATTGCAGAAACAGTAAAAAGGCGGCCCAAAAGAACAAATTTTTATATAAAGTTTTCATACTCTTATTTTTTTGAAATGAAATTGCTGAGCATTGTTAAAGATTAATTTCTACACCAAGATCAAACGAGAAACCATACATATTCTCGTAGGTTGGGTAGGCGGAAGTATAACGGTACCCTTTTTCGGTTGCATTGGTGAGGTTATTGAGATTTAACAATACGCTGATGTATTTGGTGATCTTTTGCTTGGCAGTGACATCAAAACGCAGATAGGCATCCGTGTAGCGGTTGTATCCCAGCTGGTCTGTATTTGGATTAATACCGGTTAGCCTGTTGCCTTGGTAGCTCATGGAAACGCGGGTTGAAAAGCCTTTGTAATCATAGCCAAGGAAGGCGTTGGAAGTAAAGTCAACCTGCGAAGGCATCCTGCTTTCGACCAATTTGAAATAGGATTTTGAAAAGTCAACAACCAAAGTTGGTCTGACGTTATTGTACATGACAATGTCTTCTACCTTGTTCCAGACCAGGTAAAAGGTTTTTGACCACAAACGGGTAAAGTTAACACCAAATGCGAAACGGTTAAAGGGTTGCGGCAGGAAGTTGAAGTGTGTTTTGTAGTCAAATTCAATACCGCTTACACTGGAGTTATCCAGGTTCATGTAATCTTCATTCAGGTCGAACGACTGGGGGGGAAGGCCGTTTTTAACTGCATCTTCAGGTGACAACGTCCCGCTGATGGCATAGAACATGTTGTAGATTTTTTTGGTATAGCCGCCGACAGACATCAGACCAAATTTTCCGGTATAAAAGGTAACGGAAGCGTCATAATTCCAGGCTGTGGCATGTTTTAATTCCGGATTGCCCTTGGCGACACTGTAACCGCCTGCATTATACCTGAAACGGGGAATTACCCACATGTAATTTGGACGGGAAAGGGTTTTGGCTGCAGACAAACGGATGTCCATCCATTTGGTTGGTTTGATTTTGAGGTGTGCACTTGGCAACCATTCTCCATACTTTTGAACGGTGGTATCAGGTTCGTAATAGCCGGCCAATCCCATGGCCCCATTGACGGTTGAATATATTCCATGGTAAGTATTGTTGGAATATTCATACCGGATACCCGGGATAAACGTAATCAGTTCACCGTAGTTTAGTTTCAACATGGCATAGCCTGCTGCCAGAGTTTCATAGGTGTCATAATTCAGTTCTGCATTACTTGGATCCTCCACATACTCTGTCGGGTTCATGTGGTAGGTGCGCCAATCCCTGATCTGACTCTCCGGAATATTGGGGAACATGTTGTACTCGCCGTTGAGGAGCGGAACATTCGTCTGTTCATTGAAATTTGACATCTGGATGGTCTTGGCCGCTGTGACAGCCAGTTTGCCACGGGGGTCGTTTTTGATTGCCGCATCGGTAAGTGCCGGTTTCAGGTAATATTGTTGGTCTGAGAAGAGGACCCCGCTTCGTTTGCGCTTTTCTGTCTGGTACTTCCCGCCAAATTTGAAGTACCCGGCAATTTTATCTCCCAGTTTTAGGGGAACTTCAAAATCAAGTTTGGCCGTATAGTTAGTCTGTTTCAAAGTGTCCGGAGTCCAGGTGGAAGCATTCAGAAATGAGAGGGTGTCTTTTTTCATGTTGGTGCTGTTGAAAACCAGGTTGTCCCAATAAACCTTTGGATCTGAGATGTTTTTTCCTACCATTGCAGGATTTAGCCCGTAAGGCGCTCCAAGATTGAAGGTCAGGTTCATGTCGTAAGGATTGTAGTTGGTTGTCTGCACCCTGGTAAGACTCCAGTCCATTTTTAATTTTTTCATGTTGACCACGCCGCCCAATGTACTGTTAAAGGAGGTTGTCGTGTTTTCATCGACACTTGCAGTATGGACTAATAGCCCGTTTTTTGTAATGTTCTTTGTTTGTGTAAAGCTGTTTCTGGGAGAAGAATTGATGATGTTGGTCATGTAGATGCTTCCGAAATCGAACTGGTAATCAACCAGTACAAGCCCACCGTAGCGTTTCGTCTGTTGTTTCCTTTCTGTCAGGGTAGTATTGTCAATGTAAAAGGAGTCTGCCTTTTCGGCATTCGGGTTAAAATAGGCAATGTCCTGACTCTGTGCGCTTCGGTCACGGACTTCATAATTAACCTGTGCCATTACGCCCAGTTTTTTGTCCAGAAAACGGTTGGAGAAATCCCACGAACCTTTAAAGTTGCCGAATGTCTGGTACAAATTGCTGTAACCGCCATACAATCTGAATTGGTTGGTCGGTACATCAGATGCTTTGGAAATCACCAGGTTGATTGTTCCTGCGATGGCATCTGCGTCCATGTCGGCCGTCGGTGATTTAAAGACTTCGATACCGGAAAGCAGCTCGGGTGAGATGTTGCTCAAATCTACCGATCGGTCACCATTTACGCTGTTATCGGTCGAAGGCTGCTGGATGCCGTTGATGGTTACATTGCTGAACTTCGGATCCAATCCGCGCAACACGACTTTTGAGCCTTCTCCGTTGCTGCGGATGAGTGAAACCCCTGGCAGACGGCCGATGGCCTCGGCAGCATTCACGTCGGGCAATTCGCGGATGGCATCTTTGGAAACCACATTGACCAGTGCATTGGATTTCAACTGCTGGTTGATTGCCGCATTCTGGCCCCTGCGCTGGCTGCTCACGACAACTTCGCCGATGGCCACCAAAGGCTGGTCGAGATCTATCAGTACTTTTTTCCGTTCGCCTGATTTAAGCTTGACTTCCAGCTCCTGGGTGCTGTAACCGATGTAGGATATCTGCAGGGTGTAATTTCCGGGCTGAAGGTTAGCCAGCCGGAACGCACCGTCCATATCAGTGACGATCCCTGTTACAGTGCCCTTGATAACTACTGTTGCAAAAGGAAGCGCTTCTTTCGAGGTTTTGTCTTTAACAACTCCGGAAATTTCGCCCGGAGACGCTTTCTGTGCCAGAGCAGAATTCTGTCTGCTCCACGCTGAAGCAGTAATAAACACTGCAAAACAAAAAAACCACTTTAAATAATTCATAATCAAATGTTTAATTAGTAATCGTTTGAATTTTAGTACATTCTGCCATCATTTGAAAAGAGTTGCCATACCGGATCTTGCGCCCGTTACACTGGTACGGCAACTTTATTCATACCTATTAATCATCCACTGATTTCTTTTTTCCTTTCCCTTTTTTAGCTTCCGTTTCGCGGAGATGTTGAATGGTCCTGTTCTCAGGCAGGGGAGTCAGACCTCTTGCCTTGAGATTGGCCATCAGCTGTTTCTTCAGGCCGGCTTTAATTTCGGTATAGGATGCATCACCGGCATAATTAATGGTTTCACCGGGATTCGTTTTAAGATCAGTCAACATCTCCGGATGGCCGGGTAGCTCAAAAATCGAATATTTGTATCTCCCGTCGTTGATCTGATTGCCGTTGTAATCTTCTGTGATGATGCTGGTACGGCTCGGTTTCTGTCCTTCACCGGTCAGTAATGGCTTTAGAGAAATGCCGTAAAGCCCTTTGGGAATTGCGATTCCGGTCAGATCACAGATGGTGGGAAGAAAATCCAGGCCATTGCAGACCAACGTTGCCTGGTCGGCGTAATTGACTTTGATGCCTTTCCCTGCGATGACCAAAGGTACCCGCTGGCATTCTTCAAAGAGGACATTCTTGGTAATTAGTCCGTGAGACTGGTCCATCTCACCGTGGTCGGAGGTCAATACGATGATGGTGTTTTTCAGCATTCCTGATTTTTCCAGCGCAGCCATAACCCTTCCGATTTGGGTATCCACACTTTCCGTCAGGCGGCAGTACATCCAGCGATAAAGTTCCCATTGCGCCTTGTCCCACTCGCGACCCTGAATGCTCATGGCTACAGTCTCGGGACTTTCATTGCTAATGGGCGCAAAATTGTTCGGCGGTGGCGGAATTTGTTTCCGGTAGGTCTCCGGACTTAAAGTTTTTTGCAGGGCAAGCAGCCGCGAGGTTTCTCGTCCGTTGGCTTCGGGCAGGTTTCCGGGAAATCTTTTGTCTGCTCCGGCTTTGTAACAGATATCGTGCGGATTCAGAAAGGATAGAAACAGGAAGAATGGTTTTTCCTGTTTTCCGCTGCCGATTTCATTCAGTACTTTTTCTGCATAAATAGCGGGCCCGTCGTATGGATCCGTACCGTTAATTGTGAAGCCATATTCAGCCCCTTTTTTCGATCCGTAAAGGTGTGTTTTACCTGAATAGAGTGTCTGGTAACCTGCTTTTTGAAAGAGAACGCCCAAGGCATCCTTTGATGCAATTTCCTGCACTTTGGCATCGTCATATGCTGAAGTGTTCTCTTTTACACCTACTTCCGAGGCATAATGCCCGGTCAGCAAAGAAAATCTCGATGGCATACAAACGGGATTGGCGCAATAAGTACGTTCGAAACGGGTTCCCATTGCCGCAATCTTGTCCATATTTGGTGTGCTCAGCCACTTGTTGCCCATGCAGCTCATCATGTTGTACGACTGCTGGTCGGTCATGATAAATAATACATTTGGCTTTGACTGAGCCAAAACAGCTGTACCGGCAGAAAGTGCCAGTGCAGCCAGGTTCAGGATCTTAATGCTTTTCATCAAAGTCTTATTAAGCTATTTTATTCAACCGCTGCTTTCTTTTTCCCTTTTCCCTTTGCGGCCGGATCTGAAGTAGGGATCGGCTTTTTGAAATCCGCCAGTTTGGCATATTCAGCGCAGGTTTTGTATTCACGTTGGATACATTCCCCGAACAGTTGCACCATCTTTTCCTGGTCTTTTGCGTATTCACTCTTTCCGATTATACTCTCTTTTTCAAGCGGATCTTTTTCGTAGTCGTACATTTCGCGGCCGATCACATTTTTGGCATCGTAAGGCAAATTGGTGCGGTAGGTGTTTGACATCCACTCAGTGTAGCGGAATCGTTTGGTGCGGATCGAATAGCCCATAATGTCATTTCCGCGGGGGTATTGGCTCATTGCATATCCTTTGACTTCAATCTCCGGATGATTGATGGCAGGAACAAGGCTTACGCCGTCGAGGTATTTGGGTATCGGTATTGTCGCCAGGTCGCAAAGTGTAGGGAAAACATCGACGAATTCGCAGGTTGCTACAGGTTTAATTCCGGCTTTCTTTCCGGGAACACTCATCATCAGCAAGGTGTGCGTTGCTTGTTCGAAATTGGTGTGTTTGTTCCACAATCCGTGATCGCCCAGGTGCCAGCCATGATCGCCCCACAAAACGATGATGGTATTCTTGCGGATATCCAGACGGTCGAGTTCATTCAGCAGCTGCACGATCTGTGCATCCGTGTAAGATATGGCAGCATAATAACCGTGAATAAGTTCTTTTTGCTTTGCCGCCGGCAGGTGATCGAGTTCCTTTTCCGAATAACTGTCAAATTGCGGAATGTCGGTATAGCTTTTCAGTTCGCCTGAAGCATGGTAGGCAACATCGGGACTGTTTTTCGCTTTTGTCTGGAATGGAGCTAACTCGAATTCATCCCTGTTGTACATATCCCAGTATTTTTTCGGGGCAACAAAAGGGAGGTGCGGTTTAAGAAAACCTACTGCAAGGAAAAACGGTTTGCTGCCAAGACTGAGGCTGTCCATCATGCGGATGGCCATACCGGTCATTTTGCCGTCATGGTAGGTATTGTCAGGTACATCCGTGCATTCGGTGGCTTTCCCTTTTCCCCTTGCATTTACCGCATTCGGGAGCACATAGGTCGGACATTTGGGATCCCGCCAGGGTACACTCCAGGATGGGGCATCATGACCAGGTCCTGTACTGCCCATGTGGTAGATCTTTCCCATACCGGTTGTTTCGTACCCGTTCATTTTGAAATACTGCGGAAGGGAAATGGCATTGGGATTCACTTGCCGGAAATCGGTTATCAGGTCCCATACCCGGCTTTTATCGGGACGCATGCCTGTCAGAATGGATGCCCTCGTAGCTCCGCAAATAGCCTGCTGACAATAGCTGCTTTGAAAGACCACACCTTCCCTGGCCAGCCGGTCCATTCCGGGGGTTTTGGCGTGTTTGTCGCCATAAGCGCTTACCCAGGGCTTGAGGTCGTCGACGGCAATAAAAAGGATATTCGGCTTTGCATTTTTTTGGCCGGTACTTTGTGCCATTGTCGGCATGGCCGCCAATCCAAGTGCTAGAATGCTCAGGCTGTTCAGATAATTATAACGTTTTTTCATATTCAAATATAATTGAATTTTAGTAACTGGGACGACTGAAGGAAAGGAGCAATTAAACGAATGCTACCAAAGCAACAGTAATTAAAAATAAAGACAAAATCAGCCTATGAAGATGTTAATGCTTCATTTGTTGAAATTTAGTGGTTAGCGGTATAAATTTACGCTATTATTTTTGACGATCGCTATTACTTATAATGCATTTCCTTGAAGTCTCCATGCAAATTTGAACAAATCTTTCACTGTTGATAGAAAAATGCTAGTAGATTTAATTCAATAGAAAAATTATTTTTCTGGTGGAAAGATTGTTCCCATTCGTCACTTCCTTATTTTGAGTATTTTTGAATCTCTTTTCAACCCAAATGAGTGTTTTGAGACTATTTTTTCCAGCCATTATTTGTTGTCAGATCCTGCTTGGCAATTTCAATGCTAAAGCTGAGATCCATAATCTTCCTTTCAGGCGAATATCGCCGGCAGGTGGTTTTACCTTGTCGCAGGTAATCGAAATAGCGCAGGATAAGGAGGGCTTCATTTGGTTTATTACCCGTGAAAAACTCTACCAATACAATTCACGGGATTTCATCAGTTTTGACCCAAAATATCAATCAGGGACCTCACATACAAACAACTACATCTCCAGCATGCTTATCGACCGGTCCAATGCGATCTGGGTAGGCACCAATGCCGGGATTACCAGGTTTAACAAGTCTTCCTGGCAATTGGATGCCGTTAAAGTGACGGACAGGGAGATGCCGGGAAAGATCATCTTTCCGAATGATATGAAACAGAACCAAAAAGGTGAAATCTGGATCATTGAAAACGGTAACCTTGCATTGATCGATTCTGTCGCCATGGAACTTAAATATATCAGGGCGAACGGCACTCGTCTCAGCGTTAATGCTTTTTGTTTTGATCAGAACGACGATATTTATATAGTAAATAACGCCGGTGAGATGTACCTCGTCAACACCAAGACCATGACCTCAGCAAAATTCGCTGTGGATATATCTCCTGTTAAGTTGTATGGTATCTATCTGATTAATAATATACTTTGGGTTTCAACTGATGGATACGGATTGCGGCGGTATACCAAAGATGGGGTGCTGATAGATAGTTATTTCACGAAACTTAACGACAACGCATATTCCTATTCCAAAAGAATCAGGGATGTGCTGCAAACCAGCGACGGAAAGATTTGGATTGCAACCTACAAAGGTTTGATAGAGTGGAATGAAGCCAAAGTTAAACAATATCTCTCCGATGTTGACAACGAGTTCAGCTTACCGGATAATTCCATTACCTCCCTGATGGAAGACAGTCAGAAAGGCTTGTGGATAGGTACCTGGCGGGGAGGGGTAGGTTATTTGAATAACTTTGCCAATTCATTTGAAACCTACCGGCATTCTCCTTACGAAAATTCGCTCAGCGGCAATGTAATTAATGCAATTGCCGAAACTCCTGCCGGAACCCTCCTGATCGGCACCGACGGTCAGGGACTTGACGCCTTCAATGAACAAGAAAAAATATTCAGTCGACTTGATTTGAAAGGCATTAATAACGTGGCAATTAATAACATCAAATGTATTTATCCTGATCTGTTGGGTAATATCTGGATCGGTACTTTCGGTGAAGGAATTTTCCGAAAAAAATCCGGGGAGTCAAATTTTCTGCCGTTTATGCTGGAAAAAAAGAATGTGTATGATATCACAGGCGACAGCGAAGGATTATGGATTGCCACCTGGGGCAGCGGACTTTATTATTACCGGTTCAGCGATCTGACTACCGAACAATTCCTTCCGCAAAGCAATGACAGTACCTCCCTGAATTCCAATAGTCACAGAAAGTTATTTCTCGATTTATCCCGGAATTTGTGGGTCCTAAGCAGTTCCGGCCTAAGCTTCAAATCTTATGGGGAAAGGGGTTTTGATAAGTTATACCTTGAGAATGATTCTGAAAAAAGTCCGGCCCAGGTTTATTCTATCGCAAGAGGTAAAGACAGTTTGGTATGGCTTGGGACGGATCACGGTCTTTTTTCTGTCGATCCATTGCACAAGGTAAAACATTATCCGATCATTTTCAACGGAATGCAGGTCGCCGTTTACGGAATTGTTGTTCTCGGTCAGGAAACGATATGGATCAGTTCCAACTTCGGAATCTTCTCTTACAATCCGGTTACCGGAAAGAGTTTGAACTACTCTGTATCCGACGGGCTTCATGGTAATTTATTTAATGCGGGCGCCTTGTGCCAAACCTCTGCAGGGAAAATATTTTTTGGCGGTACAACGGGACTGGTGGCTTTCCATCCAACAACTATGCAGGCAAATCCCTACAAGCCGAAAATTTATTTCTCACGTATCTTCATCAATCACAGGGAGATATTACCCGGACAGGAAAATTCGCTCCTCACAAAACCTTTGTATGAAACAAAATTACTTCGGCTGGGACCGAGCCAGAATTCATTCAGTATCGAATTTGTCGCACAGAACTACCTGAATCCCCAAAAAAATCAGTTCAGATACAGGTTAAACGGTTTCGACCCGAACTGGATAGATGCCGGTTCACTGTCCAAGGCAACCTATACCAACATTCCTCCCGGAAAATACGTTTTTATGGTGGTGGCTTGTAACAACGACATGGTGTGGAACCTTGATCCTGCAAAACTGACGATAGTAATTCCCCGTCCACTTTTGCTCAGCAGGCTGGCCATGGCCGTTTACCTGATACTGCTTGTCGGACTGTTCTTACTGGTGCGCCGCATCATCCTTTACAGGACGCGGCTTGAGCATGAAATTGAGATTGAAAGGCTGCAACGGATTGAGGAGGAAAAATCGCACCAGAACAAGCTGAACTTCTTTACCAACATCTCCCACGAACTTCGTACGCCGCTGACCCTGATTACCGGTCCGGTTGAGTCGCTGATGAAATCTCCGGGACTCGATCAGGGAGCCTTCAACCAATTGTCACTGATTAAACGGAACACCGGCCGGTTACTGAAACTCATCAATCAGCTGCTTGAGTTCAGGCGGATTGAGGAGAACAAGATTGAGCTGACACTGGTCAGATCCGATCTGGTACTATTCGTCCGCGAGATATTCAATTACTTTCTCGATGTGGCCAAACAGAAGAACATCAATTATGTGTTTCTAACCCTCCAGGAACATATTCCGCTCTCATTTGATCCGGAGAAAATTGACAAGGCGGTTTTCAACCTGCTCTCCAATGCCTTCAAATTCACTCCGGACAAGGGAACTATTTTGGTTGAAATTTCAAAAGGCCAAAAGGGATTACCTGTTTACACACATGCCAATGTGACAACAATCGGAAAATTGAATACTGAAAATTATATTCAGATTGCAGTTGAAGACAACGGACCCGGCATTGAACTGAACTTCATTGAAAAAATATTTGACAGGTTTTACCGGGTGGAGAACCGGGAGGTTCCCCAAAGCGGCACCGGCATCGGGCTTCACCTTACTAAACACCTGATTCTGCTGCATGGCGGTGAGATTGAACTGGAGACGGAGGAAGGAAAAGGATCAGTTTTCCGTATCCGGTTGCCTTATGAGGTTAAAAAGGAGGCAGAGTATGCAGCTAATACACAGGCTGATCTCGTTCATGCTATGCACCCGGATCATGCTGAAAATTTTAATCTTGAAGAGGACAAAGAAGAAGATAGTGGGCTGACCGAAAACTGGAACAATCATGCGAAAAGCACACAAAAACAAGATAAAATTGTTCTGGTTGTAGAAGACCACCACGATCTCAGCAACTTTATCTGCCATATCCTCGCAGACGAATACCGTCTTGTTACAGCTTTCACCGGCAGTGAAGGGATCGAAAAAGCACAGATTTACCTTCCTGATCTTATTATCTCAGACATTTTGATGCCCGACAAAACCGGTTTTGAACTGGTTCAGGAATTAAAAAATAATCTGAAAACCAGCCATATACCGATTGTTTTACTGACTGCACTCACTTCGGCGGAGAATAAAATTGAAGGATACGCCAGTGGGGCAGACGATTATATCGAAAAGCCTTTCGACAGCGAAGTGCTGAAAGCGCGTATCAAAAACATTTTTGCAGGCAGAATAGCATTGCAGCAGTATTATTCCAGGAAAATTTCACTTGGATTCGAATCGGATATCACCGATAATCCCGATCAGAAAATGATGGCTAAAGCGATCAGTTTTGTTGAAAAAAATCTTCAGGATGAGCAATTGGATATAGAATTGCTGGCCGTACACCTCAATCTGAGCCAGAGTACACTATACCGCAAACTCAAAGCGCTGACAGGTAAGTCTGCCACCGATTTTATCCGTACCATACGGCTGGAATATGCTGCCCGGCTGCTTAAAGATGGCAGTTACAACATTGAGGAGGTCAGCGGTATGGCCGGATTCAACTCCCATTCCTATTTTTCAAGATCGTTCAAGGAGCATTTTGGCAAAACGCCGAGCGAATATGTTTCGATGAATTAAAGGTGAATTCAATGATAAGTGAAAGGGAGCGTTTCGAAGCGTTGATCAACTTCGGAATACTTCACCTAAATGATCAGTTTAAACTCGATTATTTTGCCGTTTCACTGCCTAATCTAAAGATTTTGGAGGATGATTCAACGAAACGGAACAGGCAGAATTGTGAGCAATTGATTTCGTTTATACGATATAAGAGATAAATTAATTATATTTGTAATTTTTATAGCATATACATGAAGAATATGATTAAATATGTTGCCCGTCCTGTTTATACCGAAAAGATAAAACCGTTTATCGGCAAACAAATTATAAAAGTGCTTACAGGTCAACGGAGGGTAGGTAAAAGTTACATTATGCTGCAATTGATGGACTTTATCAGGGATCAGGATCCTTCGTCCAATATCATATACATCAATTGTGAGCTGGAACATTTTGGCAACATTCGGACAAACCTCGACTTGAGCGAATACCTTAAAGACAAATTCTCTGACATAAAGGCAAACTACCTGTTTATCGATGAAATTCAGGAAATAGCCTCTTTTCAATTAACCATCCGCAGTTTATTTGCCGAAAACAGATGTGATATTTTCTGTACAGGAAGTAATGCAACGATGTTATCGGGAGAATTGGCAACTTCCCTTTCAGGCAGATACATAGAGTTCAAAATTCACAGCCTGCGTTACTCCGAATTTCTTAATTTTCATCAATTGCAGAATAGCAGCGATAATATCCTGAAGTTCCTTAAATATGGAGGGATGCCTTACTTGCCGGTTATCGGATTAACCGAATCATTGCCTTTCGAATACCTTAAAAATGTTTATTCGACTATCCTGTTAAAAGATGTTGTTTCAAGGGAAAACATCAGAAACATTTCCTTCCTGGAAAATTTAGTGCTTTATCTGTCAGACAATATAGGAAGTCTTTTTTCCGCAAATAACATCAGCAAGTTCCTCAAATCACAACGAATTGAAATATCCACACAGCTGACAATCAATTATCTGAAAGCACTAACCAATGCGTATTTTGTACATAAAGTTGTCCGTTCTGAGGTGGGCGGATTAAAAATATTTGAAATAGGCGAAAAGTATTATTTCGAAGATTTGGGATTGCGCAATGCTTTGAAAGGGTTTAACCAGAAAACAGATATCCATAAATTAATGGAGAATGCTGTTTATCTGCATCTTATACAATGCGGATACCGTGTATATGTCGGAAAAATAGATCAAAAGGAAATTGATTTTGTGGCTGACAAAAATGGGTTAAAAGTTTATGTGCAGGTTTGCCTCCAAATTACAGATCAATCCACCAACAGTCGTGAATTTGGTAACCTGATGTTAATCAAAGACAACTATCCAAAATATGTTGTTACTTACAACGATTTGATTGTTGGAAATGATTATATGGGAATCAAACAGATGAATTTGCCTGATTTTCTTTTAACGGAGTTATAATCATTTTTTTTCATTCATTTTACCGGACTTACCAGAATGGCTTCTCCGCCTGAAGCTGCAAGTTTGATGTCCCTAACAGATGATGAATCTACCTTTATCTTTTTAACTGCAACTTTCGTCCGGGTATTGACGGAAGGATCATCTGAATAAATGGTTGCTTCATATTTTCTGCCGGGAGTTAAAAAACTCAGGGGGATTTTCAGGTCGCGGGCTTCTGTATTCGTGATTGTCCCGATAAACCAGTTATCCCCGCTTTTTCGTGCCACCGAGATATATTTTGAAATCTCTCCGCACAGCACTTTGGTATCATCCCATACGGTTGGAATCGCCTCCCAGAATGCAATTTCGGGTTCACCCCGGTAGTCTTCGGGTTTGTCGTACCAGAACAAATACTGGAAAGGGCTGTAGAATACGACGGGTAAGGCGAGTTGGTGCGCAGCGCTGTTTTGGATAAAACGGGTTGGATGTCCCAGTTCTTTCCTGTAGTAATAGCAGTAGGTATAATCAGCCGGTCCGGCAATATAGCGGGTAAAAGGCAGGGTGGTATTGTTGTTGGCATCGGGCATCTCTTCGTTGCCGCGAACGCCTTCCTGGGTAACCAGGTTCGGATAGGTACGGGTGAATCCTGTGGGCCGGTATTCATCGTGTATGTCGACCATCAGCTCGTATTTTGCACATTTCCTGATGGCTTCATGGAGCCAGGTGGTCCAGCGGTGTGACCCTACCTGGACAAACCCGAACTTGACTCCTGCCACGCCCCACGAATGGTACAAGGGCAGGATCGTATCCAGCTGGGCAGCCAATGCCCTTTGATTGACATAGAGAATTACGCCCAGGCCTTTCGATTTCGCATATTTGATCACCTTTTGGAGATCCAGGTCATTTTTGGGATTTCTTCGGGGATCAACGTTCACGGTAGTGGCATCGGAAGCGATGGCATTTTCGAATCCGTACCATCCGGCATCAAAATGGATGTATTGCAGGTGACGGGCGACGGCGAAATCAACCAGACTTATTCCACCCCCTGTTGAAAGCGTTGTTTCCCTCATCACTTTCCCTGGTTTGATCCAGGATGTATTTTTAATTGTACAGGGCGGATTCAGGTTCAGGATAAGGTCATTGTTGGCAAGCAGCTGACCGGCTTTCTCGGCGACCATGATTACCCTCCAGGGGGAATGGAACGGGGCTATTTCGTCGACATCTCCGTAAAGGGAACACTGGATGGAATTGGCTTTCCCGGGTGCAAGTCTAAACTTGGTCCGGGCATAATTGACCATTTCCGCCTCCGCCAGACAGGCAAATAATCCGTTGGGCAATTCGAGTGTCAACGGCCGGTCAGACTCGTCCGGCCAATTCTTCAACGGCAGTAGTTGGTGCAGCGACTGAGCCCTTGGCGTAAACCAGGCTTTGGTGTCCGGCTGAAAATTAAATTCGGTAGATTCTCCGGAAATGTGGATGTAAGAACCGCCGTTCTGACCTTCTGTAAACTGGTATCTAAAGGCAATACCTTCGTTGTAAACCCTGACCTGCAGCTGGATGGAGGCCTGCCCGCTGTTACGGAGCAGGCTGATGTCCATCTCTTTGTAGTTGTCACGTACCAGGCTTCGTTCGCCGTAGACAGGTTTCCAGGTTGTATCCTGTTCCGAAAAAGCGATATCAGACAGTAGCAGGTTTTTTTGCCAGTCGGCTATGCCCAGACGGGAAGGTAAAATGACCGGTTTTTCCTGGTAAGTAACTGAATATTGGGGGATCCCTTCTGTTGTCAGCGTGAAGGAGAAAGTGAGTTTCCCGTCGGGGGAGGTAAGTTCCTTCGTTTGTTGCGCAGCCAGCGGTTGGACACAAAGGACGAAAAGCAGAAGAAACAGGAAGATTTTAGAAGAACACATCATGTCGTTTTCAGTTGAGCAATAAAAAGTATATCACAAAGTCCGTAAATTGATTGAAACCGTGTTGCCGGCATCTCCCTCTTTGGGGAGTGTGACATTCACAGTCGATTTTCCTTTTTCAGTTTTCACGGTTGATGACAGATTTACGGATTCATACCTCCCCTCCAGTGTTAATTGAAGCTGACCAAGTTTTTGTGTTGGTTCTGAAACGGAGATTTTCATCAACCCTTTCTCTTTTTTCAGCATGACGATACACGGACTGCTGACCTCCAGCCCGCCAAAAAGATCTGCTTTACCGGCTTTGTAGAAAACAATACCGGCCAGGGTTTTGTCGGATGAAATTACTGTCTGCTGTATGGTGTCATTTCTGAGGATGCGGAAGGAAGGTGAGGATTCCATCTTCTGCAGGATAGCCTTTGTGGCTCCCGGCACAAGGATATAGGCGTATTTTTGGTTATCAGGATTTTTCCCATGGTCGAGCCACAATTTGAAAATACCCGATTGGATCGTCTCCATTTTGTACATCAGCGCTACCTGGTTCCATGAACCCGAAACCGTTTTCGTCTCCAGCTTCAGGTTAGCCTTTTCAGGGAGGAAGTATCCGGTGTGGTCGTGCAAGATCCAGGAAGGGTTCAGGTTGACAGAAGATTCTGCCGTCAGGGCCTTTTCGGATTTATCTTTGACGGTAACTTCACCCGACAGGAAACATTGGTTGACTGTGGTTGCAACGGGAAAGGATTCAGTCGATTTGATTCCGGCGCCCAGGCAAACCACCCTATTGTTGAAATTGAACCACGATTTTTTGGCGGTGATGCCGTTCCGGTTGTAATCCATTGCCGCGATACCATTTTTCCCGTCGGAAACGCCGCCTACAAAACTGCTTTTGATACGGTAACCGCTTGCTGTCAATACAGGCAGTTCCTTGTCATCCTGATGGGTGGTGGTGCCCGGGATTTTTTTCCAGTCCCAGTAAGGAAAGATGTTCTCGTATTCTTTTCCCGACTGGTAGAGATAGGTCGCGCCATCTCCCAGGTAATAGCCGCGAATGTTTTCAGAATTGCACGACTCGGCGCCGATGACCCGTTCGGAACACATTTTGACGGAAAAATAGTAAGCAGATGATCGCTGGACCTGGAAGTCGGAGTTCCGGAAATGTTTGTTCCCGGAGAGGGTTTCGTATTGATTGGCTTTTTTGTACACTTCGGCATAGGCCGGATCAAGGGTTTCCATCTGTTTGATTGAGCCGGCCAGGCTGCGCGCTTTGCCCGCCTGTGCGTCCACAAAAAGCTGCCGGCCGCATGCGCTGATGTCCATCTGGTTCTTCCATACGATCCACTGCTGACCGTCGATCAGGTAATTACGTAAAATGGCCATCTTGTTTTCGTCGAAACTGAAAGGAGTATTCCGCAGGATCCTGATCCATTTAATCATATCTCCCACATAAGCCAGTCCGTAATTGCCGAACTGGATCTGCGGACCATGCTGGTGGAAAGAGCCATCCGGCTGGATTCCCTCCTCCAGGCTAACTTTCAACTCTTCCTGGATGGATACGGAAGCTTTGCGGATGGTTTCAGCATCCCGCAATAGCAGGGATTTCATCAATACATTGCCCGACAGCCATACTTTGTTCTGGCCGGTCATCCGGATTTTGGCCCGGTCGAGGATTTTGATGCCGGCTGCCAGCTGCTCTTTGGAAAGTTCATTTTCCATCAGGATCAGCGTCGGGGCAAGCGACATGGGTACCCCGATTTCGGGATACCACCAGTTGGGGCACTGTAAATCGTTGGCAAGCCAATAGTTTAAGGCAAGCTGAATCTTTGCCAGCAAGGCGGGATCATGGTAAAAAGTTGAACCCTCCCGCTGGTAAGCTTTTGCCATTGCCTGCAGTCGGCCGAGGTGTGATGCCGGAGGCCAGTCGCCCCGTTGCTTGCTGGCATAATCGATGTCGGGCCACTGGCCTTTGTCGCTCAGCTTGTCGAGGCTTTTTTGAAGGTTCTCTTTTTCAACGGCGCCTTTCAGGATATCGGTCAGGATGTTCTGGTGCAGCTGCTTTAATTCTACCGGATAACCGTTTGTTTGCTGTGCATTAACTGCTTTGGTAAGTGAGGCACTTGCTGGTGCGGATTTGTAATCCGCGCCCCGCAGATATTGGATTTGTAATCCAAAAAGGAGAATCAAAAAGGATGTAGAGAAGACTTTCATCGTTCTGGTGGTAAAATTTATAGTAACTTGGATGAAAATTTCCAAGTCTTCGGTTTTAAACCTAATTCACGAATCCCATAGCTCCCGCCAAATTTATCAACCAGAATATCGTGAAAACGAATGGCGTCATCTACATCAATCATTGCGCCAAACGATTCAATAATTCTTTGTCCTCACGAATTATTAATGCTAATTGACGGGATAAATCGATTTTTTCATTGGTAGCACCTTTGATCTGTTTTAAATAATCATAGATATCTATCAGGACGGATTCCGGAACCTCATCTATAGCCTTCTTTATTTCATATTTCAAATCAGTCGTGGTCATCATCGAATTTGTTTGAACAAATTTAATCATTTCTGTGAATCCATATTCTACACCTTCTAAATCAGATTTTTTTCATCTCCTTAACCAGCAATTTGGCAATGATATCGTATCCTTTGTCCGATGGGTGAAGGCCGTCGTAAGTGATGTTGATGGCTTCAACAGGGTAGGGATATTCGTCTGTTTCAGGATTGAAAGGAATGTCTGTAAACTGAGGATAGGCATAATTTCTATAGCTGTTGGTTACCGGATCTTTCAAGCGTTTGAATTTGACAAGATTTTCCATCTTCATCTTTTTTTCGTGGTACAAATCGACCACCGTCAGGTTCTCCAGCTTCCCGATGGCGCTGATGGCTTCAGCAAATTGGGCGAGCGTTTGACCGTTTTTCTCCTTGTACGATCCCCAGGCATTGTTTTTCATGTTGTTGATGTAAACAAAATCAACCCTTTGCATGGGGGTGATGAGGATAATCCGTGCATCCTTGTTCAGGCTCCGCAGTTTGTTGAGGATGATCCGGAAAGATCCGTACAGGGTGTTGTTTCCTGTATTGTTCTGATAATCTGACAGAGATCCGACAGGCCTGCCCTGCCACCAGTCGTTGGTCCCCAGGAAAACGGTGTAGACATCGGCTTTCTCCAATCCGAGTTTTTCAATGCTTTCGGCTATTTTGCCCGAAGTCCAGCCGTTGTGTCCCTGGTTGGTAAAAGATATGTTCGGTAGTTTTTCAACCACCCTGGTCATATATCCTTTGGTGATCCTGTTGCCGGTTTCGTCCGGATGATCGTTCAGGTAGGTAATGGAATCTCCAATGGCAACCCAGGTGATTTTTTTCGGGATAAAAGAGATCACTGACCAGGTAATCAATAGTAATACCAGAAGTCTTTTCATCTTTAATTTTAAGTGTTTGGGATTAAAAATCCCAGCTTAGTGAGGCTGGGATTGCAAATCTGCATCAGCAGAAGACCTATTTAAATATATTTTCAATTTTATTCTGAGTCTTGTTCATCTCACGTTTTACTTGCGTCCCGATTGAATTATTGAAGTGAAAAATCATATCCAGGACGAACATAACTGCCAAACCAAGGACAAAAAAAATCAGCGCAATTTTTGTGGTGTTTTTCATAAGATAATTTTTTGAGAAATTAGTTCAGAAACCTGGACGTTTTTTGTTTTTTTATGGATCCCAGTCATAATTCTATTGGATTACCTTCCTGTTCAAAAGGTCATATTTGTCTCCTTTGCGGAGGAAATAGAAGCGATTGGTCTTTTCCGGCAGGGTTTTCAATTCGGTTCCTTCTCGCGACCAGAATGAGCCGTCATAGACTGCTACATAGCTTGCACCCATTACTTCAAACTGGTCGCCCCGGACGATGATGGCCGTATTCTCATCGATGCCGATGCCCAATAATTCAGGGCGGTTTTTCAGGATGTCGAACATGTCGAATTGCCGGTTGCGCACCAGAATATGCTGGTCGATGGCAACATTTTTCAGGAATCCGAAACCTTCCATGTGATCACCCATCATGATCTGGTTGTTTTTGGTATCGCCACGCGTCAGGAAGCTTCCCTGAATCGTTGCACCGGCCGATGATCCGCCGATAACCCCTCCGCGTTCAAGAACCTTCCAAAATAGTTTCTCAGTCTGGGTGTTTTTGTAGGCATCCACCAGCCTCCACTGTCGGCCTCCGCCGAACCAGACTCCTCTGGCATGAAGCAGCGGTGCCGCAAATGCTTCGGAATTCGCCGTATCCCGGTTGGAGGTATGAAGAACAGTTACATTGGTTGCACCCAGCTTTCTCATCTTGCCTGCGCCGCCGGCGTTGTTGTCATAAGTTTCACTGCCCTCAGCAGTAGGGATTACCACGATTGGTGCATCCTTGCCGCCGGCCAGGTCAATAAATTTATAAATGATCGAATCGCTTAAATTTCCACCTCCCACTACCAGCAGTGTTCCGTGTGCAGGTCCGGCAGTGTTACCGGAGGTACCGGCATTCTGCCCGATAAGTACAGTTAGGTTTGCAGCAAAAAGCAACATCAGGATAAGAAGGTTTTTTTTCTTCATTTCAGGTTTGTTAAAATATGGATTGTACCGGTTGGGATGGATTGGTGTTTAGTCATCATTATCATCTGTTGAATAATACAAATATAAGCTGAAAGATGAAATTATTTGTTAAGGTCAATCCCCTAAGGGGAATAAATTGGCTCAAGATCAATTTTCTATTGAAATTTATTCCCTAACGGGGAATTTAGATTTTAAATAGTGCAAGGGATTGCAGATTGATTCTCTATTTTCCTGTGCATTTGGCATCAACAATGCTGTCATATTTAAACAGTCTCTTAATATGCAGACCCGGATTAAACAAAAAAATTCCACCAAATAGACTTATTTTTAAATCTTTTGTAAGAAATCATGCCTGAATGATACTTTATAGAAAACAAGTAAAATCATGAATCGGTGAAAGATGAATTTATTGAAATGCTGACCAATTACCAGGGTATTCTGTATAAGGTGAACCTTATCTATTTCCGCAGTAAATCCGACAGGGAGGATAACTTCCAGGAAATCATCTATCAATTGTGGAAATCCTTTCCCAATTTGAAAAACAGGGAAAGTATTGGCTCATGGATTTATGCGGTTGCCATTAACACCTCCATTTCAAGGTTAAAGAAAGATTCACGGATGGAGTACCGTGACAGTTTACCCGACTCCTTAGATCCGACAGACACCTTTGAAGAGATAGCCTGCAATGAAAATTTCCGTTTGCTGCTCCTGGCGATCTATCATCTGAATGATATTGACAAATCAATTATGCTGCTGTATCTGGAGGAAAAGAGTTACGATGAAATTGCGGAAATACTAGGCCTGTCGAAATCCAATGTCGGCGTGCGGATTAACAGGGCCAAAGAAACATTAAAACAAAATTTAAGTCATTTAAACCATGGAAAATAACGAATTACAGAACATCTGGAATAATAGCGATTCCGGAATCAATCTTAAATCAAAAGAAGAGTTAAACCTATTATTAATAGCAAAAACCAGGAAAACCGTCAATAAGTTTTTATATGTAATTGGTTTCTCTGTTGTCGTATGTGCCGGGCTGATTGTTTTTTTAATCCTGACTGCACTCAACCGGAAGGAGGATGTAATTTACCAGGTGAATAACCTTGTTTTAGGGTTGATCACAGTAACTGCCCTGCTATCTTCCTTGTATGGTTGGTATGTACTGCAAAACAACAGGTACAATCAACCACTGAAGAGTTGGCTGGAGGAAAGGATCAATTCATTGACGGAGAGCCTGACAGGAAGGTTTAGTAAGCTCTATCTTATCCTGATTCCGGTTCTGTATATTTTAATCTTTTTGTCGATTACAGTCTATTTTGATCATAAACCATTTACTGAAGTACTGAAAACAGAGGAGTCCATTGCGGGAATAATTGTCAGTGTGCCTATCGGACTGTTTGTTTCCTACTACGGTGCGGGAAAAATCCGGAAATATCATTTTAAAAATCTGGAATACCTGAAAGAACTACACAGTCAACTTGAAGGTATTGCAGGTGCGGATTCGTAAAATGCGAAATGCAAATCTCTGCCAGAAGGGATTCTGTGTTTCAATAATATAGTTTTATTCTTTTGTATCGTTTTTTCCTTCTTTGAAAGAATCTTCAACTTTAGTGATAAAATATTTTCCACCAATGGCCGTCAATAGGATAGCGATTGCGCCAAGCGTAATAAAAATAGTAGCAAATCCTATGATGACGATTTCACGGGAAACGTCAAGCTCTGCAAATGAGATTGCTGAAAAGAAAATCAGAATAATACTTCTGACAAATTTTGAAATCAGTGATGCTCTTGGAATTCCTTCGCGTTGTAGTGATTTCATCACTGATAATTGCCCCCATCTGGATATTAACCAACCTATGCCAAAAATTACTAAAGCAATAATGATTTTCGGTAAAAAGAGAATCCCTTTACTTAATAAATCTGAAAGAATATTTAATTTCCAGGTCAAAAATGCATTAGCCATAAAAATCATAAAAATCAAAGCAAATGCAATATTGCCAATGAAATTATAGAAGCTATACCTGACATCTGCTTTAGACAAATCCATTTTAAAACGAAAGTGTTTTAAAAACCTGTCAATTCTGATAACTACAAAAAGATTTACCAGGATACGCTTAATTATCCAACCCAAAAACCAGCCTAAAAGGATCAGAATAATACCACCAACTAAATTTGGTAAATAAACAAGGAAGTTGTCTGTCAAACCGGTAATTTGATCCCGAATATTTGTTTGCATGGCTTTAATTATTTTTATTTGATTGTAGAAGTGAAATCAGGAAAGGTTTTCTTTCCTCGTATTCTTTTAACCACAGGACCGGACAATTGGTATGTTCGGTAATTTCTCTTGCCAATGATTTAGCAAAAAGCAGTTCAATGAAATCTCCCGACTTACCTCCCATTACCACTAAGTCAGTGTTCCGAGATAATTTTAATATTCCGTTTAAGATGTCTGTGTCAGTTGTAGTTTTGATATTAGCCGTTAGGTTATTTACCGCTAATTCATTTTCTATTTGTTCAATAATCTTTTTTCTATCGGACTGTATCATATCAGGATTCATAACAACAGCTATCGTAACGGTTGCATTGTAATATTCTGCCAAAGAGGGGGTGATTTCAATGGATAATCTGGTGTGAACATCTCCGTTGTAGGGAATGAGAATATTTTTGATTGCATCCGGTTTGATTTCTCCATGCAAAATTGCAACCTCGTTGATAGTTTTTTGTAAAATATTATCTATGAGTGAGGAAAAGAACCGGGAAGCGAAACTGTCTTTTTTCTTCCTTCCCAAAAGAATGAAGTTGCAATTTTCTTCCAATGCGGTATCCACTATTCCACTTGATATCCGGTGGGTTATTTTAATGATTGATTTTGCCGGGATACCTGCTTTTTCGGCCAAATTCTTTGCATTTTCAAGTATTATTTTCCCCTGACTTGTTTCAGGTAGTCCTATTCTCAATTTTTCGCTCTCATCAAGCTCAATTACATGTAAGAAAATTATTTCTGCATTGTGTTTCTTCGCAATAGCAAATGCAACAGCAGAAAGACTTTCTATATTGTCCGTTTCTGATAAGCAAACAAGTATCGTGTAATCATTGTGAGTCATCCGATCTAAAACGATACCCCTTTTTTCATGTTTGATTTCCTGGTGTGATGAATAAAACCTGTAAAACAATAATCCGGCTGCAACCCAAACGATAATAACAATCCATGCCGACAAACTATAATTGAACATGTACACTGCCAAAAACAAAAGAGAAATAATGCCGATTATTGAAAGATATGGAAATATTGGAACTTTATAACCCCTGTCTAAATCGGGGCGTTTTTTCCTAAGCTTTATCATAGCTATATTAACAAGCAAAAAAAGCAGAAGAAACATAATATCTGCAGCGCTTGCAACATCCTCAATGGGTAAAGAAACCGCCATTAATATAATTAACACCAGTGTAATGATGATGCTCCAGTGTGGTGTTTGATTTTTCTTGTGAACCTTACTGAAAAATCCGGGGAAATTCCTGTCACGTCCCATCGCAAAAGCTACACGGGAAGATGAAAAAATAGTTGCGTTTAAAGCTGAAATAGTCGAAATGAGTCCGCCAACAAGAATTAAAACCCCGCCACCGACAAAGAAGTTTCTTGAAACATCTACAAGCGCAGTCTCTTTCTGTAGCGCCAGGAAGTCCCAGGGCGTCATGCCAACTGGTTTAACAGTGCCCATAGCCACTATCGCAACTAAAATATAGATAGGTATGACGATCATTAAAGAAAAAAATACCGCTCTCGGAATATTTCTTCTTGGATTTATTATTTCTTCCGAACTTTGCGTTATTACCTCAAAACCCTGAAAAGCAATAAAAGTTAATCCCATTGCTTTAAACACACCACCGGCACCATGAGGAAAAAAAGGACTAAAAGTAGTTCGCCAATCTCCTTGCCGAATCATGAGTTCGATACCGAATCCAATAAAGATTAATAAAATAATGATTTTGGTTATGGTAACAATGTTGCCAATCTTTCCGGTTTCTGAAGTTCCCCTAATATTTACATAAGCAAAAAGGATTGCAGTGATGGTTGCGAGAATTTTTTGCGGAGAAAGAAATCCCCAGTTTGGCATTGTTATTGAAAATTCGCTCAGCACATGACCAAAGTAGGCGCCAAATCCCAATGCATATAAGCTACAGGCAACTGCGTGAGCCGACCAGCTCATCCATCCAGATAAAAATCCCGTCCATTTTGGTAATGCCTCTTTTACCCACAAATAACCTCCGCCGGTTGTATGGTAACAGGAACCTAATTCAGCATACGACATAGCTGTTAGCAGGGCTATTAATCCATTTAAAGAAAAAGTAACAATTAATGCAGGGCCGGCAACACCTGATGCAATGCCAATCAGTACAAAGATGCCCGCACCAATCATTGCCCCCACTCCTAACAGGGTTGCATCAAAAGTGGTCATCTCACGCGCCAGACGAACTTCTGTTTCAGTTTTCCTCATAATTATCCCGGGTTAGTCAATACTTTCTTAATATTAATACCTTTTGGGTTAAAATCCAAATCCGTACCAGCGGGGTTTCGATATTACAAATCAGGCTCCGGCTGGATTTCCTTCATCATAGTGGCTTTGTGTAATCAAATTCGGGTTTTTATTCTTTGGCACTTTTTGTCGTCACAAAAAGTGCCAAAAAAAGAATTGACAAAAGGAACTTACTTCGCCTGCGGCTGATTGAGATGTTTAAAGAAGAGCCGGTCCCTGAGCCTGCGGTCCCTGTGCTTGTCGAAGGGTCGAAGGGCGGCTTCGTTCGGACAGCTTTTTGTCTCAAAGGAATTTGTTGGTTGACGCTTCGCGCTCTGAGGGTATGTTGCTCCGGATGGCTTGTATGAACCGGATGAAGGATTTAGAATGAAGCTTTTATCACAATTGGATTGTGATCGGAGAGGTAAAGTTTGTCCAACATTTCATCAATAACTGAAACCTGCAGGACCGTGACATTGTTCCTGACAAACAGGTAATCGATGATGGACCGATCTGCCGGCGGGACAGTTCCGAATCCATGGAAAGTCCAGGCAGGACCAATCAGGGTAGGTGCGACAGAACGGGAATCAGTCAGATGGTTGACATTGCCGGCATCTGTCAGTATTTTAACAGGCTCTGAATCGGGGGTGGAGTTGAGATCCCCGGAAACAATGAGCGGCAATCCCTGTGCGATCTCAGCGACTTTGGAAAGCAGCAGTTTGGCGCTTTCCCTCCGTGCAACCACACCGACATGGTCAAAATGGGTGTTGATAAATGCAAAGGATTTTCCGGAAGCGCGTTCCTTCAGTACGACCCACGTTACGATGCGCTCGATGGCGGCATCCCAGCCTTTTACCCCGACGTAGGTCGGGTTTTCACTTAGCCAGAAGGTGCCGCTCTTCAGCAGTTCGAACTTATCTTTCTTGTAAAAGACGGCGCTGTATTCCCCGGCAGTTTTACCGTCCTTCCGCCCAACGCCGGCATAAGCATACTGAGGCAAGGCAACCAGGATATCATTCAGCTGACTGAAAAGAACTTCCTGGGTACCCATCACATCCACATCGTTTTTGAGGATCATGTCGGCCGCAAAATTCTTCCGGTACTTCCAGTTGTTGGCGCCGTCAGCAGGATTATCGTAACGTACGTTGAAGGTCATCAGGTTGAGGGTAACCTGCTGACCTGTATTCAATGATTTTGAATTGCAACCTGTTATTGCAAAAAGGAAGAAAAAGACGGTAAAGTAAATTCTCATGGCATTAGCTTAAAAATCAAAAATAGTATAAATAAGCACTCCGTCGTTCTGTTAGTTTAATCTTTTAGTTTGTTGTATCAGGGGTATTAAATTTCTGGTTTTCGGGGCGCAGATTATTGCATCAGCGAGTAACGGTGTATGCTTGTTTCGCCCATTGCAATTACTTTTGGTAGTCAGATTCATCTATTCCTTTCCTGTCACTTTTTGTCGTCACAAAAAGTAACCAAAAAAGACTTGACAAAAAGAACTCTAATTAATGTATTTAAAAAAGAGACGGTCCCTGAGCTTGTCGAAGGGTCGAAGGGCGGCTTCGTTCGGACAGCTTTTTGTCTCAAAGGAATTTGTTGGTTTACGATTCGCGCGTTTGAAAGATTATGGGTCTCGTGTTCTGGGTTTCGGGTTTAAGGACTTCCATCAGTCATTCGTCCAGTCGTCCAGTCCACACGTCCCGCTTCTCCATTTTCACTGTTTCTCGTTTCGGATGCAGGTTCCCGGGCGGAGTAGTCTCTGAGTCTGTCGATGGGCCGAGGGGTAATTCCGCTCCAGCGGGGTTAACATAGTTTGAGCTGTTCTGAGTACTACTTGGGTCATTATCAGGTCTGCAATATCTTTCTAAAGATATAGACTCATTTTGACAATCTGCAGGGGAAGATCACTTTTTTTGCCAAACCGCATTTACCTCTTTGTCAACAAATTAAATAACTCTTCGTTGATGTAATAATTTCCGGTTCCTAATTTATTTTTTCGCAACATTTTGTCTTCTGCCAGTTTATTCAGATAATTTGCCGCCGTTAATCTTGATACACCCAGATCATTTACAACAAACTCAATCTTTGTATAAGGGTGTTTGAACAAGTTATTCAACAAATCCTGACTGTAAAATTTGTAATTGTCCCGTAGTCTGTGCTTGTAATTAAGCATTAACCCCCTGATTTTAACTATCAATTCAATTGTCTCTCTGGCTGTCTGTTCGACGCCCTTTATCAGAAACAACACCCATTCCTCCCATGAATTTTCATCCCTGACTTTTTGCAGGAGCCGGTAATAATCAGGTTTGTGTTTGATTATATAATTGCTCAAATATAGAATGGGCAAGGATTGGAGCCCTTCCAAAATCAGGTACAGAATGTTTATTATCCTGCCGGTTCGGCCGTTACCGTCATAAAACGGATGAATAGTCTCCAATTTGTAAAGAAATCGGCAAAATCTATACATTTAAAGATTATTCTGTATAGAAAATCTCAAAAATGCCCGTTCCTCCCGGCCATTGCAGTAGCTATTTTTTCATTGCCGTTGGCTTCAGCCAACGGATCAGGGATGAGGAGGGAACAGGGCTTTAGCCCAAATGTAGGTAATAAATTTGGCTAAAGCCTTTATTTAATTTGCACTGCTCCATCCGTCGGCTAAAGCCGACGGCAATGAAAGGATCCCGATCACACTACGAGCCACGCAAAATCTTCTCCATCTTCCTGCCCTTTGCCAACTCGTCCACCAGTTTGTCCAGATACCGAACCTGCCGGGTCAAAGTATCTTCGATTTCCTCCACACGGTATCCGCAGATTACTCCGGTGATAAGGTGTGCATTGGGGTTTATCGATGCATTTTGAAAGAATGTTTCAAAAGTAACATTTGCTTTGATCAGTTCCTCCAGCTTCTTGTTATCGAAGCCTGTTAACCACGCTATCACCTGATGCAATTATTCTTTTGTCCTGCCTTTCTTCTCAACTTTTGCAAGATACAAAGGATAGACAGAGGCGAAAGTCATTTTCGCAATTCGTTGATTCTGTGTGTCGGAATTGTTCATGCCATGTATTTTAGCGTTAATCTTTTAATTATTTCAACTTCAAAAGTCCGGCACCAGAATATGGCATAACCAGGTGATATGTTATTGTGAATTCCCATGCTATTAAAGATTCAACAAAAAAATCTGAAAAAGGATTGCAAATCCCTGGTCTGTGGGGTGCAGACGGTCCCCGAGCCGAGGGGTAAATCCGCACCATCTGGCAATTTATTTTAAGCTCATGAATATACTATTTTAAGCTCAATAATTGATGAGAATGAGCCATATTTTTTATTAATATGAGCCGCAATATGTGATTCGATACCAGCCGGGTTTTACCATTTCGCAAGCGGCACCACTGCCGCTGCATAACTGCTTACCCCTGCTGGTTATTGTGGCTGCAAATGGATAGAAACCGTTACATTAACCTCATTGTGGTTGGCTTTTTTATTCCTTCATCAGTTTCCCGGCCAACAAATATTTCTTCTCCTTGTACAGTCCGACAGCTAAATTGTAAGCACCAAAAGACAATATCAGGTAGATTGGAATTAAGATGTAAAACCAATAATTCAGTTTAATCAGATATAATGCTGAAACGGAAATCATCATTACTAAGGAACTGATGAATGAACTGGTTCCTTTCATTTGAAATGTTGATACAATTGTCATCGGGAAAAGCAGGGCCCATACCAATGAAGCGCAAATCAGCAACCACAGGGATACAAAATAATAGATTAAGATGAACTGATACTCCTGCCAGGTAATCAGTAAAACCGGCAATGTAATCAGTGCGTCAATTATCAAAGGGATGGTCAGTAAACGGAGGTGGAACTTAATCATATCTCTGTAGTCACCTGACCGGAGCTCGAAATTCAGCCATATATTCTTCCAAAAGCCCCAAGTATTGTTAAAGACATAATTAAACAGCAGCAAAGGGGATATAAATAACCAATAAATAAACTGACCATTAAAAATGTGTTTTCCTTTTGATGTAAAAAGCAGGAAATCAGCCGCAAGAATGAATGTTTTGAATCCCAGCCCAACCAGCAAAGTCACACGGACTTTTGGATTGTTCATCAACAGTTTCAGAAACAGGTTTCCTTTACGCGAATTATACAACAACTCAAATTTCTTGTTCTCTACTACCTGGCATTCAAGCAAAAAGCCAAGTAAGAATAAAATTACAGGAACGAGTATTCCTGAATAGTTCAGGTTTTGCACAAAGAAGTCACTATACAGAACCAGCATTGTTATAAATAACAGCGCAATGAAAAAAGAGATAAAACCTGCTCTTCTAAGTTTATTGTCAATAGGATATTGAAGGATCCTCCTAACCAGGTGAGCCGAAAACAGGACACTTAAACCCTCCGACAAAAACCTTAATTTAAGAAAATCAAGATACCAAAAGCCTATAAAAAGACATATGACGAAATACAAGAAGAAGGATGATTGAATTTCTGATAAAACGGAGGATGCGTAGCGTTGAAATCTTGAAAGAGGGTAGTATTTGTGAAACAGTTGCCTCTGAGGTGTATACGCCGGCAGGATCATCCTGACGATGGTCATAATGAAGATAAAAACCAATGCGTAATTCAAAATCCTTTCCGGAATAAGCCCCCCTAATTCTCCGTTGCCGGCTTTGTTTATTAGTTCAGCCAAAAACCGGCCATAAAACCATGAAGTTAGAAGCAACCCCAGGTTTAACACTATTTTCCATGGATTTTTCAGGGACAGGAAAAAATTCCTGATTCTGAATAGTATTAAAAATGTTATCATACCCAATCAATTTTTTCAAGTTCGTTTTCATTCGGTTTTAAGATTTTCAGAAGAGCAGAATCCAGCTTTTTCTCACCGTTTTGGGTAAAGTCTTGAATGGTTGAATTAAATATCAGATTTCTGTTATCCAGTACCCCTATTTGGGTGGCAACCTTCTCAACATAGGTAAGATCATGTGAGGATATGAAAATCAGCCGGTCACTGCGCTGATATTTTTTTATAAAAAGAACCATTTGGTTGGCAACCAAAGGATCCAGACCCGAAAACGGTTCATCCATGATTAAAATATCCGGCGTGTTGATTACCGCCGCACAGAAGGCTATTTTCTTCTTCATCCCGGTGGAATATTTTGATATATTCTTCTTTAAATCAGACTCATCCTCAAAAAAATATTGAAATAAATCAGCAATTCGTTTTTTGAGTATATCCTTTGGCATTTTGTAGATTTTACCTACAAGGAGAAGATATTCCAACCCGCTGATTTCTTCTATTAAAGCAAGATTTTCAATAATTGCACCTATTCTCCTTTTGTCATGAATGTCCAGTTTATTGTGCTCTTTTGCGAACAAATTAATAGCTCCGTGATCCGGTTCTATCAGATCAAGTATTAAATTAATCAGCGTTGTCTTCCCAGCGCCATTTTTCCCCAGCAAACAATAAATCTGACCAGATTCAATTTGCAGGTTCAGGTTCTCAAGGATGGTATTCTTTCCGTATTTCTTGGTTAAATCAGTTATTTTAATCATTGTGCTTTAGAAAATTGGTTTGTTGGTATTTTGCCTGTCAAAAAGTTAATTTGGGATGATTGTTAGGAATATCTGCCTCTAAAACTAAGTAAAATATTTAGTGTTGCAATTGGTCAGATGCAGAGAAATGGCTATGCTCGGTATGCTACCATTTCGCCAGCGGCACCACTGCCGCTGCATAATTGCTCACCCCTCCCGGCCACTGCGGCAGCAAAAGTACCGTGACTGTTACATTGCCTGTGGCTGCGGGGGTTTTGGCCAGCAGGCGGGAGACCCCTATATTTTCTTTCTGCGGTTTGGATTGCTGAGCCGATTCGATGGAGAAAACGGCATTGGCAGGGGAGAGGATTTTGGCCGTCATCTTCTTGCCGCTGAGGGTCAGTTCGGCCTCTTTGGAGTTGGTCAGCACAATAGTTGCATCGGTGGTCATGGCCCAGGTAATTACCGCGGATTTAGTCAGTGTGAATTCATCCTGTACCAGCATCGCCTTGCGGTTGTCGACCACCTTAATGCCCCGCTGGACCGAGCCGGCAAAGTCTTTGTAGGCTTCGGTGAAATCGAGGATGGAAAATGGTTCCGGAACGGCTTCGGCATGCCGGATGAATCTGGAGGTGGCATCTTCCCGCTGGTTTTGTCCGTTGAGCAGCGGCACGTTGTGGCTGATTGATTCCAGCCTGTAATATGTATACCGAAGGCCTCCGAAGTAATTCGGCAGGTTGTAGTCATCAGAACCCAGGTCGCGCGCCCAGCGTACGCCGAGCGCATCCATCTCGAAGTTGCCCAGGTCGAGGTGGGCGTGGTTCACCTTGTTGTACCCGGCCTTGATGCCTGTCCACAGGCAGGTGTTGTCGGTCCACGAGCCGCGCGAGAACCAGAGTGCCACGCTTCCGTCGAAATATTTATCCAGGTCGCGCTGTGCAGCAGAATTGGCATAGGGGCGGTACCAGATCACATCCCGTGCGGAGGCGGATACCGTAGCCAACTGATAATGAAGAAAATCAGAAAAATGATTGTTGTTGTAAATGCCGGCCAGCCACATCTCAGTTTCGGGTGATCCCAGTTTGGATTTTTCACCTGCATCGGCGTAATTCAACATGTACCCTGTAGGTCCGGCCGAGTAGATGGGGAAATAGCCGGTGACGTTCATCCCGGGCAGTTTGGTCAGGCCGAAGTCGTCGCCCAGGGCAGATTTCAGCGCAGCGAGGCCGTAAACGGTGTAATCGGTGGCGTAATCCCAGTAACCCGGACCTTCGCTCCAGACACCGTCCGGACCATAGCTCTTCAGCGCATAGGGCAATCCTGTCAAGGCATTGTTGATGATGGAAGTTGCTATTGTCGGGTCAGTTTCCGCAACTGCAAGCGCCCCGATGGTCAGTCCGCTGTTGCAAACCTGGTTCCAGTTGAATTCCGATTTCCACCACCAGGCATTTGAAGCATAGGCTTTTACTCCTTCATTCAATCCGAGGCCGATCAGTCCTTTTTTGATCTGGTCGCGGGTGGGCTGGTCCATCTTTGGGTAGAGCCAGTCGTAACCGATGGCTACGGCGTGGGTCATCTCGCCGACATCGAGGAAGTGGGAGGGGTTCCAGTCGGCGAAGGCGCAGACGGTCTTCATGTTAGAGACAGCAGCAGCCAGGTATTTTTCGTTGCCGGTCCAGCGGTAGGCAAAGGCCAGGTCGTAAACACGAAGAAGGCATTCGCGGCTCTTGTCGAGGAGTCTTGGGCCGATCAGGATGTGCTGGATGGGAGATTTTAAGATGTCCTTTTCTGCGGCAGAGACTACATCAGCTGCGTATCTGGCCAGTTTAGTGTCTGTTTTGCTGAGGTCTTTCAGTTCCTGGAGCCGGGCATCGGTCAGCAGCAGCCTTGGGTGGGCCATTTGGAGGGTGGCCAGAACGCCTGTCAGTTTGATGTCCGGCAGGGGGGGTGGTTCGGTGGTATTTTTCTTTGAGCAGGAGGAGAATCCTGCAGAGCAGAAAAGTAGAAAAGCGATAATTGTGGATTTTGTTATATACCTCATTATAATTGATTTATAAATAATTTTGGCTTTAGCCAGCGGACCAGAGATGATGAGGGATACAGGGCTTTAGCCAAAAACATTCAGGAGAAACCTTCTTTAGAAGTTAGTTTCTCTATCAGCTGTGAAAATACTGCAAACTCATCTACTTCCAATATTGCGAGTGTAATTTTTATTTTTTGGAGACGAAATTTACTTTCACATTTTTGCTGTTCATAAACGGCACCTCAACCTCCCAGGATCCTTTACCGGATTCTGTTACCTGTACTTGGACGGAACCGGGACCTTTCGACAGGATTTTGGCCCGGATATCCGGCGCTTTGCCTTCGGAGGGCCATAAAACCCAGACAAAAGTATCATCGGCTTTCAGTTGGCGGCTGTAAATGGTAGTCGGATTGGGCACGTAGGTGTTGTATTCCATGCTGTACCATCCCTGGATGGTAGATGTTTCCTGGCCTTTTACTGTTTTAACTTCCCAGTCGGACTTGCTTACCGGGATGATCTGCAGGTTGCCGCGTTTGTTTTTAGTGGCTGTAACTCCTGTTTTCTGAACCTCAACCAGGTTATCCGGGTGCCAGTGCCAGAGGGTTTCGATGCTCCGGGAACGGTCGGTCTTCAATTGATCGGCCACTACCCAAAACTTGCTCCTGACATATACCATCGAACGTGTCTGGCAGAAGGTGCCTTCCAGTCCTGCATATTTGTCGAAAATCCCGGATCCGTAATCAAAATCCTTGTTCAGTTGGTAAAGATTTTCTGCAAGGGGAGCTTCTGACAGTTTGGGACCGTCAGCCTGACCTTTGCCATCAACCAGAATGACGTTATGTCCATAGCTTCCTTTGGCATACTTTCTGAATTTGTCGGCTACTGATCCGCGATAGGCAAACCTTCCTGCATCGACCAGGAAATCGCGGCCGTATGCTGCAACAGAAATATGCAGCTTGTCGTTGTGCTGGTGACCTGTTCCCCACGGGCCGATGTCGAAGAAGGAGTATTGCGCATCGGGGCCGAAATCACTGCGGGAAATCAGTTGTCCGGCATAGGGGAAGATGTAAGACGGTCCGGTGGCTGGTTTTGATCCCTCTTTCCCATTTGAGGCTATATAGGTCCAGTCGAGCCTGTTGTATGCCAATGCTTCTTTCAGGATCTCTTCGCGGTTGTAGTTCTGGTCGGCATCGTTGTTCAACAGTCCATATCCATCCGGGCGCATGGTCATTGCCAGGTAATTGAACATGGCTTCCAATGTTTTGGTGTAATATTCCGGCAGCTGCACGTTGTTTTTTTTGCAGATATCGGCAAACAGGTTGAAATTCGAAAGGGCCACATGGTGGTAGCTCGAAGTCAGTTCGGTCTGCACGCCGTCCGCATAGACCTGTTCTTTCATGCTGGCAACCATCGTTTTGATTGAATAATCCATCCAGGACGGGGAATCTTTGAATTCAGGCCATGAGGAGGCAACAGTTGCCAGTCCCGAGATTTCCATGGTCAGCCAGTTGCCCTGGTTGTGAAAATTGCGGGCGTAATGTGCATGCTGGGGAATACTGCTTAGAATCAGTAGTTGGGTAGCCGGACTGATCAATTTTGTATCCCAGAGTTCGAAGAAAACCTTCGACCATGTTTTAACCCGAAAGCTGACCTCCAGTCCGCGCCACATGGCAGTCATGCTTTTTGCAGCAGGGTAGGGCCAGCTGCTGGTGATCCAGTCTTTGGTGAAAAGATCGATGTATCGGGCGTATTTTGGATTTCCGGTTTTGAAATACGAAGCGATCAGTACCCTTGACGGGTAGTGCCGGTTGAGCGCCCAGGCCCATTCAAGATCGTCTTCGGGACCTGTGCAGGCCCATTTCAGATGGCCGTCATCCAATCGCGGAACTTTGCCCGAAACCTGCTGAAAGGTATAGCTATCCTGAAGGAGTGAATCGGCCGCCGTATCAGACAGTTCAGAAGCCTTTGGCAGATCTTTCAGTACCCTGGATGATTTGCCGTAATAATCGAGGAGCTTTTGACAGGCCAGCGGAATGTTGTTGCTGTCATACGCCTTCTTTACCTCTTCCAGTCCCGGATATTTGAGGTTGAGGTTTTGAAAGATGGATTTCATTTGTTCCGGATAAGCGGTGCAAACTTCGTCAACGGAGGTGATTTTTTGCCAGGAGGGTTGCGCAGATACCATTTGCAAGAGCAGGCAGGACAGAACGAAAAGCAGAATTTTAAGCTTCATATTTTTCTATTTTAAGTATTAGCTTTTTTACTTTGTGACCCAGGGGACTATTGGGACATTTGTTCGGAGGGATGAATTGATTTCATTGTAGTTCAATCCTTATTTCTTTAAGAGTTTAAACAAATACAGTTGGCTTGGAGCCGGCCATGGTGCAGGTGGCGCCTTGTCGCGGTTGGCGGGAAGTGTTTCCCATTTCAGCAGGTACCTGGTAGTGCTGTCGTTGTATGTTCCGGTATCGCCCGCTGTGCGGACCTGAAGTCCGGGGAAAGTGCCCTCAATTTTTGAGAGTTCGGCAGGCAGAGCCGGCTTTTTGACTGTCCCGCAGATCTCAAGTGATTCGTTGATCAGGAAAGTGCCGCTGCCATACTTGATGTGGCTGTAGTCCAACTCATAATATCCATCACCGCGGTTGCGGAACCCGCCGATGCGGACATCGTTGTTGATACTGCCTCCGCCTGAAAACTCCCAACGGTAATCCCAGTTGGTGAGCTGTTTGATGATCCATTTTTTACCAGAGAGGCGGGCTGTGTAAAACTGGAGATTTCCTGCCTGGTCGTACTTGTGGTAGGCAAACAGCGGACTTCCGTTTTTATCGAAGCAGAGACTGGCAGCCAGGTTAATAATTCCACCCTTAACAGGGATCGGATCAACGATAACGGATTTATTATCCAGCGTTACCGGCAGTTTGATCTGTTCGCCCAAGGCATTGTACCAGGTTCTCAGATCGGGACTTTTGATGTAGGAAAGGTCGTGGTTGGTGGAGCAGTCGGGCGTATCGCGCCAAACCCAGTAGACATGGTACCAGTTGTCGGCCAGCAAGGTTGGCTGGGTCTGGTAGGCATTCATCAGCCCCTGGCCGTCGGTAAGCGGCGTATCCAACAGCCGCTGCCATTGACGGGACTTGGCGTTGTAAATGTTGTAGATCTCGTTCCCGTTGCCGCTGGCGCCGTCACGGTAGTGGAAGATCAGATCGCCCTCGCGGGTGTTCATGAAATGGGGGTAGGTGCAGCGGGTTTCATTTGAGCCGACCATTTTCATTTCCTGGGTGAGCGTTGAAATATCATCCGGTTTCGTGCTTTTGAAGTAGGTGAGTGGGTGTACATGCATGTTGCCGGACAAATGGATGTATCCGTCCTGATCAATGCCAAGGGTAACACTGTTGTGGCTGTCCCAACCCAGAACGGTGCTGGTTCCGCCGGATGTTTCGCGGGAGGTGGCTGGCAGAACCGTCAGGTTGAATTTCGGCTCATCCAGGTTACGCTGGCCAACCACCATGTTCCGGTCTGCGTTGTAATAGGCAATGTACTGGCGGCTTTTGCTGGTTACAAGGGAGAATCCGACAGGGTGGCCGGCCCAGACTTTGTCGATGGGAATGAGCTGCCCGACCGATTCGGCGTTTTTGGTTTCGTCGAGGAGGATGGTCGCATTTTTATTCTGTTCTGTCTGGGCACATCCCGAAATTGATAAGAAAAGAGCAATAAAAAAATGGAGAGGAAATTTCATTTTGAATATTTTTTGATACAATATTAATAGTAGATTTTTTAACCGCAAAGGTAGAATCACAAAGGACGCAAAGGACAAATTACCAACATTTTAAAATTAATTGAAATTTCAAGTGCTATTTTCAATGTATTTTTACTTCAACCAAAAACTTTTTGGCTAAAGCCCTCTTTCAATCTACATTGCTTGATCCGTTGGCTAAAGCCAACGGCAATGAAAGAAATACAAAATTTACCAACTGCCCAAATCCTTGTTGAATTTGAATTTTTTATTTGTTACAGACCCCGGAATCAACTGCACCTGGATGGTTTGTTTTTCGTTGGCTTTCAGCTGGAATTCGAATCCGACCAGTGTTTTCCCCGGATTTGGAGCATCGTAATCGTTGGTGGGCTCGGTTGGCCAGGTTTTCATTTTTATCTGTGAAGGAGAATTGACCTTGAGCAACAGGGTATGACCCTCTTTACTGAAAGAAATGGTATTACCCTTGATAACGGGTGTTGCGGAAGTCAGCATAGTCCAGCGAACGGTTGTCGGTTGTTGGGTGCCAACCAGTTCATCCCGGATAACGACAAACTTCTTGTCCACGATGGCAGCACCGCGTTGGACAGAAGCCAGCTGGTTTGCATAAACGCTTGACAGATCTGATTGGGCAAACATCATTCCCGGCTGATCTGAGAACTTGTCAATTTTGGCATAGCCTTTCACCAGTTGAAGATCTTTGTTGATGGTCAGGGTGTTGTGTGCATAATTGTTCAGGCGGAAGACGCTCCAACGCTGGGCATCCTGGGTACGGCCGAAGAGTTGAATCCCTTTTGATTCGAGCGATTCATAATCCTGCATCCCGAAATCCGTGGCCCATCTGGTCCCGTCTGATTCCATGACGAAGGAGCCGATGTCCATGTGTCCGTGGTTGACCGAAGCAGAGCCGGCTTTGAATCCGAGGAAAATGGCATTCGGATCACTCCACGAGGTACGCATCATGCAGACAGGATTGGCTCCCTGTCCCATCCAAAGCAATTGTTTCGGTTCGGTCACCTGGTCCAGCGGAAGGTCTTTCCCCCAGATCATCACGGCCGGCATCAGCCTGTCACCGGTAAACCTGGAATAGTCATCTTTTTTCAGGTAGTTTTTCTCGACCCACAACTGGGTCAGATCCTGGTTTTTCTGTGCCAGCCAAAACATCGCCGGACTCAGTCCGCCGCCCTGGCCGCTGTCACCCCAGTTGAAGATCAAAGGAGTTACCCCCGACATGTTTTCGAAGAATTTGCCGGTCTGCATAAAGCCAGGCGTGTTGTTGAGTCCGAAATCAGTGCCGTATACCTTTTCAATGGCGCTCAGGAACATGACATTGAAAGAGGTTCCGTAACCCCAGTAGCCGTAACCCTCGGGATAGGCGCCATCGGGTTTGTACTCGTTCATGCTGACCGGTATAGATTTGACGGCACGTTCGAAGAGTATTTTTGCCAGCTGGGGATGGTCTTCAAAAATGGCCAGCGCCCCATAGGTAATGCCGGCATTGCATACCTGGTTCCAGTTGTTGGTGGCATTCAGCCAGCTGTTGAATTTCGGGTCGAGCGAAGGATAAATACCTTTGTAGGTGATGGCCTCGCTGATGGTTTTGCGCGATGCTTCTGAAAGTTTGGGGTAGAGCCAGTCGTAACCGATCGAAACGGCCATCGTCATCTCGGCCACATCCAGAAAATGGGAGGGATTCCAGTCGGTGAAATTGGAAATAGCCAGCATCTCCTTTTCGGCACGGAGGAAATATTTCTCGTCGCCGGTCATCCGCCAGGCATAGGAAAGCTGGAAGATGCGGCGAAGCGCTTCCCTGGATTTGTCGAGCAGGCGCCGCCCGATTTGGATGCGTTCGATGGGCGGCTTGTCCAGGAGGTTGTCACAGGACAACATGATGGTTTCATGCATTTTCTTCCACGTGGCATTGGAAATAATTGATTGCCTGATCAGGTCATCTTCACCGGCCAGCAGCAGTATTCGGGGGTGCGGAACGGCTTTGCCGATATCGGCAGAAAGATCTTTTTGTGCATGCGAAATACCCGTTAGGGAAAGCACAATAAAGTGATGATTAATGCTTTTTGGAAGTTCATGGGGTGGATGTGTTGATTAGCAGATGTGATGATTAGCAGATGTGATGATTAGCTGATTAGCTGATTAGTTGATTGGTTGATGTGATGATTTTCGAATTTAACTAATTAACCGTAGGTAGAGACGTTGCATGTAGAGACGTTGCATGCAACGTCTCTACATGCAACATTTCATAATTCTATCGTAACGCTTTTGCCGGCATAGACAGTTTGCGGCAGATCGATGGCTATTTCGCTGGTTTGCTTTGCGTTGTTCCACGAAGATATAAAATTATCCCCGCTTTTTTCGGTTTTTCCGGTTACGGTCAGGTGAATTTTACCCAGTTTGCGGGAAGGATCAGCTACCGTGATCTGTTTGACAGCAGCACCTTCGGTTTTGACCATCACGACGCCCGGACTGTCCATGCCGATCCAGAGGCTGCCTGAAACCCGGATTACGCCTGAAGTATAGAAGATTACCTGGGTGATGTTCAGTCCGGAATGTTGGACGGCCTGAATATCTCCGGTGTTGGATAAGATTTTGACCTCCCTGCCGGGTTGGTTTTCCATTTCCTTTTCTGTCGTTGAAGGAATGACGATGTAGGCATAGCCTGCATTCTGCGGCCGCGGACCGTGATCTATCCAAAGTTTGAATACATCCTTGCTGACTTCTTCTTTCGGTGAATCAGACTGGTGGTTGATTTTGTACCAGCTTCCGCTTTGCGCCTGGTTCATCAGATTTACATTTGCCGGTTTTGGGAAAAGATACCCGACACCATCCTGTAAAACCCAATCCACATTGGTTAATTTCCGGTCTCCCTTTTCAATAACAGATATTTTATGATCACTCATCACCACAACAGGACTGAGCAACAGGCACTGGTTCAGGGTTGTAGCGACAGGGAGATTGCTCGTTGCCGTTATTCCTGCGCCCAGGCAAACATATTCATGGTCGAAAAAGAACCACGATTTTTTGGCTTCCAGCGGGTCGTGCGGACTCTTGAAGTCGAAGGCCACTACACCGTATTTGCCGTCGGTTGCTGCTCCTACAAAATCAGTCAGCCCTTTCTTTTGAATTTCCTTTTCTGAAGGAAGTGAAGGTTTTTGGACCACTGTGGTTCCCGGGATTTTTTGCCAGTCGTTTACAGGAGCCAGGTCCAGGTATTCTTTTCCGGTCCGGGAGATGTAGTTGGTGCCGTCGCCGCGGTGGTGGTTCATCAAACCTTCGCCGTTGTAGGGCATTTCCATGTTGTAGTCGCGGGAAGAGTACATCCTGACCGAGGTAAAAAAGTCGGGCCGCTGAAAGGTGAAATGTTCGGATTGCCAGAAAAAAGTGGCGAATGATACCGGGGTAACCGGCTCGTTACGGCGGATTTTGATGATATCTACCAACTCTTTTTTGCGGTAATCACTTGCTTTCAGCAACCTTTCGGGCGTTGCGGTTCCGAAGCCCCTTTCACCATCTGCCCGGGTAATGTCGCGGTTCCTGGCGCCCGTATCGGGATATTTGCCGTAAACCAGCATTTTGCATATTCCGTCCAGGTAATAATCCGTCAATTGATGGATAGCAGGATCGGAGAATTTATATTTTGTTCCGGAAACAAAGGCCGCCCATTCGGCAAAAGCATCGGCATAACCCAATCCGTAGGAAATGGTGTTGTTGACCCTGTCTTCGCGGTGGTGGAAACTGTAATCGTACTGCATGCCTCGGCCAGTGGCAAATTTGATCTCGCCTTCGATCACTTTGATGACTTCATTGAATTGTGCCTCGTCGCGTTTGAAGAGCAGAGTTTTGGCCAGGATACCGGCGATTTTGATCCGGTCGCCGCTCGGACGGGCTCCGGAAGCATTCAGGTGCGCCCTGCCAACCATCGGCAGCGTTTTGTCCACCTGTTCTTTGGTTAAATCCGTATCCATGATCAGCAGAAGGCTGATGAGGGAGCCGGGTGTACCAATCTGGTTCCACCACCAGTTTTCACAGATAAAATCATTGGCCAGCCAGTAGTTGAGGGATGACCATATCGCCTTTTTTAGTTTGGGATCACCTTTCAGTTTGGTCCCTTTCTTTTCGTAGGCCCTGCTCATCTCTAACATGTTACTGAGGTGCCGGCCGTGCTGGAACCCGGTATTCGATACATCCTTGTAATCAATCCCGGGCCAGGTTCCGTCGGGTTGGAGTGTGGCCATCAGATCCCTGACCCTGGATTCGTTCACCGTGTTGTCCATCACTTCGGCTATCACCTTTTTGCGGAGGAGTTCCAGGTCTGTAGTTTTTGCCTGAGCTGCCGAACAGAGGAGGATGAAAAGAAATGTAATTGAAAATATTTTGAACTTAAGTGTCATAATATGAATAAATTGAAGTTTCTAAGGCTACAGAACAATATCCGGAAATTCCTATAACAGTATTTTATTTATGCAGCTTATTTGCCGGATAAACGTACCCTGAAACTCCCCTCCTCATTTTTCACCACGTATGCGGGCATGCGGATTTCAATCCGTTTCAATCCGGCTATTTTGCGGTCGAGGTAGAATGGTGGCGGATCAAGGGAAACAACAGATACCATCAACTCCGGATTGGAGAGATTATCCAGTTTCAATTCCTTGCCCTCCTGCCGGAGGATGGCTCCGCCTTTGACGATTTCCACATCAGCAGTAGTCATCATTTGCCAGGTAAGGGACTGCGTCGCTTTGTTGGTAGAGAACCGGTCTTCGATCAGGATGGAACGGTTGTTTTCTTTCACAAACCGGCGGCTGGCGCTTTTGAGGTTTGCACCATAAACGGCACTCAGGTTGAATGAGGCCTCCGGAGTTTCACCGTCTTTGAATCCGGTTAACGTGGCAAAGCCGTTGTTCACGAACAGTGCGTTGTTAACGGTTATCGTGCTGTGACCGAAATTGTTTTTTGTGAGCAGGATCCAGCGCTGGCAATCCTGACAGTTGCCCCACAGGTCGAAGCCGGTCTGTTCAATTTCGTTGTAGCTCTGGTTTCCCGGATCGACAGACCAGCGTACGCCGTCCAGTTCAAATACAAATGAACCCGCATCCATATTGCCATGGCTGGAGGTTGCCCTGCCGCCTTTCCCGCCAAAATAATATTGACCCGGATCTTTATCGCCTCCACGGAAAATAACGATCGGGTTCATTCCGTCTCCCTTCCAGGCAAGTGGCAAAACAGTTGATGTTGTGGCTTTGAATTCAGACAACCAAACGAGGCCGGGACCTGCTATACGGGGTAATTTCCCCATCGATTCGGCTGACATTAAATATTTTGCCTTATCGAGATAAGCGGAATTTCCTGTTTTGACAGCAAACCATGCCAGTGGGATATCGCCCTCATCGCTGCTTTTGTCACCGCAGTCGGCATAATTGAAATAGTAGCCGGAAGGAGCAATGCTCAGCAGGCGAAAATCTGCGCTTTTCAGGAAGGCCGGATAGTCGGCCAATCCGAAGTCGGAACCGAAAGCGCTGGTCAGCATAGAGGAAGTGGTGATCGAAAAACTTGTTCCGTATCCCCAGTAGGTGGAACCTTCAGGATAGACGCCATCCGGGGCATATTCCTGCAGGGCATAAGGCATCCCGTCGAGGGAATGCGCAATGGTTTTGGCGGCCAGTTCGGGATCTATGTCCGCGATGGCGATGGAGGCGGCGATCATTCCCCCGTTGCAAACCTGGTTCCAGTTGTTGGTGCCTTTGATCCATCCCATTCCTTTTTCTGCATAGCTGGGTTTGATTCCCTTTTCGATCAGTGATTTCTTTGCCATTGCAACTGTTTTTCCTGCTAGGTCTTTTCCGGTCCAGTCGACGGCGATGGCCACGGCCATCGACATTTCGGCTACATCGAGGAAGTGGGAGGGGTTCCAGTCTGTGAAATTACACACAGCCGTTAACTCTTCCGTAATTCTTTTCAGGATTGCCGGATTCTTCTCCATCCTGTAGACCATGGCCAGGATGTTCATCCGGTAAAGCATTTCACGGGAAGTACCGAGCAGCCGGCGGCCCTCCAGTTTGCGGGTAAGCAGATTCTGTTTCACTACCTGGTCCGCATTCAGCTTCATGGCCGCAAAATAGTTTTTGACTACCGGATCGGTTTTAATTTTTTGTTTCAGCGTTTGTTCGATGGCCGGAGTCAGCACCAGCCGGGGCGTTGATTTGCGCAGGTTTTGTTTGAGATACTGCACAGTCATCGGGTTTTCAAGTTTTTTTGGTTCATTTTCGGGTGCTTTCGGACTTCTCAAGGTCCGGGCGAACAAAGTAGTCAGTCCGACAAGGAATACCAGCCCGATAATTAATTTAATTTTTCTTTTCATGGTCATGTTTTTAGTAAATTGCAATTTAAAGTGAATACCCTATCTGTTTTTTTCTCCCATTTTCAGTTATTTCGAGTTTGAGTTCACCGCAGACAATTCCGGGTTTACTGACCAGCCTGATTTTAATTTCAGGCATTTTCTTTTCAAACGGCGCCACCAGGGTGATGAACCGCACATTGGTATCCGCTGCAGTTTTATTGATCCGGAAATGAAATGCAGGTCGGGGTTCTTTTTTTGTATAGGCAAATGAAACCTGACCTTCTTCCTCGTCCAGTTCAATTCCGGTTTGCGGAGTTGTTTTTACCAAAACGTTCCAGCCTTCCTTGAAATCAGAAACTACTTTTAATTCGTCGCGGTTAAAAAGCGCGACACCCGGCGATAGCTGAAAATGAAGGTCCAAATTGCCGGTGGCATTGCCGATGGCATCATCAACCAGTATGAAATACCTTTTATCCACAAAGAAAACAGAACGCCGATGGGTGAGGTTGTTGTAGCTTTTATTTTCGACCACCAGAATGTCCTCTGTTTTTCCGGGTTTCCAAAGCAGCAGTTCAGGCTTATATAAGGAGTTGGCACCATCCAGCGTCAGCGTCTGATGTACCTTTGTCTGCCTGAACCATGCGCGGTTTTCCGGATCACCACTGTAGATATAGCTTCCTCCGTCGGGCATCAGGTTTCTGCCACCGGCCGACAGTTCAAAGGTGCCGTTGTCGGGCTGGCAATGGCCGCCGCCGTCTGGTCCGCATTTCAGTATCAGGCATATCGCTGCAGGATCCCACGAGCTGCGCATCGAATACAATCCGCTGTATGGCAGGGCGTAAGCAGTTGAGTCGGGTTTAACACCTTCTTTTCCTTCAGTTGCCATGAATAAAAAATCCGGGCGGTTAAACCGCTCTGCCCATCCCTGGAATTTCTTTTTGTGCTGTCCGGGAGCTCCTTCCCATGCATCGCCAAACTGGGCATTGGTACCGTCGGGATGACAGATTTTCATAGGTACTTCGCACATTTTTTGAACTTTCCCGACGTAGGAGGGAGGGAAAGCATCCGTTCTTCCGTTTATTTTAGCCAGATCATAAGTCCGTAAGAACCAATCAATGCATCCCAGGTGGTAACCCATGGCCAGTTCGCGTTGCTGCCCGTCAGGATATACCTGGTTGTCAATTTCTTTATTCAGCCTGCTTATCGCTTCTGTAAGCCATTTCTCAGAATCTTTGAATTCGGGGAAAGTCATGGCGATATAAGCCATTCCTTCGGCTTCCATCAATCCCCAATTGCTTTTCGCACTGTAGCGGGTCATGAGGTAGTCGGCATGGTCAAAACAGCTGTTCAGGAATGCGGCGAGTACCTCAGGGGTGAAATGGGGCGATTGGAGGAAATACTGAAACAGGGCAGTCCAGCGGTTACCCCGGATGCCGGCTTCGATGGAACGCCAGGCATATTTGTGATCTGTGTTGTTGGGGTTTTTGATGGTCCAGCCGACCAGCTGTTTGCACCACTCTTCGGCATATTTCTCGTCGCCGGTATGCCAGTAGGCCGAAGCCATGGAATCCCAAAAATACATGCGGTTCAGCTGCCAGACCCACTCGTTGTCGGGTACCGGGCGGGTACCCCAGTCGATGTCATCTCCGCAAAAGTAGGGCGGATAGGCCGACTGACCTACGAAAATATGTTTCAGGGCATTATCGGCAACCCGAAGTTCTCTGTCCGTTACTGATTTCCCCAAAGCTTCACCCTTAAGTCCCGGGTCAACAGGGTGTTTGACTGATGTGCGTACCTGGTAGTATTTAAGCAGATTCAGTATGGCCTGTTCCGGATTTTCCTTTGTCAGTTTTACCTCTTCCAGTCCTTTTGCATCCAGGTTTAGCCTCGATAGGAGCAATACAAATCCATCCTTTCCCGGTGAAGGAGTTTGTGCAAAGCAGCTAACCGTATTGATTGTTAGTGCGATGGCTGCAAATAAACAGATTTGAAGTTTAAGCATTCGTTGTAAAGTTTTGCACTGGTATTTTCATCTCAGGGCCGTTTGTCTTTAGACCTGACAGGTTTTCAAAACCTGTCAGGTAGGTTGAAAATATTATTTCATTAAGATAAATTTATCCGGGCTAATTTTCTCATTCGATTTAAAATCAGTCCCGTTGCCTGCATATTTATTTTTGGAGGATGTAACGTTTTTCGCCGCATAGGAGGCAATCCCGAAACCATCGTTATAATGGATCAGGTTGTTGCCGATCCGGATGTTTTCTGATCCAGCGTATAAATATTGAACCATAATTCCGTCGGCATCATTCGCTTCGATCAGGTTTCCTGTGATTGAAATATTTTTGCTTTCTGATATTAATATCCCATACCAGCCATTTCGTGCAGTTTCACAGTTGTTAATTGTGACGTCGGAACAATTGGCCATGGCAATACCACAGCCTAACGGAGAGGTGTCCAGCCTGCAATTGGTGATACTGACAGCTGAACAGTGACCCAGAAGCAGGTTGTGCAGCTGCCTGGCGCCGGAGGGCACGTTCATCCCGTTTTCATTCAGGTCGCAGCAGATCAGGTTCACCTTCTCCGCGCCGGTGATAAACATTCCGTTGAAGGTGCAATTCCTGACAGTCAGGTTTCTGAAAGTCAAATTTTTCATTGCTCCTTCCTGTTTTCCGTAGAACAGGAAACCGCCCCTGTTGTAAGTTCCCCGGTAGGATCGTTTGCTGTTCGGGTCGCTGCCAGGATCAGGATCCGGTGCGCCTTCAAGTACCAGGTCACAAATGGTAATATCATGCAGATCATCCGATGCATTTACGATGGCATCCCGTAACCCTGAAGCGGGATCGAGCATAAGTACTGTACCAAGACCTTCCCCCGATAGGGTAACGTCTGACGGAATTTTCAGGGTTCCGGGAAGTTTATGCAGCCCCGCGGTTGCAATCACCCACCCTTTTTTACCGGCAGCTTCATCCAGCGCGGCCTGAATGGATTGTCCAGGAGCGACCCGAACGACATCGCCGGCCGGTTTGGTGAAGGCACTTTCCATGGCTCCTGCGGGATAAGCAATCTGTGACGGCGCTGGCACCTCTTTTTTGGCAACGGCTTTCCCGGAAGGAGCCCTGAAAGCAGTCAGAACACTCCGGCTTGCTTTGCTGCGGACCGAATCTGCAGCCATTTTGGTATATGGCAGTTCGATCCCCTGTGCAGCATAGTGTCTGTAGACGTATTCGTAATCGTCGCGAAGATTTTTGGCTTTTTCTGAAATTTTTCCGTAACAATGGGGAGTTTTTCCCAGCAGAAATTGTGCCGTGTATTCGTAGCCCAGTCCTATACGGTTGTTGGCAGTGGAGAAAAGGTCTACTCCTTGGGTAAATGCAACTTTGGCGGCACCGGCGAACTCGCCGAGGCCCAGCTGAACATGTCCCTGGTCGCGCATCGATTCCTGGCACTGACCGCTTGGATAGATGTATTTGAAGATACTCCCGTTGACCGGTGAATGGTAAAAATGGCCGAGTGCGTTGTCAAACATTTCGCGGTTGTCAGTGAAGATGGCCATGGCCAGGATGGTATGGATGATAGCGCCGTCCCAGTTGCCGTTGGCCTGGGGATAATAGAAGCGTATCAGCGGATAGTATACCGTCATCAGCATCTGCGTAAAACGATCCATGTCTTTTTGTTGCCAGCCGGAATTAGTATAACGGAGAATTTCGGCAGAATTGCATAACAGGTGTCCGGTCCAGCCGGCTAATAATTTGGCATCATTGTAGTCTAAATCCCAGATAACCGGCGACCAGGCATTAATGATTTCAATTGCTTTGGCAGAATAAGCCTTTTCGCCTGTGAGATAGCCCATTAAGGCACAGTTGTAGGCCATATTCGAACCTTTTGAAAGGTCGTCGCCGCCGATGTTGGGTCTGCCGTAGGGTCCTCTCAGGACATGTGTATGGGGCACTACCTGAAACTGCAGATCTGTGGCTGTTTTCAGCCTTTCGAAAGCATCTTTCCAGGGTTGTACGCCTGCCTGTACCTGTTTTTTCATGTAGGCAAGATCGGCTGCAGTCTGGTCAATACCGGGATGGATGAATTTTTGGGCGGTTGCAGATTCTGCTGACCAGAGAAAACAGGCCAGGATTAGCCATAATGTTGTTTTTAAGCTAGTTGTCATAATAAAGGTACACCTTTCTGATGTTTGTTTATTTTCCGACTGTGAACACCACTTGCTGACCTCCGCTTTTTCCCGTACCTGTCAGTTCAAGTAAAATCCTGGTAACACCTTTGGGCCAGTATCTTATCAAGGATTTGTCCTTAATTTCTTTGAACTCAATTTTTGGTTTTACTGTTTTCGGGTCGTAGGTCATGTTCAGGATGTAACCATCGCCTTCAAATTTAAGCAAGCCGGGTTTTACTTCCGTCACTTTGCAATAGGTGATCAGGTTGGAACTTGTGATGGATTTGGTCCTTTCGTTTAATTCAAACTTGTCGCTGATTTTGAAGCTCTTACCTCTGACAAGGGTGTAGCTGCGGATCCATGATTTAACCTGGGCATCTTTGGGATATGCTCCGGCGATATCCGTAGAGAAGGAAGCCGATTTTGCATTAGCAGTGAACATGGATTTATTCGCCTTGAAGTTCCGGCCATCTTTCTCGTCAATGCCGTTGATAACGGGAAGGTTGTGGTATCCTGACTGCATTGTCCAGATTTCATAACGTCTTGAACTGAATGTTCTTGCCGTGTATTCTTCGCGGCCCACATCAATCAGGCATGGTTTACCGTCGAAGTACATCACGCAGGAGCCGACATCGTTGTGGTTGTGACTTTCTGCGTTAAAGCCACCCTTGGCACCGAAGAAAAAGCCTTTAAAACTTCCTTCTTTGTCGCGGGCTCCTGCCACTTCGGTATCCGGCAACCAGAAATCAGCTACCAAGGCTTCTTTGCCTTCAGCATTTTTGATTTCATCCATCAGTCCCAGGTTCCTGATTTGATCACAAATTTTACCTCCCATGCTATGTTCTCCCCAATTGCTCAATTTGCCTAGGTAGGCGCCAAACTGCTGCATCTTAGGATCTCCTATCGCTTTGCCGTACCTGTACACGGTGGATGGGTTCCCTCCGGTAGTAGCATCGGCATCTGCAAAGTTGATAAAATAGGGAGCATGAATATTGACTTTATAAAAGTAACTGCCGATATTTTGAACCAGGGGATCGCCAAAGACATCGAATTTGCCGTTGGTAACTGTTTTCAGCAGATCAAGGCTTTCATAGAGCAGTGCACCTGCAGCACCCCAGTAGGAGGGCCCTTCATCGCAACCGCCGTCGTCGGAATAACCATTGAGGAATTTGTCCAGTGAATTGATAACCTTTTGCACTTCAGCCACTTTTTTGGCAGGATCGCTCTCCATCAACAAGTAGCTGTTCAGCATATTGTAGTTGATCCAGGGATTCCAGTTGTTGGGACGGCCCCCTTTAAAGCCCATGTATCCGAAATCATCCCGCTCAAAATAAGGCGTTAGTGATTTATTGGTGAGTTCCTGTTTCAACCGCTTTGAAATTAAAGGGTGTATTTTATCGAATTCTTCGTGAAAAAGGTACCACGTCCAGGATAAGTTATTGGTAATTTCACCAACCCCGAGGTCGATGATAGGTTCATTGACATCCGGCAAGCCGGTAGGGGCTTTTTGTGCACTCAAATGTGCCGACCATCCCCAGTAGGTTTGCTCACTGAAATACCAGACAGCATTCACGATTTGGTCCGTGAAACGACCCTTGCCTTCAACCAATTCTCCCATTACCAATGAGATCAATGCATTGCTGCAGGCCGAATAAGCTCCCTGCCTGCGATCGCCGGAACGGATAAATTCCAGGTAATCCGTGGCTTTCACCACAGGCCAGTTGTAATCAAGGTATCCATCCGCTTTGGTGATGTATTCCTGCCGGATATTCTCCGGAAGGCTCTTCCAGAAGGTCCGGTTTTTATAATCCGGAAATTTATTCCAGGAGTTGTCGGTAATCAGCGATTTTGCCAGGTCGATGGCTTTGGCTTTGTTGGCAAGGATATTCCTATCTTTGTTCGTCAATTCGGCACTTACCGGATTAATTGAACCAAATAGGAAAAGCACCGCAACGGTGAAAAGCAGGATTTTAAGGCCAGGGCAGCGTGTTTTCATAGCGTGAATTATTAATATTACTTATGAGATATTATATTTTATTTCTGTCCGAAATAGGTTTTGGTAATTTCAGCTGCCAGAGCCGGATTATTCTCATTTTTAGCTTTCTCCAGGCAATCCATAAACAGGTAGAACTTGAGCCAGTAACCAAAACTATATTGCTGCCTGATGGATTTCGGCGTTTTTAGCAGCGCATACCATTTTGTATTAATACCTTGTTTCTCTGCATACTGTACAAATGAGAGGGCTTTCTTCCAGGCATTTACAGAAACTTTGGTGTTCAGTTTGCTGAAATCGGTGTACTGCATGTTTTTGATTTCAAGGATGGGAGCAGCATCGTTGATGCCGAGTTCTTTCAGTGAGTAGGTGAAATCATCTTTTTTATCCCCGTCCAGATCGTAGGCAATGGTGTCGAAGAAGCCGTTGCCGTCGGTATCTTTGTAGCTGACCATCGGGAATACCGTCGGATCTGCCGGCGTTCTGACCGGGCCGTAGCCGTCGTACAATCCGCCCATTCCCTGGTAGTAGAAGGCATTCTGATCTACCCGCCAGTAACCGGTTTCTGCTCCGAAAAGATGAATTTTGCCGTCCAGCGGACTGATATACAAGTTTCCGTTTCCGGAGTTATCCAAATCCCATTCTCCGCGGTCACCAACCGGATCTGACTGCTGGTTGTCGTCGAGTCCCCCTTTTCTTGCGCCGATGGTGTAGGGTTCTTTCGGATCGAGCAGTTCGACACGCTCCCAGCGTTCGCAATCATCATCTTCGTCAAAGACCAGCCATGCCTCGTTCCATTTGCCGCGGTTAAAAATCAGATCTTTGGCATTTTGATGATCGGGATAGATAAACTCTTCCAGCCGGCGGATGCGGGGATCCATGAAATATTGATCGGCAGCGGGCAGTCCGCGCAGGTTTTTAAATTTGTGCACCTGGTCCATGTAATCGAAACCACCGCCGCGGAGTGTGATGGTCATGTCAAAATCGAACGGATTGCCGGGGGAGTTGTCGATATCAAGGTCGTAAGCCATTGTCACATAATCGATTTTACCTGTCAGGTTAGTAAGGAATTTATCTCCCGGTTTGCCGTAGGTCGGGCGGTCGAGCAGGCGGAAGGCACATTCTGTTAGCCCGTCGTTGTCGACATCGTAAAAAAGGAAGGGATTCTCCCAGTTCAGGCGCAAATCGTTGATATTTTGCGGTGAGGCATGGATTTTCAGAAACAGCGTATTGCCTGAATAATCCTCGAAAAAATCTGATCTTCCGTCATGGATCCAACAGCGGACCGTGAAGGTGTTCCAGTCGATGTAGTTAAGGATGTTGTCTTTGTCCAGATCCATGTTCACCATAAAATGGCCGGGACCCCAGGGCTTGTCTTTGTCTTTCTCTGCCGCAAATTCAGAGAATATCTGGATGTCGGCTTTTCCGTCGTTGTTGGTGTCGACCCAGTCGATCACTGCATCACCATAGCTCCCGTATTTCCCGTCCTTGTTGACATCCACCATCAGACAGTCGTTGTCTGTATCGCCTTCATTATCAGTCGTCTTCATATCGTCGTCGTCGTCAATCCACTGAACCGGGAATCCGTTGGACGTTGTATATTTCATCACATCGGGGTCACCATCGTTGTCCAGATCAATAAATTCGGGCTTTGTGCCTGGCATGGGTTGCAGCGGGCGGTAGCTGTTGAGTTTGGTATTGGTATTCCAGGGTACCAGCGGCTGAGCGTTAAGCTGTTCGCAGAATATTGTTTGAAGGCCTGTCCAAATCAAAAGCTGCAGTAAAAGAAGGGTTCTTTTCATATTTTGATTTTTTTTGAATTGTAAACTATGGTTATTTATTTGTAACGATAACTGAAGAGTGCAAAACTGTTAGGAACGGGGAGTACGAAGGTCAAATCACCGTTTGATCCGGTTTTTGCCTGAAAGGCTTTGCCATCACCAAGTACAGGCGTAAGTTGTACCGTTTTGCCTGGTGCCAGAAGCGTCCTGATGGTGGCCGACTGCTCCTTGTTGTCTTCCCGAAATACCAAAATGTAACCTTTATTTTCTTCTGAGGAATGAAAGCCGCACCAACTTGTCCCATCCGGCTCGCTTCCGATCGGGAAAATGGTTCCGCTGTGCAGATCGTGTTGTATTTCACGGTATTTTTTAATGGTATTGCCTGTGGTGAAGGCTTCAGCCGGCAAGTTTGCCAGTTCCATCCATGCCAGTGGCTGGGCCATCATGGTAATGGCAAACAGGTAACCGAATGTGTAGTTGGCCGGTGCAAAGCGGTCGTTTTTGTATTTATCGCTGTTGCGCCATTTGTTCAGGAATTCTATCTGTAATCCCTGCGGGGGCATGTAATGCGCCAACATCCACAAATTGCGCAGTGTCCGGTAAGGATAGTAATTCCCCCAGTCGGTGTATCGGTTTTCGAGAAAGAAATTGCCGTATTCGTTGAAATAAAAGTATCCGCCCCGGCGGCCGGCCGTAGCATCAAGGTTGAGGACGACCTTCCAACCGGTAGCTTCCATCACTTTTTCATACAACCGTCGCAAGTGGATTTCTGCTTGCTTATTTGGAATATTTGTTCCGTCAATCTTGAAAATCCGGATACCATATTCTTTGTAAAGTCCGATCAGCGCTGCAGCATCCTTTTCCCACGCAGCATAGTTATCCTGTATGCTTGGATTGTACCACAAACAGACTTCCACGCCCAGCTCCTTTCCCCTTTTAATAAGTAGTGCAAGTCCGTTGGGGAATTTTTTCGGATCAGGTTTCCAGTAATCCGGGTTGCTCCAGATATCTTTGAAGGTGCCGCCATAAGCAGAGTTGGCCGATTTCCCTGCTTGCCAGCCGTCGTCAATCTGGAAGTGCGAAATGCCCATTTTTGCTGCCAGTTCAATCTCCTTCATGCAGAAAGCCTCATTGACACGGGTATCCTGACCGCGGTCGCCCCAGGTGTTTGCCATCACCATTTCATCTCTTTCAGGCAACAAAGGACGGATCTTTTGCTGGTAACTGCGTAGCGCCCGATCGCCGTCGGTTTCGTTGCCTTTGTAAACTCCTGTTATGTAGCCATAGCCTTTTATCCACTGATCAGATTGGATATCGCAACTGTCGATACCCAAACCAATCAACCTGAAACTGCCGGGTCCGATCAAAAAATCACCTGACGGATAGTGGAGCTGGGTATTGGAATTGGGAGCCTCTTTCTGCATGAAGAGCCCGTCTCCGGATTCAGTGTTTCGGGCAAAAAGCAGATTGCCTTTGTAAAGCGCATCCTGGCGGTAAACCATTGCATTTACAGGAAAAACCAGGGTATTGAAGCGATCTGTGACATCGTAAAATTCCACCGATTTTATTTTCCAGTTATTCCCTTGGAGGTAAAGCTGTTCCATTGCCGGCAACCTCGCAGCTTCAGTACTTTTGGATATCGTCTCAATGTTCTTCAGGTCAAAGGCATTCGGAACCGTATCAAACCAGGTCTTTGATGCTATCCCTTTGTAAAACAGTTCGGTGGCAATCACCGGGCAGTCAGGATAGATTTTCAATACTTTTCTTATTTGCAAATAGCCCTGATTGTATTGGATTGTTGTCCTCAAATGCTTCACAAATTGCCGGGAGTCGGCTATCCATTCGGCTTTTAATTCTGCATTTTTGCCCGTTTGAGTTTCTTTTGGCAGGAAGAGATCTCCTTGTTTGTTGGTAGTTTTCCAAAGATTCCCGGATTTCACATTTTCCAAACCAATGGTAAGGATGTTCCCGTTGTTCCATTTCCATACTCTTTTTATCAGGTTGTTTTCAATGGTCAGGGTGTCATTTCTCAGCCAAACCCGGCACCCCGCTTCAGAAAACTGGTAATTTGTCTGTGCGGAAATTGGATGGTAACTAATAAAAAAAAGAAGCAGCAGCACCACTCTGTTTTTCATCTATTTTCTTTTTTTGTCAGATCAGTTTTGAAGAATGATATACGTAAGTCTGTCCAGCATAACTGCTGTTTGATAAGGCCTTAATCTTCAGTAGCTAATCTGACTGAAATTGCACCTTTTTTTTCTTTAATTAGGTATGCTGGCACCCGGATCTCTATCCTCTTCAGGTTATTAATTTTCTTATCAATATTCAAAGGAGGAGGATCCAGTTGGATGACAGATATGCTTACGTTTGAAGGGGATATAATTTTTAACTGCAGTTGTTTGCCGTCTTTGCTGAGGATGGCGCCATCAACAGTTGCAATGACTTCAGTGGTTGTCATTAATCCCCAGGTTATCATCCTCGTTGAATCGTTGGTTTCGAAAGTATCTTCAATCAAAACCGAACGATTGCTCTCCTTGACGAATCTCCGCTGCATTAAGTTGATGTTCCGTCCGTATATTTCCTTCATATCAATGGTAACTTCGGGTTGACCTTCTGGCCTGAATCCGGTAATCGGGGCAAAACCGCCGACTTTGAATCTGGCATCGTTGATTGTGACTGTACTGTGTCCCTGGTTCCCTTTCGTCAACAGGGTCCATCTTTCGCAATCCTGACACATACCTGAAAGATTGAACCCAATTTTGTTGAGCAGATAGTAGTTTTGGTTTCCCGGATCGGTTACCCAGCGTACCCCGTTCAATTCGAAAACGAAAGTCCCGGCATCCATATTTCCGTGACTGATCTGGGCTTTACCTCCTTTTACTGCCAGGTAAAATTGTCCCGGATCATCTTTGCCTCCGCGAAAGACTGCAACAGGATTCGGTCCTTTTCCGCACCAATTAATGGGCAGTTCACTTGTTTTTTTCTCAGAATACTGTGAGAGCCAAACCAGTCCCGGTCCGGCTAATCTTCCTGCTCTTTGGGGATTTTCGAAAAATTCTTTGTCAAAATACAATTTGTTGCCTGTTTGGGAAGCGAACCATGACAGGATAACCGAAAGATCTCCATCCTTTTTGTCACCCGAATCAGCATAATTGAAAAATTCGCCGGATGGGGCTGTTACCTGCCTGATGAAATTGGGGCCTTCCATAAATCCGGGACTCTTTGATATTCCAAAATCAGAACCAAGGGCAGTGGTGAGTGTGTTAGCGGCCACAATGGTATAGCTGGTTCCGTACCCCCAGTAGGTTGGTCCTTCAGGGTAAACGCCGTCCGGATTATACTCTTTGAGTGAGTTGGACAGTTTTTCGAGCGCCCTTGAAATTGTTTTTGCGGCTAATTCGGGATTTATATCCGCAATGGCCAATGCAGCAGCAACCATACCGCCATGGCAAACCGCATTCCAGTTGTTTACCCCGTCAATCCAGCCCATTCTGATGCCGGTTTCATTGAAACTTGGCATGATCCCTTTTTCAATGATCGATTTTTTGGCCAGCTTCAGGGTACTGCCTGGCAGCGCTTCTCCTGCCCAGTCAGTTGCAATGGCCACTGCAAACGACATTTCGGCCACATCAAGGAAATGCTGGGGATTCCATTCCTTAAAATTACAAACAGCCTGCAGTTCTGCATCGATCCGCTTAAGGATAAGCGGATTCTTTTCTATCCGGTAAACCATGCACAAAATTCCCATTCGTTCGGCCATCTCCCTTGAAACAGCCAACAACCTGAATCCTTCGAGTTCATGTTTCAGCAACGGTTTTTGGAGAATTAGTCCGGCCTCCTCCTTCAGGTATTTGTAGAAATTTTGTACCAGTGGATCTGATTTTAGCTTTAACCGTAGGTTTTTCTCCAGTTCAGGCGTGAGAATCAGCCTGGGTGTTTGCCTGTTCAGGTGTTTTTTCAGGTACGAAACCGTTATCGGATTATCCAATTTTTGAATTTGGGATTCACCCTCCGGCTTGGATTGCGCCAAACCGGGGATAGCCAAAAGCAGACAGAACAAGCTGATATAACAAATAATCTTTTGCGACATAATTCGTATGGGAAAGTGGTGAATTGAGAGAATGTTTGTAAAGTCCTCATCCCCTTTAAGCTAAAACTTTGTGTCCTTTGAGGTGAAATTTTAATTTTTACCTCAAAGTACACAAAGTATAACACGAAGGAACACAAAGTAATAACTACTTTATGTTGATTTATCAGAACATACGGTGTTTAGTATACAACCGGATTGTAGACTTCCATCACAACTGCACGGTCGCGTACCACAAGGGTTTCATTGGCTTCATACTTGTTCAGCGCGTTTGAAACGGTGTATTGCAAGACGATGCCGTCCCGCTCCTTATTTCCCCAGTTGAATTTTTTCGACTGGAAGGTCCCTGTTCCTGTAATGGTGTAAGGTGAACCTGCGGCTGCGGTAATTGTACAGGTGCTTCCGGTGAAGTTCAACAGCATTTCTATCGGACCCGTCATAATTTTGGAACGGAAAACTGTGGATAGTGACACCTGGTTTCTTCCCGTTGTAACAAGTTTTGAAGTAGTGTTGTTTTCAACATATGTTTCACTGTAAGTTGTACTTTCAACTTCAGTGCCGGCGGCGTTCTTTACTTTGTTTGAACCATAGTGGAAATAGACACCATGGTACTCGTTGATGTATTTTACGGCAAACATGGTAAAGTTTTTCGGCGCAACATTCCACTGTGAGGCAACCCGGGGATCCGCGGCAGGATTTGCTGAACTTCCTGACAGGATAGTATCAACATCTGCCGATGATTTGAGCTTTAGCGGAACCACATAGGTATTTTTTATTGCAAGCGGGTCGGCGAAAAAAGCGTCTGTCAGCTGTACATCAATGCCCCCGTTGTATTTCCCAGCGGGAATGACGATGGTGCTCGATGAACTTAAGGTGTAATAATTACTTGGCATTGCCTTAACCGGATCGCCATTGGCAGTGAACAGGATTTTATTGCACAGGCTATTGTCCACCTGGAATGCAAATGAACGGTCCTTTGAATTTTCATATAGTCCGCCCATGGCAACCGAAATGACAAATTTATGGGCGTTGTCATTGGCATTGTCATAGATATAATCGCCCAAAACCAGGGTCCTTACCGGAAACTGATAAGGGAAATAACCGGAGGTGTAGTCAAAGTCCGGATGTACAATGGGGAAGTTTTTACACGACATCAATCCGGCGAAGGCGAGTACTATTATAAATATTTTTTTCATATTCTTTTATTTTTTGGATAAAACTAATTATTTCCATCCCTTGTTCTGGACAAAATTAAACTTGATAACCTCCTTATCAGGGATCGGTCCGTAATGCATATAATTGTTGTCGTAAGAACGATTTTCCACGTCGAAATAAGTATAGGTTGTTCCGTTGATAGCAACACCCCTGGCCGGAACCGTCAAATCATCCTTCCACCGGCGTAAATCCCAGAATCGGGATCCTTCAAAGCAGAGTTCCAGTCTCCTTTCATTGTGTATGAGGGTGCGCATCTGATCTTTTCCGGAGATTGATGCAAGATAGTTATCCGGTTGTGTTATGCCGGCCCGCTTGCGAATCGCGGCGATAACATCTTTGGCCGAAAAAGCATAAGTTCCTTTACCGTCAGGTCCCCAGGCTTCATTGGCTGCTTCGGCGTAATTCAGGTACAATTCTGTATATCGGATGTGCGTCTGGAAATGTTGCTGGTTAGAAATGGAAGATGGGTTGGCATTAACCTCTTCTCTCAGCAATTTCCTCAGGTAATACCCGGTCCTGGTAGCGGTGAGCCCGGCATCAAGACCATTGGTGCCGCTGCCGACACCGGTTGATATTTTTGTGCTTTTCATGGTGCTGCCGTCAAATACAACATACAGCGCTAACCGGGGATCTCTGCCGGTATAGGGTGCATCCGGATTATATTTTGATGCGGCATCGGTGATAGGATAACCATTGGCCATCGGAAATGCATCGACCAGGTTTTGGGTTGGATTAACCCTGCCATTGCCAAAAAGCGACGGCGGGAAATTGGCGGTTTCACGAACAGCGTCGGAATATACCGGTCTTCTCCAGAGAATTTCCTTCAGGTCTTTTAAGTCGCCGCTGGTAAGGTTCGCTTCAGTAACCTGTGCCGCGAGGTAAAATATATGCCCTTTGGGATCCAGTCCGGATACGCCGCCTAAATCATTCAATAACTCAGCCGCGTAATTGGCGGCATTTTGCCAGATCGCCGGATCATTGGTCGCATTAAATGCAGGGCTTGCTGCCAGCAATGCGAGACGGGATTTAATGGCTTTTACGATCCGGCCGCTTACCCGTTGGCGGGAATAGTCACCCATCACGGTATTGTAGGCATTGATATCTGTCACCTCGCCAAAGCCGGCAGGTAATCCGCTTATTGCAGCAACGTTTCCGAAATCAGCGGGAAGGTATTTAAGCGCTTCGTCAAAATCGGCGTTGGCACTGGCTACACATTCGGCAAATGTTGCCCTCGGTTTGGAGAAATCAGCCTGAGTCACCAGAAATGCATTGTAAATAGGTGTTCCCAGTAACTTTCCATCGGCTCCTAATCCTCCGTGATTTCTCAAGAGAAAAAATTTGAATAGTCCCCTTAATGCGTAGGATTCTCCTTTCAATCTTCTGATAAACAAGGTATTCTGCTCTTTGCTTGTCCATTTCCATGGCACATTGTCTACGATAGAAAGAAATTCATTGATGTACAATACGGCCCTGTTAGAGTTATCCCAGAGATTTTGGGGATCATAAAGTGCAGACCATTCTCCTTTCGCCATCCTGGAGAAGTTGTTCAGCTTGTCATTCGTGACGGCATCATCCGTAGCTACTTCATCCCACCTGTAATCATTGGTGGGGATGTAGGTGAAAGCCCTGATCAGTAATCCTTCCGCATAGGATGGATCTACATATACCCTGCCAAGGGTACTGTGGTTGTCGTTTTCCGGTTCAAGGAATTTGCATGCAGTGAAAATCAGCAGCGAGACCAACAGTAATGAAAATATTTTATATAATCTCATAATTGCAATTTTTTAAGTTAATTAGAAATTAGCTTTTAAACCCATTGAAAATGACCGGGAGTAAGGTTCTCCTCCGGTATTGGTATCCCTGATTTTCAGATTTTTTGCGAACTGAAAAACATTGGAAGCATCGACAAACAGGTCCAGTTTCTTCATGAGCAGGGATTTTGTTACTTTCTCCGGCATGTTAAAGGTCAGCTGAACCTTGCGGATCTGGAAATAATCGTTGTTGTAAAGCCAATAGCTTGACCTGCGGTAGTTGTTGCTGTTGGTCTGGGAACTTAATCTCGGATAAATGGCTGTTGCAGCAGTAGTGGGTGTCCAGGCATCCAGTACTACTTCAGAATATTTCTTGTTCCCGTCAACCCAGTAATAGTTACCTTCCCTGAAATTTTGAGCACCACTCCGGCCTTCGCCCAAAACGAACAGGGTCAGGTTTTTATAGGCTATTTTAACCTGCAGGCCGCCTGATAATGGGGTCTGGTATCGGCGCAGGTAAACCTCGTCGTTGGAGTCGACAACACCGTCGCCGTTTTGGTCCTTGTACCTGATATCTCCTGGTTTTACCGTTCCGAAAGATTGGACAGGGCTTGCATTAATTTCCGCCTGATCCTTGAAAAGTCCCAAAGCCTCCAGTCCAAAGGTTGCATCCACCGGTCGTCCCTGCCTGTACTGGTAAGCATTGTTGTAAATTTCATCGACTTTCGTCCTTTCAGAGGAGACATATAGTGAATTTACTCCGACATAGAATTTCCAGTTACCCACAGATTTATTAAGATTAAGGCTGAATTCAATTCCCTTGTAATTCTCTGCCCCGAAATTCTGGTAAGGGATGAAATCGGTATAAAAACTTGGGTACTGCGTAGCCGGACGTGTTACCAAACCGTTGTACACATCATAGAACAGATTGACTTCCGCTCCCAGTATTTTATTGAAAAACAGACCTTCTGCGCCAAAATTTATCTCGTTGCGTTTGGTGAAGCCTAAATTCGGGTTATCCGGCCAGCTGGACATGACTCCTGAACGGCTTCTGACGCCCTCATCCCATCCATAGCTGCCGGAAGTGGTATACCGGTTGTCATAGTAAAAGAAACCACCTATCGGTAGGTCAGAATTTAATATACCACCGGATAATCTTAACTTCAAAAAATCAATTGCGGCTGCAGATGCCAGGAAATCCCCTGATTTCACCATCCAGGCAAGGCCCAATGTGGGTGAGAAACCTCTGTTGTTGCCTGGTTTCAATTTAACCGAGTTTACATAGGCGCTGCTGAAATCAACGATGTATTTTTTGTTGTAAACATAAGTCAGCTGCAAACCAAGGTGCGCGTTTTTAACGCCTTGAAAATCTCCCTGTTCTTTGTAGTTACTTCCATAGCCAAGGAATGAACCTGTTATGTGATGAACATCCCCGAAGGTTCTGTCGTAACTAAAAAGTCCGTAAAACCCTAACTTCCTTATAAAAAAGGTGTTTCCTACTACCTGTGTGCCCGGACGCGCATCCAGACCCAGTTGCTGCAGGCTTGTAATTTTATCTTCCACAACATCCCAGGTCGGATTGTATACGGAGTACTGGTTCGCAACAGTCTGGTCATAACTCATCAGATAATCAAAGCTGATGTTGGTATGGAAAGAAAGCCCTGTGGTCACTTTGGCAAGATCGATGTCCACCCGGTTGTTGAATGAGAATTTGCGTGCAATGCTTTCGTATACTCCTCCTGAATAACCATCAGCAATCGCATTGGTCAAAAAGCTGGTATTTCCCCCCAGCAGGTATTGTCCGCCCACATCGTTTTTTCTGCCGGTTAGCATAGGATCAGCCGGATCCATCAGACTAAAAGGCAGCAAAGGTGTAAATTCGAAAGGTCTGTCTGATGCAGCGTCAGACCAGTAATTGCCGCGTTGTCTCTTGTTGTTGCCAAATGTTGCAGTACCATCTACGGAGGTTTTGATCCAACTGTTGATTTTCAAATCGACATTACCCCGGACATTGAAAATATTGTTCCGTGCCTCTGCACCCTGCCCGAAGTTCAGGATTCCCCCGTCAGAATACCAGCCAATATTTGAATAATATTTGGCGATATCGTTGCCGCCCGAAAATTCACTCTTCAAATCATAATAATTTTTGAATGATCTCATGTATTCACTAGAGTAATAATCGACAGATGGATAACGGTAAGGATTTCCGGTCTTGTAGTTTTGAATTGTGGCATCCGGATATTGTGCTGACAGTCCGTCATTTAACCGTGCCTGGTTGAATGAGGTCATGTAATCTGCCGAGTTCAAAAATTGCGGTTTAGCCCTAGGTACGGATATCCCGTAATTTGCAGTAAAGGCCGATCTGTTTTTAAATGCTTCCCCACGCTTGGTAGTAATGAGAATGACCCCGTTGATTGCTGCGGCGCCGTATAATACCGAGGCATTTACATCTTTAAGCACTGTGATCTTTTCAATTTCTGACAGCCTGAGGGACTGTATATCCCTGGGTAAGCCATCAACCACAAACAACGTATTACCGGAATTCAAGCCGCTGCCGGTTAAATCGGCCACATTTATGCCAATTCCCAAACCACGGATGTTGTTGCTTCCGATCATTCCGAGTGTCCGGCCTGTCAGAACATTATCTGCCCAAACTGAATTGTCATAGGTGTCAATATTAGTGGTGTTCACTTTACTGACAGTGCCCACGACATCTCCTGAGTAAGCCTTTTTGAATGCCAGGTTGACTTGTTCGTCGGATTCATATAAGAATTTGGTTGAAGTCAGAATGATTTTAGTCCTGTTTTTCACTTCGTCAGCGGTGATCACAACAGTTTCAAATCCTTTTGCTTCAATGATCAGTTTCGATCCGGATTCCATCGCGATGGTGAATTTTCCTGCAGCATCGCTTTTGGTGTAAGCATTGCCGCAAAAAAGTTCAGCATTTGCGACCGGTTTTCCGTCTTTGTCAGTGACGACAGACTTAACTACGATCGACTTTTCCTCTTGTGCGTAACCATTATTTGGGATAAGTAATAGCACTAAACTTAGAAAAGCCAATATGACAGCGTATTTTTTCTTCATTTGTTAAAGTTTTAAATTTGTTATTCGCACGTTACCATCCCGGATTTTGAGGAAAACCCTCATACTGTTTTGTGAACTTAACCTGAATAGGAACCCAGTTGTGTTTCTTCTCGGCGGTGCGCCTCACAATCAGCCTTTCCACAATGTTTATTGGTTTTCCGTTACTTCCCCTGTCAAAATCGATAGCGGTTTTGTCTAAATATCTTGGATCCCCGTTGCGGTTCCAGCGTCTCAAATCACAGAAACGTGCTCCTTCGAAGGAGAGCTCAACAGCGCGCTCTCTTACGATTTCTTCGAAAAATAGGTCTCTGGTGGCTGTATATTTTGCAGAAATATTCGGTATTTGTGCCCTGTTTCTGACAACGTTCAATGCCTGTTCTGCTGTCAGGGGGTAATTGCCTGAAGTGCTCTTCGGGGTGCCATTGTCGCTGAATAGGACTGCTTCGGCATACATCAGGTAAACATCCGCGAGACGCATATAGGGTACAAACTCCATCAGAGAACCAGCTTGTGACAGTGAAAAGGTAGGACTCAATCCGCTGAATTTCTTCTGGTAGTAGCCTGTTACGCTTGGAGGATTTATCTGGGAGCGGTGGCGGCCGCCGTTGTACAATTGTGCAAACTGGTCGGCGCCGGCGGTTGCCCACCATTTTTCGCCGTCTATTGCGATGTCTTTGTAGAATCGGGCTTCCCTGCCTGTCCACGGATCTTTTGGATTAAATCCTGAAGCCGGGTCATCTATTGGTAAACCATTGGCCATGCCATAGTTTTTGGTAAAATTATGCGCTGGCACGTCAGCATTTGATCCACTGTTCAAACCCATGGAGGAGGGGCAAATTGCCCCGAGGGTTGAGTTTCTTACACGGGTTCTGTCGTAAATAGTAGGCGTCATAATAACTTCAGTACCTCCCGGCCTAAGGTTATTTAACTTGATGAAATTGTCGGTCCATGTCGCCCAGGACTGGAGTTTATAAATCCCGGTCTGGTCTGCCAGGATAAGCAGTTCACCAAAAGCTTTTGCTGCTTGTCCGGCCAATGCGGCATTGTAGGTATTACCGTTCTTTACCTCTTCGTTCATCATAGGGCTTGCGGCATACAGCAAAGCCTTACCCATATAGGCGAGTGCATGAAATTTGTTGATCCTGTCGCGGTTGTTCAGCAAAGTTTTCTGACCCGGAGCAGACAAATCCCAATGATTGGGCAACAGATCGGCTGCTGCCCTGAAATCTGCCGCCATTTTTTTTGCAGTTTCCTGGAAACTAAGCCTGTTAAATTCCGGAGAAACCAGACTTTCTGTAGGATCCAATACTTTTGTGATGTACGGCATTCCTCCCCAATAGCGGCATATTTCGAAGTAGAACCAGCCCCTGAAAAACAAGGCCTGACCTTTGATGTGTTTTTTTTCTTCTTCCGTTCCTTCAAAAAGACCCTTCTCATCGATTTTGGCCAGGGCCATATTGGCTTGCCTGATGGCGTACCAGGCATACTCCCATATTCTTCTGTCCCTGGCGGTATTACTTGACGTTTTTACTGTAGCTCCGTAGAAATAGGTTTCATTACCCCAGTAATTTCCCAAATCAAAATTGTAGATATAATTATTAAGTGTCTCGTCAGCGAATAAATATTTATTCCAGGCGCCTCCTTTGTCAGGATCCATGATGCAATTATACATTTCTTCAACAAAACCCTGAAAACTCGTGAAGTTTCCAAATACATCTTTGTCTGTTATACTGGCTTCGGGGGCTTTATCAAGGTATTTTTCACATGAAGTTGAAGCCAGCATTAACATCAGGAAAATGAATCCAGTGCCTATATAATTCTTTATCTTTTTCATTTTCTTATAGCTTAAAAAGTTAATTCAAGTCCAAACATTATCCTCTTGACAGTGGGATAAGATCCTTCCGTTGCACTTCCGCCGGTGTAGGTCAATTCCCTGTCGTCCGGTAATTTTGACCAGAAATAAAGGTTGTTTCCGTTAAGGGAAAGCCTCAAATTGGAGAAACCGGCTTTTTTCACCCATGCAACGTCATTGAATGAATAGGCAATCTCTACGGTTTTTAACCGGAGATAGGAGGCATCGTAGAGGTAATAATCTCCGATATTTTCAGCCTGGGTTTTCCACCTTGGCAAAAAGGAGCTTGCATTGGGATTGTCTTTTGACCAGTAATTTGCAACATGCGAAAATAGAATATCCATGTCGCTGGCGTAGTTGTCGAACGGGATCCAGCGGTTGGCGTTGTTTACCCCGTAAAACTGAACCATAAAAGTGAATCCTTTGTAGTTTGTTCCGAGAGAAAAACTTATTGTATTTTGCGGAACCTCGGAATAGCCTACCGGGGGGGTGTCTTCACTGGTTTTAATAACACCGTCGGCATTGAAGTCAATCAGATTGTAATAGCCGGGCAGTTTTTGTAAATCGGCTGTTTCTGTTGGCACACTGGCATAAACCTCATCCCAGTTGGTGTAAAAATCAGTTTTCAGCAACCTCTTTTGCTGTCCGATCGGATAACCTGTCTGTTTCAGGTAATTGTATTGCAAAGGCGGATCATCCCGGTCAATGATAGTGTTTTCATTGTGCGAAACGGCAACGTTTGACCAAATATTGGTTTTGTCGGTGATTCTTTTGTTGAATCCCAGTTCAATTTCGTAACCATTGGATTTTACCCGGCCCAGGTTTGCGCTGGGGGGCGTCGCCCCGAAGAAAGCAGGGACATTCCGTTGGTTTCCGGCCAGTAAAATACCGGTACGGTCTTCCGTATAGTAATCAACGTTTAAAGTGAACAGATTTTTCAATATGGCTAATTCCAAACCTGCATTGTTTTTAATGGCAGTTTCCCATTGAATGTCCGGGTTTCCCACCACAGATTCGCGGTACATGGTGTAAGGGCTTGTCCCGTTCGTAATTTCATTCAATCCTGCCCTGCCTCCGGTTGCATACTGCGAGGCGTATAACCAGCGGCTTCCGCTTACTTTATCATCCCCGACTTTTCCCATGCTGAACCTAAATTTCAATTTGTCGATCCATTGGATTTTGAAGAATTTTTCGTTGGAAACGTTCCATCCCAGCGCCAAAGAGGGGAAGAAGGCGAACCTGTATCCGGGGCCAAATTGTTCGGAACCGTTGTAAGCGCCGTTCATTTCAAGCAGATACCTGGCATTGTAATCATACGTTGCACGAAAAATCCAATCCTCCCTGTAGTTCTTGAACATACTGCCGGAAGCGAACTCTTCGCGCTTGAACAATCCCATGGCAGATACATTGTGTTTGTCAAACTTGCGGGCGTAATTCAATTGCATCTGGTACATCAGCCGGCGGTCGACGGGGATACCACTTGTAAAATTTGCTCCGTCAGCAATCACCTCATTGCGAATGGTCCAGGGTCTTAGCACCCAGCCATATTCCTCATCGCTAACCGGCAGAAGAGCTGTATATTCACTAGGATCCTGCGTCGGGCCTGTGTACTTCATCGGGTAAATTTGCTTGAACTTCACATTGGAGCCAGCCTCATTGGCACGTGCACTATTGACAACATCCCAAATGCCGCCTTCGGAACGGATGCTGTTGTCAAAAAACAGGGCTGCTTTGGCATTCAATCCTTTTGTAATAAAACTCAGGTCCTGTTCAAGCGTAAAATCGGAATTTAATTGTGTGGTGCGCGTTTGCCGTATCCCGATGTTGTATACAATGGCCAGTGGATTTACAGTATTGTTGCCTCCCTCGGCGTAAGCACCCCATCTCCCGTCATCATACATGGGTAAAAAGAGGTTAGGTGCCAGACCATAGGTTGCCTTCCACATCCACGCATCTGCCCTGCTGGTGCTTGACTCATTGTTGTAGTTGGTATTCTTCTGACTGAAATAACCTGATAAATTCAATTTGAATTTGGTGGTTTTGGTCAGTTTAACATCTATGTTGCTCCTGAAGTTAAAACGGTCGAAATTGTAGTTTGGCTCGTAACCCTTGCCATTGCTGTAATCTTTGAACATATCGCTTTCGTGCAGGTAGGCCATGGATCCGAAATACTGGATTGCTTTGCTTCCGCCCTGGGCGCTCAGCGTTAACCGGTGGGCGAACCCCATTGGTTTAAACATTTCCTTTTGCCAGTCTACATTCGGGTAAATCTGTGCATATTCTGTAGTCTGGGGTAACCTGTACCGCTGTACAATTTCATAGGGAACATAAGCGCTCCAGGATGGTTGGTTGAGAACACCCTCCCGCTCAATGATCTCATCTTTTGCCATCATTGCAGCATAGGAATCTAATTTTGCAGGTTGCTTCGACAACATCGAACCGGTGGAATTGTAATTGAAATTGAGCGTGGTCTTGCCTTCTGTTCCACGTTTGGTGGTTATAAGGATAACGCCGTTGGCACCCTTTACCCCAAATACGGCAGTTGCAGAGGCATCTTTAAGGACAGACATGCTCGCTACCTCATTTACGTCGAGGTTGTTCATGCTTCTTTCAACACCATCCACAAGTACCAGCGGCTGACCTCCGTTCCAGGTGTTTTGTCCGCGGATAAACAGGTTGGTGGCACTTTCACCGGTAAGAATACCGCCCGGTTCACCGGAGGCTGTAAGCGCAACAAGACCCGGAACCTGACCCTCCAGGGCCTGCCTTAAGTCGGAAACACTGGCGGTTTGCTTCAGTTTCTCATTGGAGACCTGGGCTATTGAGCCTACGACGCTCTCTTTCTTTTGAGCGCCGTATCCTACAACGACCACCTCATCAATTTTTATTTTGCTCTCCGTCAGGGTTACTTTGTAAACGCTGCCTGTACCGATAGGAATTTCCTGCGCTTCAAGTCCGACGAAAGTGACAACCAGTATTTTGGCGGTAGCGGGAATATCAAGGGAGAATTTCCCGTCAAAATTTGTTATTGTCCCAATCTGGGTTCCTTTGACGACAATCGAAGCCCCGGGGATTGAGGTTTTGTCGTCACCGATAACCGTACCTGAAATAGTTCGTCTCTGGGCCATTGCTCCAAGTTGGGAGAACATTAATATCCCAACTATGAATAGCATTGCCAGAAACCGAAAACGATTCTTTAGGTAAAATTTTTGCGTAGCATCATTTTTCATACTTATCCATTTAATTGATTTTCGTTATACATTAGTTCTTTAGCTCTTTTTGTCTTAACAGCGCCTCCAGAAAATAGTAGTCGGCATAATTGATGGGGACATCCACCTCGGAATTATGAGGGAAGGATCCTGTCGAGTGTCCAAGCAGGAATCCCTTGTTGGTTCCGGCTTTGGATAAATAGTTCATATCCAGGCTTTTTAATATAGTTTCTGCCGATTGGATGTAAAAGGCTTTTTTTGAAGGGGAATATTGTGCCAGTTCGAAGAGTGCAGAGGCAGTGATTGCTGCAGCAGAAACGTCTCTCGGCCGGTTTGGAGAGGCTGGCGCATCAAAGTCCCAGTAGGGTATTTTATCCGCAGGAAGGTTGGGATGATTCAGGATAAAAGCTGCAATTTTTTCTGCCTGGTACAAAAAACTGATGATTCCGGTTTCGCGGTAGCACATGGTGTAACCATACAAACCCCACGCCTGACCCCGTGACCATGCGGATGAGTCAGAAAATCCCTGGTGGGTGCACTTTTTAATAATGTTTCCGGTGATGCTGTCATAGTCAACCACATGAAAAGAGCTGTTGTCGGCGCGGAAATGGTTGGCAAGTGTTGTTTCTGCATGTTTTACAGCCACCTTATAGTATTGCCGGTCGCCGGTCTGTTTGGTGGCCCAGAAAAGAAGCTCCAGGTTCATCATGTTGTCAATGATAACCGGGAACTCATATTTGTCTTTGTTGTGATCCCAGGAGCGTATTGCTCCTACCTTGTCGTTGAAGCGCTTCGAAAGGGTTTTCGCTGATTGTATTAATATTTCCCGGTAAACGGAATCTTTCGTCAGACGGTACCCCTGGCCGAAACTGGACATCATTTTAAAACCCATATCATGGGTCTTTCCATTGAATTTTTCCTGTTCAAGAGGTTGGGTGAAATCTGCAGCAAGCTGTTTCAGCTCCGTATCATCCGTTAAAACAAATCCGAGCCAGAGCGATCCCGGATAAAAGCCGCTGCACCAGTCTTTGGAGGGGATTAGTTTTAATGAACCGTCGCCGTTCAGACTTCGAACAGTAACCAAATCTTTGCCGTTTGCCTGCATTTTGGCTTCTTTGAACGAAACCACCAATAATTTAAGTTGCTTTTTAATAAAATCAGAAGAGGCATTTTTAATCCTGACTTCTGAAAAACAAGAAGAGAAAAACATTGGCAATATTGCCAGAATACAAATTACATTTCTTGACTTAATCATTTTTCTTCATTAATCCGGTTTAGTTGTTATCGGATTTGTGTATTTCTAACTCAAATTTAGCTTGAATCAAACCTGTCAGACGATCAATTATGTCCCAGATTCTGTCAATTATGTCTCAAAATATAACAGATGGTTCCGTTTTGAGACATTTGTTAAAAAATGATTTCTTTTGTGAAGAAAAAATTGCTGAATGTTTAACTTAGCGAGATGAAACCTGCTTTCTTCCTTTTGCTGTTAATTGCATCTTTAACCTTATGCGTGCCTTCCGGGGCATTCGCTGAAGATTTTAAAATCACGAAGATTTCACCTGAAGGAGGATTTTCCTATGAATCAATCAGTTCTATCAGCGAGGGTAAATTCGGTTTTATCTGGTTTGGATCAAACAATGGCGTATACCGGTACAATTCTGTTGAAACGGTTAAGTTCATCAATGCACCCGATGATCAAACCTCTTTACCGGGTAATGCCATTCGGTCCCTTTATCTGGACATGAAAAAGGAGCTTTGGATTTCCACCAACAACGGAATCTGTACTTATGATTATCAACGTGAATTTTTCAAAAGGTATTCATTTCACGATGTTGCCGGTAATCCGCGGGGTACGAACGTCCTTCAAATTCTTCAGACAGCAGACAGTGCATATTGGATGGTCGACATAAATGGTTTTTCTGCTATTGATATGAAGACCGGAGTTGCAAATATTTTGGTCTTGCCCGAAATTCAGAAAAATGATTTGATCAGGCTTGCTGTGAAGGATAGTCACAATAAGCGCATATGGCTGGGAGGTCAGAACGGCGGTATCTACTATTGTGATCCGCCATACAGGGAAATATCATTTTTTGTGCGGACGAGAACAGAAAATGTCAGTACAATTCTGCCGGACGGCGATCAAATATGGATCGGTTATATCTGGGGCGGTGTGGATAAATTAAGTAATGGTGGTGTTTTAACAGAACATTACAGCGACAATGAGCAAGGTCAATTCAGGATACCAAGTTCCTATGTCAGAACCATTTTCAGGAACAAAAACGAGATATGGATAGGTACTTTTAAAGGTTTGGTACGGATAAAACCCGGTGGAAACGAAGTGATTGAAAAAGAAAACTATCCCGGATTGCAGAACAGCAGTATCTTCCAGATATACCGGGATTCCGGTAACGGGATTTGGATCGGGACCTGGTCGGGAGGACTTAGCTACATCAATGAATGGTCAAATAATTTTGAACATTTCAAGAGGGAGTCTATAAATAACGCACTGAGCGATAATGTTGTAAGTGATTTTGAGGAAACACCTAATGAAGGGGTGATTGCCTCAACTGAAGAAGGACAGCTTAATTTTTTGGGGAATAGTAGTCATAATTTTAGTTTTTCCAGAATTAATACTGCCAAGGGTTTGGTTAACAGCATAAAGTCCTTACATACAGACCACTTCGGTACGCTTTGGATCGGCACCTTTTCATACGGAATCTTCTATCGGAAAAAGGGAGCAAGCGAATTCAAACATTTTGATCTGATAGATGATATCAAAGAACAATTTTTTGACATTACTTCTGACAGGGAGGGTGTTTGGTTTGGCTCTTCGACCCGGGGGTTGTTTTACTACAACTACAAGAATCAGCAGATCAGGAATTACATACCCAATAATTCTGACCCTGAATCCTTGTCTGCCATTTATGTACGGTCGCTCCTGGTCGATTCAAAAGGAAACCTGTGGGTTGGCACGAATGAAGGACTAAATAAGAAAGAGAAAGGTTCAGAAAAATTCACCAGATTTTTTTACAACCCGGACAAGAATAACCGGATAAGCAACAACAATATTTGTTCGCTTCTCGAAGATAAAGAAAAGAATATATGGATCGGAACAGCCGGCGGAGGTGTCAATATTTATGATCCGGATACGGGTACATTTTCACAGCTGTCAGAGAAGGATGGCCTGCCGGGAAGCGATGTATACGGAATACTGCAGGATGCTTCCGGGGTGATCTGGATGAGTACCGAGAACGGAATTTCAGCCTACTTGAAGGCTCAAAAGCGTTTCCGGAATTTCGATTACATGGATGGGCTGCAGGGAAATCAGTTTAATCCGGGATCTGCATTTATGTCCAAAAACGGGGAGATGTACTTTGGGGGCTCCAATGGATTTACCCGGTTCGATCCCAAAAAGATGAAGGAGAATCCGGTGGTTCCGAAAGCATTTATCACCAGTCTGGAAATTAACAGCCAGACAGTTTCCCATTTGAGTGATCCGGATTTAATCAAACAGTCGCTTTTGACACTGGATCATCTTGAACTAAAATACGACCAGAATTCGCTGAAGTTTGAATTTGTTGCAAATAATTACCTGATTCCCCAGAAAAACAGGTTTAAATACCGGCTGGCCGGGTACAGTTCCGACTGGATTGAAATTCAAAAGGAAAACAAAGCTGTTTTCACCAAGATTCCACCCGGTAATTACACTTTTGAAGTCATGGCTGCCAACAATGACGGAAAATGGAATGAAACGCCGACAAGACTTCAAATTACTATCCGAAGACCATTCTGGAGTTCTGATGTTGCTATCCTCTTCTATGTCGTGTCAATGCTGGTTGTTATTTATTTGGTCCAGCGCATACTTAGAATTAGAAACCGCCTCAGAAAGAATGTTTTGCAGGAGAGGATTCAACGCGAGAATGAAGAGAAACTGCACCAGTTAAAGCTTCAGTTTTTCACCAATATATCCCATGAATTCAGGACACCGCTATCCCTGATCCTCTCACCGCTGTCACTCCTGAAAAGGAAAATTTCCGGGCAGGAGGAGCCGTTGGAACTAGTGAAAATGATCGAAAACAATGCCAACAGACTTCTGAGGCTGGTCAATCAGATTCTGGATATCCGTAAAATTGAGCTGGGAAAGGTAAATTTCCACCCTCATCCTTTTGACCTGGTTGCACTCTGCCATGAAGTATTCCAATGTTTTTCGCTGGAGGACAATGAAAGAAAGATAAGGTTCTCTTTTGAGTCAGATTTCTCAACCCTTTTCTTATCGATTGAGCCGGATAAAATTGACAAACTGATTTTCAACCTGCTGTCAAATGCAATAAAATACACCAAACCGGAAGGAACGATCAAGTTATCCCTGAAAAATCCTGAATGGCAACCCGGACTCCTTCCTGAACCGTATCACTATTCAGTAGGAGAAAGTATTCCCGGAAAATTTGTAACTATTCTTATTAAAAATGAAGGAGAAGGAATTGCTCCGGCAAATCTGGAAAATATCTTCGAGGTGTTTTATCAGGCTCCCGGACAAAATACCGGCACTGGGATAGGATTGCACCTTTGTGCAGAATATGCCATGATGCACAAGGGACAGATCGAAGTTTACACCGGTGAGAACATGGGGGCAACTTTTTATGTCAGGCTGCCGATTACCAGCAGTGAAATTGAGAAAGGGATACAGAAATTTGTATCTCAAACGCTGACTTTCGAAGAAAACGGAATCCACCCAATGCAAAATCCATCTGCCGGAGATAAATCAAAAAAAGAGATAAAAATTCTGGTTGTAGAAGATAACAAAGAGATGCAGCGGTTCCTCATTACTATTTTGTCTGAATTTTACCATGTTGACACTGCAGTTGATGGGCTGCAAGGGCTCAAAGCAGTAAAGGAATTCAGTCCGGATCTGGTTCTTGCCGATGTGATGATGCCCGGTATGAATGGAAATGAGTTTTGTCATGTGCTTAAAAAAGATTTGAATACCAGTCATATACCGGTAATCCTTCTTACTGCGCTTTCTTCTGTTGAGAGTCAGTTGGAAGGTTTTGAAACAGGTGCCGATGATTATGTTGTCAAACCTTTTGACGACCGCCTTCTTTTAATAAGAATCCGGAAATTGCTCGATTCAAGAGCCAGTCTGCGCGAAAAATTCATTGAAGCTCCCGGCCAATGGAAAGAAGAGATGCAAAAATTCCAGCCCGACCGGGAGTTACTGGAAAAGGCCACCGCGACGATTGAAAATCATATGGTTGATCTAACCTTTACCGTTGATGTCCTGGCCTCGGAACTTAACCTGAGCAGAAGTTCACTGCACAGGAAATTGAGAGCCCTCACCGACCAGTCTGCCACGGAGTTTATTAAATTTGTCAGGATCAAAAAATCTATTGAGCTTATTGAACGCGGTGAAACAAATATTGACGAGATTTGCTTCAAAGTTGGTTTCAATTCTCATTCCTATTATTCCATGTGTTTCAAGAAACAGCTTGGACAGACTCCTTCGGAATACATAAACAGGATGAAGCGGGAGACCAAAAAAGGATGATGTGACGACTGGACGACTGGACGACTGGACGACTTGACGACTCGGAGTGATAAAAAATTAGTTTGGATAAATTAACATTGAATTTTTAAAAATGAAAAACAAAAAAACTTTTTTATTGGTAGTTAGTCTGCTGTTTGCAGCTCAATTTTCCTTTGCACAGGTTGTCGGCCTCGACAACTGGTACAACCGCGAAACCAAACCTCTTACCGGTAAGCCATTCCATTATTTATGGACAGATACCGAGAACAGCGGTTATTCCCAATGGGGCGATCTCTTCAAGAAACAAGGAGCTACGCTGACTACAATTGAACAGGCAGCGGATTCCAAAAACCTGGCCAAACTCGATGTTTATATTATTGTAGATCCGGATACAACGTCCGAAGCCAAGTCGCCCAATTACCTTCAGCCAGCCGACATTAAGGCCATCAAGAACTGGGTAAACAAAGGAGGAGTACTGATGATTCTGGCCAACGATGCGCCCAATTGTGAGTTTACCCATCTGAACATGCTGTCCACCGAATTTGGCATTTACTTTAACCATGTCAGCCTTCATCCTGTGCTTAACAGGAAATGGGATATGGGTGCATTTACTTCCTTTCCTGACCATCCCATCTGGAAAGGCGTTTCAAAAGTGTACATGAAGGAGGTTTCAAGTTTTAATTTAAAAGAGCCTGCCAAATCTATCCTTACTGAAAACGGTATTGTTTTCATGGCTGAGGCCAAAGTAGGGAAGGGTTTGGTTGTGGCTTTGGGCGATCCGTGGATTTACAACGAATACATTGATCACGCTTATCTGCCGGCAGATTTTGAAAACATGAAAGCAGCTGAGAATTTGACAGAATACCTGCTAAAAAACGCAAGAAAGACGAAGTAACCATCCGAATACCTGTGATTTCAGGCATTTTTATTTATCAGGAGTACCAAACAGAAATTACTGGGCGGTGCTCCTGATTTATTTTGTTGTACACAATCCAATGGTGATAATCGGTAAAATCGTCAACGTAATGACGAAATATATAGTAAAATCGTCAACGTAATGACGGAATATATAGTAAAGTTGGTTTTCTGTAAATATTTCTGTTTCTTTGTGGTTGTAAAATGTACAATATATGAGCACTTTAGACAGATTATTGACAGTGAAGATCAGGAGGAAGCTTTTGCCCAATAAAGTTATTCTTCTATATGGTGCAAGGAGAGTAGGGAAGAGTGTGCTGATTCGCCAGATAATTGAAGAATTTAAAGGTAAATTTCTATTGTTAAACGGAGAAGACAACGATTCCTTGGCACTGCTTCAGGATAAAAGCATCTCAAATTATCGGAATCTGCTGAATGGGATTGATTTACTGGTGATTGATGAAGCACAAAATGTTCCTGAAATTGGTCAGAAACTAAAGCTCTTGGTAGATGAGATTCAAGGAATTCGTATCATAGCCAGTGGTTCATCATCATTCGACTTAAACTATAAAACTGGCGAACCATTGGTGGGTCGCAGTCATACGTTTCTGCTTTTCCCCTTTAGCCAGCAGGAATTTTCTGTATCCGAGAACCTTTTGGAAACCAGACGAAGGTTAGATTCCAGATTGATTTATGGGACCTATCCTGAAGTTGAAATGATGGATAATGAGAATGACAAAGCGGATTACCTAAAAGACATGGTGAATGCTTACCTGTTGAAGGAT